>QFQM01000364.1 GCA_003243255.1 Flavobacterium psychrophilum | reverse complement strand
TGGAGAAAGGGTCATTCTGAGAATGAAGATTCCGACGTTACTAACTGAGTGTTGTATCTAATCGTGGGGGCAGGTCAGCAGTACGGAATTAAATTAAACTCCGGTGAATACTACGCAGTAGTAGGTAATGCTGGGGTGGGTAATACAGTTTCAAACTTCACCAGTAACGCCACCGTAGGACAACAAATAGGATATAACGCGTGGCCGTAATAAAATGCCCATCCATTTATGTGGATGGGCTCATTTACTTACTTACACCACGAAGGTTTACCCCACAGCACAGGCCCCTTCCATACCTTTCCATCAGGACCATCATATAGAATCTCTGACTTAGTGTTTTTTAGTTTTGATTCGACTAGTTTGTCAGTGTCGCCATTTTTGGTATAGTAAAGAACGTCCCCTGACTGGCAATACCAGCTAGGCCTTGATAGCCATTCTCTTGGCACTAAATGCTCATGATTAACCTCAATGATTTCAGATGATTTTATTGATGAATCAAAAGAGTTAAGCAATTGCATCCTCCAGAAATCCTCTCCATAAATGTAGTTTATGCCATACTGTTTTGTTAGTGATAGTATTTTGTTGTTTATTTCTGATTTCTTATCTATGTTTGTATAGTTAAAGGATTTAAAATTATTCATATATGAAATTGGAACCCAGCTAGACATTAATATGGCAATTATTACCGTAACTGATGATGATAGTATGTTGTTTTTTATGAAATTTGAGATTACGCAATGCATAAAATAGAAGACAACTAATTTCAAAAGACATGTAGCCCAAAAAATATGCCTTCCAGAGTCCGGGTTAAGGCTTGCAACCAATAGAAGTCCTGATAAAAAACCTATTGAAGCAAGTGACGCCAATAGTTTTATTTTATCATTTGTTAATGACTCTATGTCAGTGTTAGATATCATTGACACGTACTTGCATGAACCATAAACCAATGCAGAAATAAATAGAATGATATATGCAAAACCAATGAAATAAAATGGCGTAGCTAAACTCAAGGCTCCATGACCAACAAGAACCCATGATGATGATGATTGAACAAGTATAGACTGTAATATTAATATGAAGTTGTTAATTACTGATGTTGGATCAAGCAGAACTGCCGTACTGGCGTAATCGACGCGCAATGGAAAATGAGTTAGAAGTAAATGTTTGTTTATTAACGCCCCAAAAAACAAAGATATAAATGTAATAAATACAGCTAATAAGCTGATTTTATTTTTAAACACAGAGACAATGAATAATGATAGAGGGGCAATTACTATCATTGCTCTAATTGGCGACTCTGCAGCCATGATGATTATTGCGGCGCTAAATAATATTGCATTGTAAAATTTCTTTTTTTGAACAAACATTAAGCATGAAAGGCATGCCAGAACAGACAACACAACGTTTGATAAATGCGACTCCTGCCCCAGTAAGAAATCAACATCATCATGCCCTAACGGTATAAATAAACAGGTAGATAACATTAATCCAGTTATTTTACTTTCAAAATACTTAGATGTTATTAATGAACAAATATAGAACCAAAGACATATCGCTATTGCCCCACCTATCGCGTATGCTTTGTACCCAGAAAAACCAATAATTGATGCAAGAGATATAAATGGACTTATCTTAAGTAAAATAAGTTGATTTCCGTAAAAGAAATCAAATGGCAAGATTGATTTTTCATCCAGCATTGCTGATGAAAGTACCTGGTAGGCGGCTGAATCCGCATGAAATATATATGGGTAAACATATATATGGTGAATTAATCCAATCATCAAACCAAGCAGTAAAACGCCAGCGTGCCAGCTTTTATTGATCGCCTTATGCATTATTGAATCGTCCATCTTTGTTTGTTTTTAAAATGTATTTAGGTCTTGCTTTTGTTTCAATGTAAATCCTTCCGATGTACTCACCGAGCACACCGATACCGATTAGCTGGATGCCGCCCAGGAAAAGGATCGATACCAGTAGCGACGGATAACCACGAACAGCATTACCGAATACCATGGTGTCAAATATCATCCACGCACCATACATAAATGCTATGCCAGCCACGGCTAATCCGATGTACGTCCAGATGCGAAGCGGGAATGTTGAGAAGCTGGTGATGCCTTCCAGTGCCAGATTCCACAACTTCCATCCGTTGAATTTAGAATCACCGGCGACACGTTCGGCGCGGGCGTATTCAACGACATCAGTTCTGCCGCCAACCCAAGACAGAACGCCTTTCATAAACAGATTGCGTTCTGGCATCTGCTTGATGTTTTCGACAACCTCACGGCTCATTAACCTGAAATCGCCAACATTCTCCTCGATTTTTGGGTTGCTGATTTTGTTGTGAAGTTTGTAAAACCATTCAGCAGTCTTTCTCTTAAGTCGACCATCTGTTGAGCGATCTGCTCGCTTCGCCAGCACCATATCAGCGCCGGACTGCCACTTCTCAATGAGTCTAGGGATAACCTCTATTGGGTCCTGCAAATCTACATCAATTGGAATGACTGCATCACCTGTTGCATGATCCAGCCCGGCGAACAAAGCAGGCTCTTTGCCAAAATTTCGCGTAAATGACAACGGCATAACGAGCGGGTCAGATACTGACAAGGCATTGATAATAGACTCAGTGGCATCCTTGCTTCCATCATTGATGAAAACAATCTCCACTTCATATGGCTTCAACTCTTCAAATTCTCGAACAGTTTTATAGAAAATTGGTATCGTGGCTTCTTCATTGAAGACCGGAACTACCAATGAGATTTTCATTTTATATCCCTAAAGACAATGAACTTTGAATAGATAAACCCTGCTACCAGGCTGAATCCAGAGAATGCAATCAGGGTGATTAGCGCTGGCGCGTGAAGGCGATCTGCAATGTAACCAGTCAGTGCCGCCATAGCTCCCATAAATATGACAAACGCTACATACCGGCCCGTTGTTGCTTTGGATTTAAATGTCCACTTGGCATTGACAAAAAAGCTAAATGTCACCGCAACGCAGAAAGCGACAAGGTTAGATATAGCTTGGTTCATGCCTATCAAGCTGAGCATCACACCGAAGCACACCCAGTGGATGGCTGTATTCAGCACACCAACAGAAACATAACGACTAAATAGCTTTAACATTATAAAAATCAGTGAATTCTTAGAGGCAGAAAGTCTACCATCTGAAGATGTATCGATCGACCTATGATGCCAGAAGGTGAGACAAAAGCGGGACAAACAAAGCTTTGCATCGGTTTGCAAGGCTTTGTTCTGCTCTCACTTAGTCGATCGCATCCATTGATGCAAGGCAATTTGAATCAATGTGAAACAGAGTGGTGCAATCACCACTTTTTTAGTGTTACCATCATTTTACCGGGTGAGGGACTGAGGATGTCAGTTTTTCATTTGTGTACCAGATTGTGTACCAATTTAGCGATTGTTGGTTAGATGGTTGCACAACTTACTGTAAACAAATAAATTTTCTCTTTGTATGTGATCTTACGTGTGGGTCACCACTGCAAATAAGGATATAACATGCCTGTTATTACTCTTCCTGATGGCA
>QFQM01000363.1 GCA_003243255.1 Flavobacterium psychrophilum | reverse complement strand
AACCGGGTAAAAATGAGGGGCAATGTCTTTGGGGTATGGAGAAAATCTTCCATAATGTAACCCACTGAACAATGCAAAGACGGGACAGCCTAGAGCAGCTGCTAAATGTACAGCCCCGGTATCCACGCTGACCAGGCAGGTAGCTTTTTTTAAAACCGCAAGGAATTCGGGTAAGGTTGTTTTGCCCGTCAGATCGATAATATCACTGCCGTACTGCTGGATGAACTCCTGGTTGTCCGATCGATCGGCGGGACCACCACAAACCACAGGTTCAAGGTTGTATCTTAGTCTAATATGCTTTGCCACTGCTGAAAAATGCTGTGGAGGCCATTTTTTGGTTTTTAAGCCAGAGCCGGGAAAGATGATAAAGTATGACCCTGGTAATGAATACTTGTCGATGTTTTCTGCAGGGTTGATCTTTATATCTGCCGGGACAGGTTGTAGTGTTATCTGTTCAACGAAAGTTGCATTACGAATGGCGTCAAAAAGCATATCGTTATTTTGATCTATCACCCTGGTATAGTTATAGGCGGGTGTGAGTGCTTTTTCGGCTTTTGACCAGTAGGCCGGCGTTTGTGACATCGTAACTGTTTCTGAAGCTGTAGTAACAGCGGCCATTACATCGTCAACCCTGAAACTTCTTGAGTATACGAGATTGACTACATCCGAGTAACCTGCCTGTCTAAGTTGTTTAAGCATCCTGAACCGGTAACTGAAATTTGTCCTGAACTTTTTTTTATTTAGCCAGATAATATTGTCAGCTATTGATGCATCGTATTTTTCATAGAGCTGTTTGAAAATGGAATTGCCTATGACTGTTAGCTGGTGATCTTTAAATGCTGCCGGGTTTTTAAAATAAGGCAATACGTTTCTGGCCAAAATGTAATCCCCAATTTCATCAGTTTTTATGATCAGAAGATTTTTGGGTTTGGCCGTTGCAGGTACAAGTTTTACCAGATTATAAATCAGACGATACAAAACCAATGCTACAATGTCTTTCAATGTATTTTCTTTTTTAGCAGTACAAACTTATTGATAGGTCTGTCTGTTTACGTGTTCTTCCTGCCTCTGTACAAGTTGGCCGATCATTGATTTATTAGTTATAGCTGTCTACCTTTTTTCTCGTTTCGATCATAAAGGAGATAATAAATCCTGCAATAAAACCAAGGGTTGTAGAGATAAGCAGTACCTGCACTAAAGAAAGGGGTCTTGATAAGGCCGAAGGTTTGAATCCATCGATTAATGACACCGTATTTTCGTCAATATGCAAGGATCGTTGTATTGTCTCTTTTTGATCTATCAGGCGATTTGACTGGACGTAGATCTCTGCGGGGTTGATTGCATTGTTATAGAATGTCGAGGAAACTTTTGAAGATGAAAGAAATTGATTGAATTCGTTTTTCAATGAATCGAGGCGTTGTAATTCCTGCTCAATTGCCAGCAGTTTTTCTGAATAGATCTTTCTTTCCTCCTCTCTTATTCTTTTCAGATAAGGACGGTTGTTTAAGTAGTTCAATAGCGCATTTTGTATGGTCTCTATTGAATCTGTGTTTTTAAAACTAACGTCTATTTTGAAGGGTTGATTCAATTTTTGGGAAGTGTCTGATATGAGGGGCTGATCAAAGATATTTTTGGCATTAATATCATTGATGTTATTAGCACAGTTGATGGAAATATTTAATTCGCTCGCCAGTTTGTTGTAGCCGTTACCACCCGTGAGCAAATCGAGCTGCGTCAAAATCTCTGCGAATGTTTTCTTGGATAGCTTGTTGTAGGTCAAAACCATGGACGCCCTGTAAGATTTCTTATAGCTATAGTAATAGCCTGCTCCCAACAGACCTCCCACTAATCCCAAACCAAGCATAATAAACCTGCCTTTTTCTATGACTACCTGCAAAAAAGTGCAAAACCTAAAGAAGAGCTTGAGGGATGAACGAACGACATCTTTAAAACCTGCCAGATTGATTTGATCCTCGGGATGTACATTTTTGTCAGTCATAAATGGGTTCCTTTAAAACGGTATTAGTGAGGTTGTTAACAAGGCGTAAAACTAATGATAAATTAGTTTCAAAGGCCGGATGCCATCGAATGGGATATGTGGCATGGTTATTTAAAGTAATACTAACAGAGGTTTATAAGGTATAAAATTGTATCCTCTAAAATAATCTATGTAAAGCAACGTTTACTGTGCCTCGGGTGTCAACGAAGGAACATGCATGATTGACCGAAGGCTATAGTGAATATTTTAACATTTTTGCCTTTACGCGATACATGAATATTGGTAAAATTTGCTTTCTTTGCACGTAGAAAGGCGTAAGTAGAAACAAATTATTATTGAATGGCCTTCCCTTAGGGGAGGAAAAGCATTATTAAAGATGATGATAACGACCTTTTCCAAAATCCAGTCCTTTGAAAAGAAGACTGGCATACCTGTTGACACGACCGCCTTAAGAACTTATCTTATTGATAAGCGTAATTACTTCTTTTTCAAGCGGGTATTCGATATTTTCCTTTCTTCTCTGGTTATTATTTTCCTTTTAAGCTGGCTTTTTCCCATCATTGCTTTACTGATAAAACTCGATTCTTCCGGGCCTGTTTTCTTCGTTCAACGGAGGGTAGGTCGCTGGGGACGTAGCTTTAAGTGTCTGAAATTCAGGACGATGGTAGTAAACGATCAGGCCAATGTAAAACAAGCTACTGAGAACGATAAGCGTATTACGCGTGTAGGTAACTTCCTGCGTAAATCGAACCTCGATGAATTTCCCCAATTCTTCAATGTTCTGTTGGGTGACATGAGTATTGTAGGCCCCAGGCCTCACATGCATTCTGATTGCAATACCTTTTCTTCTGTTGTTCAGAATTATAAGTTTAGAAATACAGTTAAGCCTGGTATCACCGGCCTGGCTCAGGTAAAAGGCTATCGTGGTCCTACCAAGAACTTTGAAAGCATCTTTCATCGTTATCAGTTCGATGCTTTTTACATCCGCAATGCTAACTTCTGGCTGGATATGCGCATTGTTCGCAAAACAGCGGCTCAGACCTTCAGGATGGTTTTCTCTAAATTCTTCCCTGCTGCTGACCTAAGCGCAGAGAAAGTTGAAACTACCCGTAGCTGGACTGCTTCTTTCAGAAGCCTCAACTAATTACCTTCCACATACGCTTTGTGTGTTACCATTATATGAACTTATTGAAAGATAAGTGATTGCTGCTTGTGCGTTCACTTGCCCCATCCTTCTCTGTCAAGGCTTCTGTACTGGATCGCTTCTGCTAAATGCTCGGGCTTGATCTCCTGGCTATCGGAAAGATCGGCTATGGTGCGGCTTACTTTGAGTATCCGGTCGTAAGCCCTCGCTGATAGATTGAGCTTATCCATGGCTGTTTTTAACAGGTGTTGACCAACTGTGTTTATAGTACATATTTGCTTGAGTTGCTTGCTGGTCATTTGTGCATTGCAATAGATACCAGTATGTTCTTTATAACGGTTTGCCTGCATCTCCCGCGCTTTAATAACCCGCTCGCGGATAACGGCTGATGTTTCTCCCCCTGATT
>QFQM01000362.1 GCA_003243255.1 Flavobacterium psychrophilum | reverse complement strand
GTGCTTCCGTCTGTAACTGTACCTGCGCCATAAACGCCATTTTCTGTCCCTGTCGCAGTAATACCTTCAATGTTTTGTGTACCCGCTTGATTATTCACTGCCTTACCTAACAACACCACTCCACCCCAGTCGCCATAGTTACGGAAACCTTTAGGTGCAGATGATGTGAATATTATTGGAGCAGCTGCTGTTCCTTTAGCTTCAATCTTTGCCCCGCGATTAACGATCAACGCACCTTTGGTTACTTTATCTCCAAGAATAATAGTGCCTGGTTCAATGGTGAGAGTTACTCCTGATTGAACAAAAATATTTCCTTTTACCAAGTAATATTTGCTAGCTGACCAAGTAGTGTTAGCTGTAATGTTTGCATCCACGGTCACTGTTTCCTTAGGAGTTTTTGTTACCGTTACTGCTACTGTAGTGGTACCTGTTTCAGGTGTTCCTTGTTTATCAGTTACAGTAAAAGTAAGTGTAAGAGTACCTTCAGCTTGAGTTGCAGGTACAGTATATTCGTAAGAGAAAGCATCTGCTTTAGTATCTGTGGTGTATGATTTTATTTCTGTATCACCTAATTTAATAGATCCGATATTTCCTTCTGCACTTACCGCAATGCTAAAGGTTTGTTTAGTGTTAGGAGCAAGCTGTACAGTACCAGGAGTAACCGTAATAGTAGGTGCTGCGAAATCCGCTGTCTCATCATCTTTACAAGATGAAAGTGTAAATAGCCCCACCACCAGCGTGAGCATTACCACTTTAATAAAATTGTTCCTTAGTTTTTCCATTGACTATATTCGTTTTATGGTTTCTGTAAATACAGCACAAAACTACTTTCGCGATGTTAAGCCACTGTTAATGCACAGTTAAGCTTGGTATTTATGAAAAATAAAAAAAGCCCCTTCAGGAGCTTTTTTTCAGTGTGTGATCGTATTGATTATAACTTAAACGTAACACCAAGAGTGGTATATTGGCCTGGTTTATACTTCACAATTTTTTCATCTACTGAGCTGATCTTACCGTCACGATCGGAGTCCTGGAGAATGCGGTAGGATTGATTGAGTATATCCTGTATACCAAACTTAATTTCCCAGCGTGTATTAATCTGCTTAGACACGGTCAGATCGATTTGCTGACGGGGCATTTCATACTGTGTGGCATTTTGGCTTAAATCACCCACTGCGAAAATTCGCTTCCCAAAAACATTGTACGATGCGTTGATCTGAAATCCATGCGAATTATCCACATAGTAAATATTGGCGTTAACAACATAAGGCGATTGACCCTGCATCGGTCTTTTTTTGTCCTGATTAGTTACATCCCCCAAATTCACTCTGCTCTTTATAAGGGTAGCATTTAAAATGAATGAGAATTTTTGCAAAAATGGATTAGTCAAATCTTCCAGAGACTTACGTGCCTCTAACTCAACTCCGTAACTTACAGCAGACGGTGCATTACGGTAAGTGTAAATAAGATTGGATCCTCCTATTAATTCTGATTCAATCGGGTTCTTAAAATGCTTGTAGAAAACACCTACTGCAATATTTTCACTTTGTGACGGGTAATTTTCCCACTTCAAATCAACATTATCAATTTCAGCTGTTTTTAAATTTTCATTCCCGTAAAGATTGGAGTTGCGATCGAAATCATAAAAATTAAAGGGAGCGAGCTCTCTGAAAACCGGACGATTTACAGTTCTCCCATATGCAATACGAACCAGGTTTTTATCATTCAAGTTATAAGACAAATTCATCGATGGCAGCAAACTCGTTACTGGATTGTCTACATGCAGTGGTTCATTTTTATCATTAAAAGACATTAACTGCTGGCGATTATATTCTACACGAACACCGGTTGCCAATCTGAATTTATCAGCAAAAGGAGTAACCAAAGAAGCATAACCGGCCGTGAGCAAATTCTCGCCTTTATACTGATCGGAAAAATTGGTACCTTCTTCCAAAAGAAATTTGGGGTTCTGTCCCTCCGAGGGATTGATATTCGCCTGAGTGAAAAGTGTCTCAAAAGATTGCTTTACCAAATTCAGATCAGGAGTAGAGAACCAACGATAAGACATCCATCGAGCAGCAAAATCACGATTCGTTTGAGCTATATAATAGCCGACTGATAATTTCGATTGTTTGTCTTCTTCCTTCTCAGGGTTCAGTTTGTAATCAACCGTGAGTGCATGGGTGTATACTTTTTCGTTTAGATCAGAATAAAAACGTCCTGCATCAAGTGTACTAGCGTTGGGAGGAATTACTACTTCAAAAGGATCAGTTGATCCAAAAGCGCGTTGCGAACGAATTCTTCTGTAGTCTGGCTGATCCGCATTGATAGAACTATAGCCTAATACCCACGTAAGATTAAGATGATCACTTAATCCATGACGCCCCTGTAACTGACCGGAATAAATTCCACGCTGCAGGTAATTCAAAGAAAGGTTTTTCACCTCATAGCTATTGATATCCTCTACTCCTTCCAGGCCTGTACGATCGGTGACCTGAGATAATCCTTGTTGATTGTATAGGTTTCTGAATTCGATTCTGTGTTTTGGACTGAGTTCAATATTGAAATTACTGATGATCCCGGCACGAATATTTACAATATCGCGCATGTCATTAAAGGCATATCTTCTATCGCTTTTTCCCAAGTCAGAATGAAATTGATCATAATAATAATTTTCCTGCTCAATGCGTTGACGCGTATTAGAGTAACTCACCGAAGTGACGTTGCTCAGCTTTAACGAACCAATAGAAAATTCTTTGGCATAATTCACTGTCATCCGTAGATCTGGCAATGCATTGCCCAATGATTTATTCCAGATGTTTGGCAAACTGGCTCCGGCATTTTTCAAAGCAGCAAAATTAGCTGCGTTAGAAAGATCCTGACTGTAATCACGAAGATTGTTAGTAGGAAATGAAGAAGGAAGCTGTCGCTTTCCATTGTCAAAGCCGAGCGCATCAGTGCTGCTTCCTTTATAGGTATTAAAATCTCCGAAAGTAGTTCCGGCACGATACCCTCCAGTTATATTTACTGAAAAAGTCTCATCACTTATTCCACTTTTGGTTTGTATTACGATATCAGCTCCGGCAAATTCTCCTGGCAGTTCAGAAGAGGCCGACTTGTAGACCAACATGCGATCAATCATGTTACTGGGAATAAGATCAAAAGCAAATGCTTTAGTATCTACTTCTGTGCTTGGAGCAATCACACCATTCAACATAACGGTACTGTATCTTTCGCTAAGCCCGCGAACATTTACAAAACGGTTATTCAAGATAGTAACACCAGGTATACGCTTGATTACCTGCGCAGCATCTCTGTCCTGCGATAATTTTATTTGTTGAGAAGAAATACCTACAGCAACCAAATCCGATTTTCTCAAATCCGTCACTACTGAAATATCGGTATCTTTTTGACGCTGCGATGTAATTACAACTCCTTCGAGTTGCTGAACATCTTCCTGAATGGAAGTATTGATAACCGTAGTTTGATCCGGATAAACTTCTACACCGGTTATGGTCTTGCTTTTATAAGAGATATACGTAATCACCTG
>QFQM01000042.1 GCA_003243255.1 Flavobacterium psychrophilum | reverse complement strand
AACCGGCTTAGCGGTCTGCAATTTAAATCAGCGGAAGAACGCTATACATCACTTTTAGAAACTACTCCTTCCCTATTTCAACGCGTGCCGCTTGGTATCATATCTTCTTATCTGGGTATTACTCAGGAAACTTTAAGCAGAATCCGCGCTAAAGTGACTTTTTGATATTTGTCAAAGGAAAAGATTTGGCAACTATTCAAATTTGTGGTATTAAAAACAACCGCAAATGGAACCAAAAACTTTTTACAAAATTCGCTTTACCGACTGTGATTCTTTCAAACACCTGCATAATTCGGGGTATATTGATTATATGCTCAACGCTCGTGAAGATCATCTCAAAGATTTTCATGATATCAGTATGACAATGCTTTATGAAAAAGGCTGCGGCTGGATGGTAAATAAACATGAGATAGTATACCTTGCTCCTGCTCTTTATAATGAAAATATTTGTATTAAGTCCTCACTTTTAAAACTTTCTGACGATACCTTATTGGTAGAAATGTCGATGTGGAATGAGCAGGAAACACAGCTTAAAGCCCTGTTATGGACAAAATTCATCCATATAAATATGCTCACAGGCAGGCGTGATAAACATCGAGATTGGTTTGTCCAGCTTGCGAAACCCATTGAAAACACAACATTGCAGGAAATCAATTCGCTTAACGAAAGACTTGCGATGCTTGTAAGGAGATAGTGTTAGTCTCCCCTATTTTAAATTGTGACTCCCGGGAAATCGGGAGTTTTTTATTTATACTAAATTCCTTTTTATTATGTTTGTTTATAAAGACATTTCTTATGAAACAGCTGTTTTTGTTATTGCTTTTAATATGTTCACTGGCTTTCGGTCAGGATAAGAATATTTCTGTTATATCTCTTGAAAAAGTAAATATTGTATATAGAGGTATTATGAATCCTATAAAAATAGCTGTACCCGGAGCTATGCAGTATAAAGTTGAAGCCCCCGGGACATTAGAAAAGGTTGATTCTTTAGGTAATTTTAATTGGAATGTTACTGCTGTTTCAGGACTTAGAGCCAATGTCAAAATTACTGCAACAATGCCTGACTCTTCTATAATTTATGAAGAGAAAGAATTTGAGATAAGAGCTATTCCCAATAGAAACGCATATGTTGATAGTAATTTTGAGCAACGAACTTATGAAATGACACATGAGCAATTAAAAAACCTAAATATAAAAACTGCTTTCCAGAACTTATTTTACAATTACAACAAGGCTTATGATAAAGTTGAATCATTTACGCTTTTTATTGATGGCATGGAACACATATGGATTAAAGATGATAAAATGACTTCAAAAGTTTTTGATCTAATTAAAAATTTACCTTTAGGTAGTGAGATATTCGTTGGTGAAATTCAAACATACAATCCTGATCAATATCACTATACAAGATTACCTCATGTCAAAATAAGGCTTATAGAAACTCCAGTTGTAATAGATTCAAAACCAATCATTACATCTCGTTATAATAATATTATTTACCGAGGAATTAATGATACACTTAAAATTGAAGTCCCTAATGCGAAATCATTTACTGTTACGGCAGCAGGTCTTAGTGAAATGACACAGGATAGTACATACACTATAAATGTAAGCAGAATTAAGGAAGACGGGATTTACCTTGATTTTACAATTACAAATAATGATAATTCTGTAATTAATACTCGGGAGCTCCTTTATATAAAAGATATTACTCCTAAAAAGATCACTGTTAATGGTAAAAGTTGTTCCAATTGTACTCTAAAAATGACTTTATCAGAATTGAAAAATGCTCTTATAGATATTGTTATTGATGATAAAGAAGATTCTTATTCGAATACTAAAATTTGGAGTTTTATAATAAAACTGCCGAATGGAAAAAAACTAGTTGTTGATCATGATACTGTAACAGATGAAATTTTTCAAAAGCTTTCCAAACTGAAAAAGAAATCAGTGATTGAAATATCGGTTCCTTACTATACATCTAGTGGTTTTACTTATGATCCTCCACCACTCAAGTTAATGTTGATAAATTAATATTTAAATAGTTCTACATGTTGTCTATTCAAACCAATAAGTTGTGAAAAAAATATTTTTGTATTTAGTATTCTCTTTTCTAATATCGTGCAGCAAAAATATAGTGTTGCCTTCACCTGTTGTATCCTTAAAAAATCAAAACTTTGTTTACAAAGGGATTGAAAATGAACTTGAAATAGCTGTGCCTGGAGCAAAATCATTTAGAGTTACAGCGCCCGGGCTTACAGATTATGGTTCAGGAATATATCACTGGAGTGTAAGCCAGGTAAGTGGGACGACTACAAAATTAGATTTTGAAATAATAACCGAAAGAGACTCAGTTTTCAGGATTCCAAACAATATTACATTAAACCCGTACCTAAACTAATACCTATTTTAAATGGTCAAGGTTGTGAAAAATGTATTGTTGAGATCTCCAGACAGGATATCAAAGATGCTACAATAAGTGTACGCCCTGAAACTTATTTTGATAGTAGGTTCCAAAATTTTTTTGTTGACGAGTATACCCTTATTCTCCCTGAAGGATACGAGTATACCATTTATGAAGATAAATTCAGTGATAGTGCCCAAAAAATGATTCTCCAATACCCTTCAGGAACCATTTTTAAAATAAAGGATATTAAATATAGATTTCATGGTTACGGCCCTCCAATGAAAGAATTGAAGTTTATACTTGTCGATAATTAATCGACTAATATAACATCTTCAAACCTCTTTGTTATTTCACTTTTATCAAATAAACAATTTTATCACTACATCGTTATAGTATTGACAATTTACATACCTTTACAGGCTGCAAATAAACTATCTTTACAAGAATTGCTGTAAACTGCTATGAACGAATGTATTTCCGTTTTTGATATGCTCAAAATTGGTGTGGGTCCTTCAAGTTCTCATACCCTTGGGCCTTGGCGTGGTGCCGAACGCTTTTTGAAAGAACTTCGCGAAGAAGGTATTTTTGATATGGTAAACCGTGTTAAGGTAGACCTTTATGGTTCTTTATCCCTTACGGGGAAAGGCCACGCAACGGACCTTGCTGTTATGCTTGGCCTTAGCGGTGCCGATCCTGAATACGTACCTATTGATAGTATTTCATCTATCATAGATACGATAAGTGTATCGTACCAGCTTAATCTGGGTGGAGAAAGAACAATTCCTTTCTTTATAAATTCAGATATTGTTTTCAATAAAAACTTCCTGCCTTTTCATGCTAACGGCTTTATGTTTACGGCATACACCGAAGATGGACAGGAATATGAATCTACATTCTATTCGATTGGTGGTGGTTTTGTGGTTAAGGAAGAACGTACAAATGCAAAAGAAAACGCAATTATAAAATGTGCCTTCCCTTTTCCTATTGATAAGGCTGATGAACTTCTGGCTTATACCAGAACTGAAAACAAAAGCATTTCTGAAATTGTGTATGAGAATGAAAAATCCATACGTACTGAAGAAGAGATTCATCATGAATTGATGCGTGTATGGGATACTATGCTTGAGTGTATGTATACAGGATGCCACACAGGAGGTATATTGCCGGGTGGACTGAATGTACGCCGCAGGGCCTTTGATATGCACCAAAACCTTATTGGCGAACTGCCATACAACTCGCCGCAGGAATGGTTACAGGTTATTCGTAAAACGGAGGTTAAATTCCGCCAGATATTAAAATGGGTAAGCTGTTTTGCACTAGCTGTAAACGAAGTAAACGCTGCGCTTGGTCGTGTTGTAACTGCTCCTACTAACGGAAGTTCAGGTGTAATACCGGCTGTGTTGATGTACTATATGGTAATTGAAAACCATGATGCAGACGAAAACCACATCAAGCAATTCCTTATGGTTGCTGGAGAAGTTGGAAGTATCTTTAAAAAAGGAGCTACTATTTCTGCTGCAATGGGAGGATGCCAGGCGGAAATTGGCGTATCATCAGCAATGGCTGCCGCAGCACTTTGTGAAGTTATGGGGGGTACTCCGGAACAGTGCCTTATGGCTGCCGAAATTGCAATGGAACATCATTTAGGTATGACGTGCGATCCTATTGGGGGATTGGTACAGATACCATGCATTGAACGTAATACTATGGGGGCCATTAAAGCCATAAATGCCGCCGAGCTTGCTCTTGAAACCGATCCAAAAAATGCTAAAGTGCCATTGGATAAGGTTGTAAATACTATGTGGCAAACAGCTCAGGATATGAATAATAAATATAAAGAAACATCAGAAGGTGGTCTTGCGGTAACTGTCAATAATGCAGATTGTTAACCTTTGTTGTTTAAAGTATAAAAATAGCCGCATAGTAGCGGCTATTTTTATTTTCTCCTAGTATCAATTATATAAATGATCTTCCATATTTCACCTTCCTTAAAGAGTTGAAATGAATTCACGCCTTTATGACTTAGTTTTCCGTTTATATAAAATTCATAAGGTGTCCAAACATGAGCCATCGCTCCGTCAATCTGAATTTTATAATCAAGTAGCCTCTCCTCTACTTTTATGTTTTCAGGTATTGAAGCAATCGATTTATAAAACTCATCACTGGGTTCATTGTGAAGTTTCAACTGCCCACCTTTCTCAGAAACGGACTGAAGGATCAAATCTTTGCAAACGGATTTAATTTTTAGTGTATCAGCGCTATGCATCCCTTCAAAAAACACACCGATGCTTTTTTTAATTTCAGCTTCCTGAGCAACAGTTATTTGTGTGCCAAAGAACAAGAGTAGGATAATTATTTTTTTCATGATTCAATTGGTTTTCCTATTAGTAGCACGAATCTCATTTTGTTACAACGGGCTAATAAAGTTAGAACTTTCGGGGTATTGTTGGTTCAATTCATTAATTTTACATTTCTAAAAACAAAAACTATGTCTGTTGCTAAAAAAGATTATAAAAGAATTACCACAAGATCACTGATTGAAATGAAAGCTAATGGAGAGAAAATCTCGATGCTTACTGCTTATGACTTCACTATGGCGCGAATTGTTGATGCAGCCGGTGTAGATGTTATCCTTGTAGGTGATTCGGCTTCAAATGTAATGGCCGGCCATGAAACTACACTTCCGATTACGCTTGATCAAATGATATATCATGCCTCTTCAGTAGTACGTGCTGCTAACAGGGCACTTGTGGTTGTAGATCTGCCATTTGGAAGCTATCAGTCTGATCCTAAGGAAGCTTTGCGCTCATCTATCCGTATCATGAAAGAAAGCGGTGGACATGCTGTTAAACTTGAAGGCGGAAGCGAAATTAAAGATTCAATAAAAAAGATATTAAATGCAGGTATCCCTGTAATGGGACACCTGGGGCTTACTCCTCAATCCATCTACAAATTCGGAACATATACTGTTCGTGCTAAAGAAGATGCTGAAGCTGAAAAACTGATTGAGGATGCGAAAATGTTGGAACGAATTGGCTGTTTTGCAGTGGTTCTGGAAAAAATACCGGCACAATTGGCTCAAAGAGTAGCGGAAAGCATTTCAATTCCAGTTATTGGTATTGGTGCAGGAGGCGGTGTTGACGGCCAGGTATTGGTTATTCATGATATGCTAGGAATGAATAATGAATTCAGTCCGCGTTTCCTTAGAAGGTATATGAATCTTTACGAAGGGATGACAACTGCAATTTCGCAATATTCTCAGGATGTAAAATCTAAGGATTTCCCTAATGCGAATGAATCGTATTAATAATGAAAATCGTTTCAGATAAGAACAACCTTCAGGTACTATATGAAGATAATCACATTATTGTGGTCAATAAGCGTGTAGGCGACAT
Source organism: Flavobacterium psychrophilum (assembly GCA_003243255.1). Next base: position 22,557 of record QFQM01000042.1, on the reverse strand, counting down.
TGTACAGGGAGATAAAACCGGTGACAAGCCGCTAAGTGAGGTTGTAAAAGAATATATTAAAGATAAGTATAACAAACCCGGAGAGGTGTTTTTAGGGGTTGTACACCGATTGGACAGACCTACTACCGGTATTGTTTTGTTTGCCCGTACATCAAAGGCTCTGACGCGCTTAAATGAATTATTCAAAAACCGTGAAACTAAGAAAACGTATTGGGCTGTAGTTAAAAACAAGCCAGCACAAAAATCGGCTACTCTGGTTCATTATCTTAAGCGTAACGAAAAGTCTAACACTTCTAAGGCTCACTCTAAAGAAGTTCCTGATAGTAAACAGGCCAGCCTTGACTATACTGTAATAAAAGAGCTAAATAATTATACAGCTCTGGAAATTAATCTGCATACAGGAAGGCATCACCAGATACGTTCACAGCTGTCAGCTATTGGCTCACCCATCAAAGGAGATTTAAAATATGGCTTTGACAGAAGTAATTCTGACGGTGGTATTCACCTGCATGCAAGGAAGCTTACGTTTGTACATCCTGTTTCTAAAGAAGCTATCGAAATAACAGCTCCGGTTCCCGATGATGTTATCTGGAGAGCAATTTAAGGTTATCATTTCAAACGATAATTAATATATGAATAAAATACCCGAATATGGGTATTTTTTTTTGGTTAATATTTTACAATATTTGTATGGATTTTAACAGTATGTAATAAGGAGAATAAGTTTTTAACTTTTCTTATGTTACTGTTTTGAAGATATAAATACAAACAAATATCACCTATATATGAAAAAACCTTTACTATTTGCCTTTACATTTTTAAGCGCAGGGCTTTACGCGCAGGAACATTTTTCGGGGATTAATACTTCCAGAAGAACAGGTATCATTAACGCAGTAGTGAATCCTGCTGAATTAACGAATTTAAAAAACGATCACGAAGTAAATGTGCTTAATTTAAGTGCAAATGCATCCAACAACAAGGTTAAGATCAGCGATTTATTCAATAGTGATACAGATTTCAATGAAGTGATTTTTTCAGGAAGTGAATCTGTAAACATGAGTGTTGATGTTGAAATACTTGGGCCTGCTTATGCATTTAAACATGAGAAATGGGCCTTTGCAGTTACAACTGCTGCTAAAGTAAAAGCTAACATTGTTGATGTAAGCCCTGAATTAGGTAGAGCACTAACAACTGATCCATCAGTTGAGGATGCACTTGGTATTATTAATACAAATTATAATCAAAGGGTTTCCGGGACATCTTGGGGCGAAATAGGCTTCTCTGTTGCAAGAGATATCTACGAAACAGAAGAACATAAAATTTCAGGAGGTGTAACTTTCAAATTATTATTTCCCGGATCTTATGCTAATATGTCTGCTGATCAGTTCAAAGGTAGAGTTACTCTTGGAACAGATGCATTAAACCATCCTGATAACCTTGGAGACATGGTATTAAAAGATGGTGAAGCTAGTCTTAACTTTGCATATTCAGGCTCATTAGCTGACGGATTTAATGACGCTGGTAATTTTACCGATTTCTTTGCAGGTGGTCTGAATGGTTTTGCAGCAGATTTGGGTTTCAATTATCGCTGGAAAGACGTTAATTCAGATGATAACGGCTATAAACTTAATGCAGGTGTGTCGGTTAGAAACCTTGGTAAAATGACATTTAAAGATGATAATAATGTTTCAAACAATTATACACTGGCAATGCAACCTGGTGATGAGCTAAACCTTAGCCAGTTTGAAGATGTAGAAACCATTGAAGAAGTTGAAGATCTTTTACTTCAAAGCGGTTTAGTTACTCTTGATGAAACCAACAGGGATTTCAAAGTAAAATTGCCATCTGTATTATCAGTATATGGAGATGTAAAAGTATACAACCAATGGTATGTTACCGGCTTTCTTCAACAAAAGCTAAATAAAGCTAATAATAATGCTCAGGTTGCCGTTCAGAATGTATTTACAGTAACTCCACGTTATTCTACTGAAAAATTTGAGGCTTATGTTCCGTTTTCAACAAATGAAATATCAGGATTCACCACAGGTGTAGGATTCCGTGTAGGAGGCTTTTATATTGGTTCAGGATCAGCTATTACAGCATTGATCAGCAATTCAAAACAAGCCGATGCATATCTTGGATTCCGTTTCGGATTCTAAAATATAGAAAATGATTTTAAAGCCGTATCCCAAACAGATACGGCTTTTTTTATATATTAATTCTTTGTAAAAGAAACAGATGAATCAAATTAATTAAGTAACTTCATTAGATAAAATCATACTATATGAAATGGTCAGGCAGAAGACAAAGCGATAATATGGAAGACCGCCGTGGTATTTCCGGAGGGAAATTAGTTGCCGGAGGTGGTGTAATTGGTGTTATTATATTGCTGATCAACATGTTTATGGGTGGTGATAATTCGGCTATACTAAATGATATAAACAACCAGATACAGCAACAAAATGCGGCTTCAGGTGATCCTATAGAGCTAAGTGCCCATGACAAGGAAATGGGCCAATTCGTTGCTACTGTGTTAGCAGACACTGAAGATGTTTGGGGTAAAATATTCGCCGAGAATGGCATGACCTACGAAGAACCTAAACTGGTCCTCTTCCGTGATGCAGTACAGACCGCTTGCGGTGGCGCTTCATCGGCTTCAGGGCCTTTCTATTGCCCTTCTGATAGAAAAGTATACATGGATCTGGCTTTCTTCGACGAACTTCAAAGCCGTTTTGGTGCTAAAGGCGGCGATTTTGCTATTGCTTATGTAATTGCTCATGAAATTGGGCATCACGTACAGACTCTTTTGGGTACATCTGCCAAGATGAGACAATTACAATCTCAAACCGATGAAGCCGGTGCCAATAAGTTGTCTGTTAAACTTGAATTACAAGCCGATTTCTATGCAGGTATTTGGGCTCATTATGACCAAAAAATGCATGACATCCTTGAAGAAGGTGATATTGAAGAAGCCCTTAGTGCTGCCAATGCTGTAGGTGATGATGCGATACAGAAGCGTATGCAGGGACATGTAGTTCCCGATTCATTTACGCATGGAAGTTCTGAACAACGAATGTACTGGTTCAAAAAAGGATTTGAAACAGGAGATATAAATCAGGGCGAATTTTCAATCATCAAATAAAAAAAGAACAATATTAATTGTTCTTTTTTGCATTCATTATCTGCCATTGGTCGTTTAAGTACTTGACCTTATTTACTTCTTTAGTAATCGATTCCAGTTCATCTTCATAATCGGGATCTTCCATTCCGGCAGCATCCAGGTCTGCAGCCCTTTCCAGCAAATTCTCCATTACCGGCCTTAATTTCTCCTGAACTATCTGGGGCATCCCATTAAATAGTTCTTCTAATTGCTGTTTTATCATTTTACTATTTCTTAAAAATTGTTTTAAAGTATTTTTTTATGCCTTTCTGATAGTAGCTGGTAATTTCTTCTTTAATCTCTTGCTTGCTCATATCTTTTTCAAGGGTTATACTATTCAGGTATATTGTCGTCTTATTATCCTCAAGACTTCTCAATGCAAAATTAAGATTCCTTATCGTATCCTTTTCAATAATTAACTCCGGAATAGCATAATAATTACTGTTATATTCCATTCGGTATAAATGATCTTTAACTCCAACGGAATCACTAATAACCTTTATGTTCATAGCCTGTAATTTTTCAAGTATTTCAGGTTTTGAATACTTTACCTTAATAGCGAGTTTGTCGAATTTTACATTTCCTGATGCATAGCTGTAATAATAGCTTGGAGGCGGTGAGGTTGCAATAAACGCAAATAAACAAGGAGCAACTATAAAAACAGGTTTTATACACATGCTTTTGAATTTAAACTTATCCGGATAATTTATAATTTCTAAAGGTATAGGCAAAATCAATAGCGCAAGCATATCTGAATAATCTACAACTCTGGTAATAGGTATAAAAGCTAACTGGTTATAGGCGTCGATTAGTGTTTGAGAATAGGGCGATTTCCAAAACAGAAAAACAACAGCGCTTACTATTACTGCCTTATGCCTAAGCTTAGGAAAAAAGTAAGCAATGAGCAACGGTAATAAAATCATACCTGCAAAATCAGATAATTTACCCGTAAACCAATTATGAAATGCTGCTTTTAATATATGATCATTTACCACAAGAATAATTAATGCGGTGATGAAAACATAATTGGCTATATATTCCTTTGCAAATTTTGGCATCATCCGGTATATTTTAACCAAGCCATCCATCCCTGTCAAGGCTACGGTATTGTATGGCTTCGGCTATATGGTGTTGTTGTACATTTTCAGAGGCTTCCAGATCGGCAATGGTGCGAGATACTTTTAATATCCTGTCATATGCCCTTGCAGAAAGATTAAGCCTTTCCATAGCTGTTTTAAGGAGCTGTAATGAAGTTTCATCCAGATCGCAGTATTCACGTATCTGTTTTGTATTCATTTGCGCATTGTAATGTACACTTTCAAGATGCGCAAAACGCATTGTCTGTAACTCTCTGGCTTTTGTTACACGTTGACGTATTTCGATACTGCTTTCTGCTTTTTGCTTGTCAGAAAGCTTTTCAAAAGGAACAGGTGTCACTTCAATGTGTATATCAATCCTGTCTAGCAACGGGCCGGATATCTTGCTCAAATAACGTTGCATTTCATGAGGTGAAGAACTTACAGGCGCATCAGGATCATTGAAATAACCTCCCGGACTCGGGTTCATACTCGCTACAAGCATGAATGAAGAAGGATAAGTTATGGTGAATTTAGCCCTCGAGATAGTTACTTCCCTGTCTTCAAGTGGCTGGCGCATTACCTCTAATACCTCACGTTTGAATTCAGGAAGTTCGTCGAGAAACAGCACGCCATTATGAGCCATTGATATTTCACCCGGCTGAGGATAGCTCCCCCCTCCTACTAATGCTACATTCGTTGCGCAATATCTGGACGGGGTTTGCTCACATCCTTCTTTTTATTAGCGTCGGTAAATTCGCTCCAACTCTTCACTGGCCTTGGCATTACATCACCCTTATATTCTTCATCTTGTATGTTCACAAGATACTCCAATTGTAATATGTACTCCTTTGTCACAGGGTCAAAACTAACGATAATATTTTTAATAAAATCAGAAATAACTTTTCTTTTAAATTCAAAGTCACCTTCGTGTATTGGAATGCTATCTTGATACTTCTTTAATATTCTATCTGTATTATTTATAATCTTGATTTCACTTTGAAGTAGTTCTATTTCCTTTTCTGTATCAGCAATCGTTTTCTTATTCTTTTCAAGGATTACAGATACATCTTCCATTTTCCAAATATCTTCTAGGACATACTGAATAGCCTTTTCATTTTGATTCTTTAATGATTCTATTTTTTTCTTTAGAACAACTACCTGTTCATTAACGTCTAAACTATCACTACCCTTTTTATTCTTATTGAAATGACTCCTAAGTGATTGCATGAAACCGTGCTTTAGGAACAATTTTCTCCAAACAAAATCATCCAACTTATCAATGTTTATACTTCTATTGCCACAATTTTCACTCTTTATTCGCTTAGAAGAACAGCTGTAATGATTATCATGCTTATCAGCACGTTTCCTCCCGTACATATTTCTTCCGCACACGCCACATCTAATCAAACCTTTTAATAGATAATCATACTTCGCATTACTTACTGTTCTTGTATTCCTATTCTTTGGAAGATTCTCATTCACCTTATCCCAATAATCCTTTTCAAAAATTGCAGGAACTTCAATTACCATATCCTTAAACCTCTTTTCACCTTTATGAATAGTATTTACGATGATTCCACGAATACTGTTTCCAGACCATTTAACATCAGCTTTATTGGTCGTAGTTTTTTGACCTGTATATTTGTTTACAACAGTTAGACTACCTTTACCAAGCTTATTATATCTCGTTGGAATACCTTCGTTCTGTAGAGTTTCAGCAATTGTTTTTGTGCCTATACCAGAAAGAGACATTTCAAAGATTCGTTTTACAACTTCCGCTTCCTCTTCATTGATAATAATATATCCTTCGGAGTCTTTGTCATACCCGTAAGGCATCACAGCTTGCCCCTTACCAAGCATAGCGCGGTTCTTTAAGGCACTTTTAACCTTTATCTTGGTAGTTGTAACATGATACTTATTGATAACGCTAAGAAGGTCGCCAAAAAATTCAGCTTGTGGGTCGTGTAGGTCAACCTCTCCCCCGTCAAGATGTGTATAATACTTAATGTTATTGTCCTTGAAAAGCTTATTGATTACAAAGCGAACCTGAGGATTACGCTCAAAACGTGATTGGTCGTAAGCAAATACATGAGTAAGAACTCTATTTGATACATCAGCTAGAAATCTTTCAAATTGTGGCCTGTCTTCTATGTTGTCGCCAGCACCAGAAAGCCCATCATCCACATATATTTTATGGTCTAACCCTAATTGCTTTGCTAGTTCAATACCAAGACGTTCTTGGTCAGCAAGCGATTGACCCTTGCCTTGTTCCTTCTCTTTGGAAATCCTGCAATAAATACCAAGCATAAAATTTGATTTTTTCAAAGGTAATAAATTATTGTTGCACAATCATTGTAGGGGTTTTTATTTATAAATAAAAATGCTCGGAATAGCCGAGCATTTATTATAACAGTTGATTATAGATTATAACCAAACATATTCTATTCTGATTTAAACAGGTCTCCCACCTCAACACCTAGGGCATAACTGATTGCATATAACTTATCAATACCCATGATAAGTTTTCCTTTTGCATATCTCCGCAAAGCTTGTTCGTCTAATCCAGCATCAGAAGCGACATTGGTATATCTTAAATCTTTTGCTTTAATAATAGATGCAATTCTTGCTCCCACGTGGATAACTATCAGTGGTATTTCTTTCTTTCTGGTCATACGCTAAAGGTAAAAATGCCCTATCATTTTAAATTAAACATAAATGACTAGGCATATATTACTAATTTGGTATTATATTTGTATTACAAATTTTAAACCAAACCAGTATGAAGAAAATTATTTTACTATTGACAATTAGCACATTAACATTATTATCTTGTTCAACTGATGATACTTCTCCAGTAAACAATCCTGAACAACCGCAACCCGTACAACAAAACATTCTGTATATGAATACAGAAAACAATTTCGTTGTATCAAATGTTTATTGGTTCGGCACACAGGAAGCACCTGACGGTTCAGCACCATTTGTTGAGGGCAATTCAACTATCAACAACGCGCAAATGTTAAAGAAAGTCGAGTTTATCACAAATTCAGAAGATACCACAATCGGGTTAAAGCTGAACAACTCAACTATAAATGATTTTCCGCTTGATGCTATGAGCCGTTATCAGTTGACATTTAAAGTTGTTGACGGCATTACAATATTGAATACCCTTGTAAAGATTGATAACGCTTAATATTAAATGAAGATGATTATGAAAAAACTAATTACACTAATGCTGGCCGTGAGCGCAATGATGCTCACCAGCTGTTCAGCTGATGATTCTGCACCAGTTCAAAATGTTACACCTGTTGAGCAGATAAAAGACACTGACTACACTATAATCGATACCAATGTGAATGATTTGGTAATAAGAAGGTATAGGGATAGCGTGTGGACTACAGACCCTCAATGGGTGCTAAGTAAGAAAGTCCCAGTAAGAGATAAAGATGTTATTCTTTTATCCAGCAACGGTGAAGTATCTACAGAAGAAAAGCAACTGTTTGTGAAGATAGAATGCACAATTGATAATCCTGCTGGATATTATTCAACAGCCATAAGCATTGCTGGTGATTCTTTGCATGCGTATGATACTGTTGGAAAGCCTTGGTAAATCAAATAAAAGATTATATTTGCGCCAATGTTCTTTTACAGAAAATTCTTTAGACAATAATAGTTCAACTATATATTACGGTTAAATTTTAAATACAATAATTATGATGAACACTATTGAAACTTCGGAACTTTATGCACGTGAACAAGAGAAATTCGTTGAGAAATTTTTTCACAATTTGGCAACCAATACTTTAGGTCTCCAATCTAGGTATTTGGCAGCAACCTCAAAAGAAGATGCTATGATAAATATTTATCAAAGATTCTTTACATGGGTAGAAAAATATGAAATTACAAATCAAGTGATTTTCGAAAGAGTAATTGACTACGCTTTCTACATTGCAGCAGATGCAGAATTTGGTGATTTACCAATTCCTAACAGGCTTACAAGGGGAAAGAAAAGAAAGTTTATGAATGCTGTTATTGGTATAAATGAAAGGCTACGTGCAGACGAAACCTTAAATTTCAATATCGACATTGAAAAATTGTCAAGCTACGATTCTTGTTTATTTTATTGTTCTGAATCTTTTTTAGTAAAGTAGTTGTGATTCCATAATGTATTTGATTTTTATTATTTGATACCGAGAGCAAGGCGTGATTTCCTTGCTCTCATTTTTTAATGAAGTTATGAGTGAAAATGAAATTTATGCGAAAGAAGAACTGTTGGGTACACTGTTACTTAAAGGAAGTGATGCCACCTATCCGTTCAAGATTATAATTACCAGACATAGCGACGGTTATAATGTTGCTGCTGAAATTGATATACTTGAAGGTACATTTGATTTTAGCAAAGGTTTAAATGCAAAAACAGTTAAACCAGCATATACTCGCCTGATGAGTCTCATTGATGGTGCTACAGATTTTATAGCTATCGGCATGGTAGAAAAGTTCGTTCACGAAATTGAAGATACTAAGATTAAAGCGCAAGTACTGAAAAGCCATCAAGAAGGTTGGATAAATTTTCTATAACAATTAAGGGTAGCCTACAGGCTACCCTTTTATTTTCTAATACATTTTCATTTTCTAATGTCTTGACCAACCTCAAAACACTTTTCTTAATATTGTTGTCATTAGGAGATTCTTCAAATATCTCATTTTCAAAGAGTAAAATATTATAGTATTTCAAGCAATAACACTTCATCGTTGCAAAAATTCATTTCATCGAAAAGTAAAAAAATACCCATTAATGGGTATAGGGTAATTCTTATAATCATATATTTTTGCCCTCGCAATTCAGTCGACAGAGGAGCAATTTAGTAAATCATTAAACCAATATTATTTTACAATTAAATGAATACAAATAGATTTTCTGCATTGATATTATCATTGCTATTTTTAAGCGTAACATTTTTATCAACCTCTTGTTCTACTGATTCAGCTGTCAATACAAATACTCAAGAAACTTTAATTGCTAATCTGAATAATTATAATAAAACTCACATTAATCAAAAAGATTGGTGTAGTGGATTTTGGGATTGTGCAGGAAAAGTAGCTGCTGTAGGTCTTGCAGATGGAGCGGGTGCAATTACAGGAGTTGCTGAAACAGGAGCAGCAGCTGGAGTTATTACTGGAGGAACTGGAGGTGCTGGAGCTCCTGTTGGTGGAGCAGTAATAGTTGCTGGAGCAGTTATTTTTGCAGGTGCAGCTTCAATAGGAATGGCAGTTGCTTTACCAGAATCAAAAAAGGCCGCTGCAACAGCTGTTAAGCAACCTAAAGCCTTAGTTAATCCTAAAAAATCAAAATTTGAAGGCATAGCACTAAATATTAATTTACCTTTAGAGTACTATGATTTCACAAACATTGGTTTCGAACATAACACTTTGCTTTTCAATACAAGTGTAAATGGTTACATGTTAAGAGATGTTAATGGTAATGTAATAGACCAAATGCCTAATATGCCAGTGGCTGATTATCTTGCAAGTAAAAATTTCACAAAAGATGAACTGGCAATATTTAACTCCCAATATTTTGTTACCTCTAGAGCTAAGATGGATGCTATCATATCACAAATGGATGCTGAAAACCTTGACATCTCAGTACTAACTTCAAAATTAGTTAATGAAAAATTGATGTCTCATAATGCGAAAGAAGTTTACGACTTATATGCAGAGGTTTTTGTTAACTGTAAAAATGCACAAGAACAGGAAAATTTAGCAAATTATTATATCTCGCAAATTTCATCTTCTAGTTTGTCAGATACGGAAAAATTAGGATTGATATCAGGAATTTTAGTATCTTTGGAAAGTTTTTATTTCTGGATAAATGAATAAACCAATAATTTTGCCTTTATGGCTATCTATAGTAATAGTTATAGCTATAATTAGTCTAGCTGTTTTACTCGGTGTGACCTTTACAAGACCAATTGAATATGTGGGAATTTTAATACCAACTGGATTATTCCTATATCGTCAAATTCAACTAAGGCATCGCTTTAAAACCAAATAATTATAAAGACCCCAATTGGGGTCTTTATTGTTTCTGCTTATCAAGTATTTCCTTCACCTTCTTAACCGTTCTAGCATCAATCTCACAACTCTTTGCGACATCCTTTTGCTTCATCTTAGGGAAATCCTGAATCATCTTTATGACCTTGGGATATTTCTTTAATACCTCGGAATCATTCTCAGTAGTTCCCTTTGGTCTTCCACCATTAAGTCCTTCCCTATCCTTCTTTGCTTTGATACCATCTCTTATTTTCTGGTTAATAGATTCACGTTCCATTGTGGAAATCCCACTTAAAACGGTTGTAAGAAAGGAAAAGAGTTGATTAACCGTACCATCTGAATTAAGGCTTTTTAAGCCATTTAAATCCTCTATATGAATATTCACCTTATGCTTATGTAGATATTCGATTGTGGTGAGGATATCAAGCGTATTGCGTCCTAACCTACTTAGCTCCGATACCATAAGGGTTTGGATAGTTCCATCTGCAACCGCTTTCAATAGTTTCTTACCAGCTGGCCTTTCAGCAAATGGGATTGACCCTGATACACCTTTATCGGTAAATATTAATTCTTCTTTATTGGCCTTTATATCCTGTCTAAGGGTTGATTGCTGGCCTGTTGATACTCTGATATACCTTGCAACTTTAAGTTCTTTCATAGTGATTAAAATTTGAATTATGATATTGAATAACCACCATCACCAAGCACTAAGGTATCAACCGATTAATTATTAATATTTGTCGTATTTGTCAATGTATTCTATATCCTTATCAATGCGCTCTTGGAGTTCATCAAAGTAAACCTGATGGACTTCTTTCTTCATTGATAGGTCAGGATTCAATAAGAAGTAACTGTAAGTATCATCCCAAGATAAGCGAATGAATACAACGCCTGTATGGTGATGCCCGTTTACCAGTAATATTAATCCTAGGTCATTGTAGTTAACTACTTTCTCTACACCCCAAGACCAGTAGATTTGCTGGTTGGTATGTTTTAAAAGTTTCAATGTTTCAGCTGGGTCAAACTCACGTTGTACCAGCTCTTCATATTTCTGATTTTTGACTATATTTGTCATACGTATAAAAAGTGTTTAGGGTCTATCCCTAATGCTTGGAAGGGATGTTAGCGCATCCCTTTTTTTATTTGGTGGTATCAATATTTCAATGTACTTGCTGTTGTTATTTCCAACACTGTAAAAATACAAAATAATATTATAGCTACAAAATAATACTTAACTATTTTTATGTATTTTTTAAACTGATTTGCTGGTGATTTAGGTGGTTGAATTGTAGAATAGCTGAAGCATTTTAACCTATAGTATTATCATGTAGTTTGGAAGTATAAGGGATATCTATAGTAAGCTGGTAAGGTTTGGGTTAAGGTATAAAAAAAATCCCTGATTTCTCAGGGATTCTTGTTGCAATAGCTTATCACATCCTGTAAGCTATCACCAAACCAACCGAACGCAAAAGTATATCCTGCATCAACAGTCGGCAATGTGAGATTTTACGTAAATGTTATAAGATTCTGCATTGCTTTTTTTAGCGGGAATTATTTATGCGAGTTTCTATAGTATTTGAAGTGTCTAATAATATTCCAACATTATAAATTTATCACTTATCAACATTTTTTTAGGCAAACTGGGAAATATAAAACCTTTGTAAAATACGGTTTTTCATGAGTTATCAACAGAAATAAAGCATATATACACCAAGATAAACATTCTCAAAAATTTAAGCAATTTTGAGATGAGTAAGAAATGTCATATTTTTACATCTGAGAATAAAAAACCACTGGTTGCAGCCAGTGGTCGTTATTAATTTACTAACATCTAATAAAAGTGTATGAGTACGATTTTAGACACGTTAGCAAATATTTCTGATATTATTTCAGGCGTTGTAGTCATTGTTACCTCGGTTTCAACCTACAATAAACGTCCGAAAAAGGATTAGAAGTCTTTGCGATTGGGAGGGGTTACGGTAGTAATTCCTCCTTCTTATTTTAATTCATTACAAATATAACGCTTATTTTTAAAATTTCTGCGTTTTGTATCGTTTTTATCATTTCTATCTGTATTTCCTGTTCCATTTTTTTCTTGTATTTTTTCTATTCCTGTAGTTACCTTGTGTGATTCTTTTTCTTTATCGTCTTCTAATTCTTGTTACTTTAATAGTTTTTTCTTGTATTTTTCCTGTTAGTTTTATAACTCTATCATCTTCATCTTGTGTTATAGTTTAAATACAAAAGCCATCGTTATGATGGCCTTGTTTAATTTACCTGTTTATTGTTTTTACCTCGGCTTTGTGTTATTTTGGTTGAGGGTCGGTCTTAACGCCTGTTATCGCCTTGAGTTTATTTAGAGCTGCAACCTTTATTTGCCTTACCCTTTCTCTTGTTATCCCCAGCTCTTTACCAATGGCAGTTAATGTCTTAACGTCTGTATTAATACCAAAAGCTTCTGTAATTACCTTGTACTCTTTACCTTTCAAATATCTTAAAGCCAATAGCATCTTATCCTTATTTATATCTTCATCCTCTTCTGGTTCATCCATTATATCGTAATATTCAGGAATTGGTGATGTTGTTGGACTATTAAAGTAATGCTTTATATCTTCATCTTTATATATATTCAACTCTTGCAAATCATCAAATGTTATTTCTCTTAGTAACTCCTGTTCCATTTCCTGTATCTTCTTCCTGATTTTAGAATCAGATTTCCCTTTATTCTGAGGACTTCTTATAGTTTTCTGGAAATCCAGAATGCAATCAATTACTTTCTTTCTTATATGCAATGTAGCAAATGATGCAAAGCTTATCAGGCTTGGGTCATATTTCTGTATGGCTACCATCAGTCCAAGATTACCCTCACCTATAAGGTCATTGATATCAATGGTATCATTATCCTTAATAATCTTACTATATTTCTTAGCGATGTAAACTACAAGCCTTAGATTACCTTCAACAATCCTATTTAAAGCTTTTAAATCCCCTGCATTGTATTTTTCCAGTTCGGCAATAACATCAGCTTGCTTAAGGATTTGGTACTTTCCTACTTCATTGTAATATCTATCATCCATTAGGCAACGTGCTTCCAAGACCTACCACGTAATACATGGTTTATTGCAGATACAGATACTTCACATATTTCGGCTATTTGCTTTTGTGAAACGCCTTGGTTTGCCATGTAACGAATCATCTTTACCAACTTATTGGTGAGAATGCTACCCCCGTGCTTCTCCCCTTTGTGGCTGCGATTTAATGACCTGTGAAGATATCTGAGGTTATCAAACCTATTATTATGTCTGTTCCCGTCAATGTGGTCGCAATCATGCTCATGTGGTCTTGTTCCTTCAAAGTAGAACAGTACAAGGTGATGGATATAATGCTTCTTACCTTCTATTGTTACAAACAGGTAATCCTTCTCACATTGTCCGTTGCTTTGTGGTGTCAAGATAAGACTCTGACCGTTCTTATAAATACTCTTAACTCTTCCGTAATTGCTAATCTGGTAATCGTGTTCCAACGTTAGAATGTTTACCCACTTTTCATCTTTAAAATCATTCTTTTTCATTTTACGGTTAATATTTTTTCTTCTTCCCTCGGCTTTGTTTTATGCCTTGGGCTTATCTCTTAATAGCTTTACCAACCACGCTGGTAAACTGCTTTTATCATCCTGCATAGCCTTTGCTTTTTGCTTTAACTGGTAGCAGTGCCATAGAATTTCTGATAGCTCTTCATCGAAATGCTCTTCTTTCATTATTGCTCTTTCTAATAAATATTCGGAAGTTTGCAAAAGCCAAAAAAAATAAGGTTGAGAGGCAAAATAATCTTGGTGGAAATGAAAAATCCCCTCAAATGCTATCGTATGAAGGGATTTTATTTTCTAATTATTTTATTTTTTAGAGCGATGCATTGCTTTCAATCCTAACCTTGTTGGCTTGGCTTGTGCTAATGTCATCAACATACACTACTGGTGCTGGTGCTTGCGCATAAGCTGCTCCTACTTCCTGCCCTATCTTTTGTGCTAGAGCGTCCATATCTATCTTGATACCGCCCATGTTTCCGAAGCTGGTTGTTCCTCCAACAATACCACCGTTGGCATAAGCACCTGGCACGCCGATGGCCTTAAAGATGCCAGCACCACCTAATAGGGCTGCACGTCTCTGCTGGTCTTTATTTAATATCATTTCTCCACGACCTACCAAGGCTAGCACGTTATCCCCCCCTTTTTGCGTTGGAACATTTTGAGATGCTGTTATGATACCATCAGATAAAGTTGGTACAAGTCCCCCATCATAGAATGCTTTTACTCCTGAGATTTTCTTCACAGCACTAAGACCACTTGCTAATACGGTAGCTGTTGAAGCTACCTTAGCTATTGTTGCCATCGGTTCAGGTAATGCAGACTTAGCAGCCCAAACTTGACTAACACCTTCGTAAGTGTTAATGGTTGCATTGGCTACACCTGCAACTTTTCCTGCTGCTGTGTTCTCTCCCATCAACTGAGCAATTTGTCCGAATGTTTCAGCATAAAGCTTTCTCTTTGTTGACTGTTCGGCTTCATCAATCTTCTTATTATTGTTTACATGCTTTTGTTTTATCTTGGTCGTATCAGCACCGTTCTTCTCGGCTGCCCGCATTTCCTCTTGATATCGCATCAACTCCCTTTGCCTTTCAATTTCAAATTGGTTCTGAAACTCTTCCTCATCTAATGCAAGCTGGTTTTCCTTATCGATTAATTCCTGTTCTTTTTTGGCTTCCTCACGCTGCTTAACTAATTCTTCCTGCGCTAACCTATGCTGCTCAGTCGTCTCATCGATAGCCTTATTAAATTCTTGCTCATTTATAACACCAGCTTCCAACCTTAATGCTTGAAAGTCTCTTTCTTTCTGAGCTAGGTCATCATTCTCTTTCTGCTTTGCTTTTAGCTTTTCATCCGTAAAGAATGTATCATCGGCCTTCTTCTGTTCAATGCCCTTCTTATAAGCTTCCAACTCCTGCTGAGCAATTTGTACGGTTGCATCCGCTTGCTTTTGAAGATAGGTGTTGGTTATTGTTAGCTTTTGAGTTTCATATTGCTCTTTGCTTATTTTGCCTTTGCTGTACTCAAGTTGGTTAAGAGCTAGCCTTTTATCCATTATCTGCTTTTCAAGTGCTAACTGTTCTCCAATAGATTTTTTCTTGATACCTTGGTTAGCAATGAAAAGGTCAATCTCTTGCTTATACTTTTTGATGAGAGCATCAGCAGCTTTGGCCTGTTCATCCTGCGCTTTCTTAGTAGCATCCGCAGCAGCCTTGGCATTAGCAGCTTGGTTAGGGTCAACATCGGCAACAACATTCTTCTTGGTACTTATCTCTGTAGATGATGTGTTTGCCTTAACATTCACCACTTTTGACTTCATACCATCCAACTTCTTGTTGAGAGCATCTATATCAACACCAAGAGCTTTCAGTACTGGAGCAACATTCTTAACTATTGCCTGTAGGCCATTAATGATAGTGTTCTTAATCCCAGCAAATGTGTTATTGACGATATTTAAGAGATTATTGAAACCGCTTCTTAATGCATCAATTGCCCCTGAAAAATCTCCTTTTACAAGAGCTTTGAAGAAATTGAAGAATGTTGAGAGTGCATTTGTTACTATCTGAATGTTTGCCTTTATAAGATTGAAGGCAACGCTTACCGTAGTTTTTAGTTGCTCCCAAGCATTGGCTAGTACAACTCCCACGAAATCAATAAGGGGTTGCAGGTCTTTCTTTACATCATTGATATAAGTAAGCATAGCTGTTAATGCATCTGTTGCCATCACCTTTACAGAAGTCCAGATATCACCAAAGCCTTCCACTTCGAATAATTCAGCTTGTGCTTTGGATAAGGCTTCTGTACTTTCAACCAGTTCCATCTGCCTCTTAGCCGTTTCCGACATCTCTTTGTTAGCAGATTTATTTATGGCTTCAAATATGGCAGCAGCTCCACCAGCATCTTCACCTGCTCCTTTGAATACATCGGCAGTAAGTTGTGCTTGTTGTTGCTGTGTTAGTGCTGTTTCCGTTGATTTCTTAGCTATTGCATCAAGTGCTTCGGCTGTAGTCTTTTCACCTGTACGAACTTGCTTTAATATCTCATCTGTAAAGCTTGCACCAAATGCGTTTTTTAATGCGTCCGAAGTTGCCTTACCTTGTTCTTTTAGTGCTAGGTCAGCTTCTTTAATTGCATCTGGTAACTTGTCCGCATATATACCTAGTTCATAACCTTGATTGACAATGTTCACAAACTCCTGAGCAGAATAACCAGCCTTGGCAAACAAGGCATCATATTCACCAAGACTATCAAGAAACTCTGCATTTTGAGCCCCACCATTAGCTAGCCCCTCAGCAATGAATCTATTGGCTTCACTCATGCTGATACCGTATGCCTTCGCTAAACTATTAGCTTTGCTTGCGATTTCTTTAAAGTCTTTGTCGAATGTCTCGGCTGTTGCAGTAATCTCGCTTCTAACGTTAGAAAGGTCTTTAGCATTCACACCTAGAGCCTTCAATTCCTTATTAGCTTCTTGCAACCCAGCATTATAATCAAAGATTGCTTTACCTGCTAGAAAGGCTGCCGTTACTGCTGCAATAGCTGCGCCCAGTGGTGTAAGTATAAAACCCATTGCTGCTTTGGTAGCACCTGCAATACCACTTGTCATTTGAGAAAAGGACTGTTTAAGTAATGCTCCTGCTCCACCAGCTTCACGTGAGCGTTCTGTAAAACCTTTTAAACCTTCTGCATTAAAAATATTGAGATTGGTAAAAGCTTCCTTAATCGCATCGGCATATCCACCTACGGACATCTTCTGACGTTCGGCTTGACTTACGTTCTCTTGTATAAATTCATTATTGGCTGCTAGCTTCTTATTAATTTCGGCTATCGCCCTGGAACCGTCCTCTGTGCTAGCATTAAGACTGTTCCTGATAGCTTTTAATTCCTTGTTGCTTTGAGTAATGGAATCAATGGAATTAACCTCTTTATTAAGTGCTGTAGTTAATGCAGCAGCAGCGGATGCTGCTTGCTTATCGGCAGCTTCTAGTTGTTGTACAACATTGAGCTGTCTGTTATAGGATTGTTGAAGGTTCTTAAGGGTCGCTGCTTGCTGAACAAATTGTTCAGATGAGCCTTGCCCTGATTTCTCTAGTTCCTTCTGTGATGCCTTTAATTCATCAATTTGTTTCTTTGTATCGGCAAGGCTTGATATAAGTGCCTTGACATCGATTTGGAGACTAAGTATCTCAACTTGATTTGCCACTCTCTCATAGGTGTTTCTTTTTATGTTATTGTTGTTTTAGTCTATGACAGGTGGTATCTGTATAAGTTCCACCTCACATAGCTTTCCGTTTTCCCAATTTGATATACGGTTGACATAAAAAAATGAACCGTATTGTTCTAGGTAAATCCTCCTGTAAAAATTGAACCTGTAAACATCCAACAGGGATAACTTAAAGACCCCTTTCAATACTACCATGTTATTGAACAGGTTTACTATTTCAGGGTAGTGCTGGTCAATGAAGTATTGAAAGCTTAGAAAGTCATGTGTACATATTCTTGCAGGAACATTTTTGATTAAATTACCAGTGGGTTGTCTTAAGTGAACATTCAATGTTGTTGGTAATGTTTTTAGATACATGAGCTGAAAAGGATTTTCTCTTAATTCCACCTCGCCATCATCATTGATAAGATTTTCAGCAACGTTCATTAAACTATAGCGACCAACTGACCCACCAAAATCAATCTCACCATGAAGTTGACCCGATGAATATGTTTTGCCGTACATCATAGCCTTTTGGAACTGTGATGTAATGACGGTGTTTTCCATCCCTAGCCTTTCATTATCAATCTCAAACTGACCTCGCAAATAGTTTGTGGTGCTAGCTGAGTAGTTAGGGTCTTGTGTATCCTCACTGTACAGGAAATAGTTTTTCCTTGCATATCCAGAAAGGTTATATTTGGTACTCTTATGAGAATCAAACTTCTCTGACCAGTTAACTGTTGAAGCTGATTTGATAAGGGTATTGAGCTGAGTGAATGTCACAATCTTCCTGCTCTCATCGCATGAAAAACTCATCCCATATCTGTACATGATTTCCTTTATCAAGACATCACAACCAACTTCCTGAACACAGTTCTTTATGTTGAAGGGCGTTCCCTCACTTATATTGAAATGACTTACCCCCTTTTGACACGGAATAACCATCTTCTTAAATACTTCGTCGTCGCCAATCGGATAGTTCAAAGTGTATCCTAGATACGTGAATATGCTTTCAAAAAGATGTTTCACAAAGAAGTGCGGTGTCGTATTCAAAATCTCGGTTATACTGAATGTCGAAAATGCATCTGGCACATCGGTGTGATAAGAATCTTTATTATACTGAGCAATAGGTAAACAAATAATTTCATTACTGGTCAGGTACGGCACGAGATTGGTGTTAGTCCATGTAATAATCATATCTGGAAACGCATCTTTTAGGGTTAGGTTCTTAACCTTTTCAAAGAAGTTTTTCTCAGCACCGTAAATATTGATGGTGTAATTTTTAGGGTCATTATCTGTAATCTCAGCATACCCATTTTCCATTAACACGATACTATTTTCTATTATTGTAACTCTGTTCAATTGATATGGGATTCTGGTACTGCTGCCATTTACTCCGAGATATTCCATCACCTTCACATTGTTGCCAGTCTTCTTTATCTTAAAGCTGTTGGTAAATGAAGTATTACTTTTGCTGATATCACCTAAATCATTCTGTTGTAGCGTAAGTACAACCTTTTCATTAGGGTCAAGCTCCAACGCTTGGTTGTTAAACAGTATCTCCATTTAGTTTGTCTGCGTATTGTAATTGGGCATTGTGACTGTTAGGTTCACCTTGCCTTTATTCGTCTTGGTATTGATGTTTTCAAATGAGAAATCATTAACCTTAACACCAAAAAAATCATACTCCTGCATCTGATGAAAAGGCTCTCTGGCTGTATACATCCAGACAGCTGGACTTGTATTTAGGTCTTGAAGATATAATGCATCCTGAGCATTGTAATTGCTTGATATTTGAAGCGTATGAGTTGCTGTCTTTCCAATGATATATGATTCTGCCGTAAGACTTTGTAGGTTGTCATATCTTCCTCCGAAATCATCGACAGTCTTAGAAGTGATTATACTCTTATACACACTGTCAAAAAGCCAATATTTATAAGCCCCTTCTGCTCCAATCCACTTTAGATAGACACCACAATCGCTCTCACTTTTGGCAATAAAGATGTTAGCTTTAAAAGTTAATCCACTACCACCTCCACCAAATGAAGTCCCAGTCCATAATTCAATTCTATTGAGTGAAGATGATAGAGTAAGATTCTCAGTACTTGTAATATCATTAGCTCCATCAGATAGAAAGATACGTCTCGCATTACCAGTAAGATTATTATAAACAGAAGTTACTTGCCCCGTAGTTGTGTTCCTAAATTGATAAGATGCAAAGTTTGGAAGTACTAGTCCGAAGTCAAATGGATAGCCTTCATGGTATCGACAATAGTAATCTGTGTAGTTATTTGTTGGTAACAATACCCTAGTACTTGGAGCAATCTGACTCATTCTATGATAATCTGGCAGCTGTTCAACCGACCTTAAAAACACATAGCTTTTATTAAGAACTTCGGTTGTTGTTCCAATAACCCTGATAGTTACGTTTATACTTCTTCTAATGTTAGAATCTGAATATAGATAACCAGCAGTAAGGTTAGGGATTGCAGGGTCTTCAAAATGATTTGTATTAATGATTGTTTTTACAATCTCTTTGAAGTTGAATGTGAACATTCCACTAAAAGGAATTACATTAAATGTATAACCACCAACTACAACCTCTGAACGTGTTGCTCCTGTCAGTGTATCGCTAGTATATTTAATAATAGAATCATTAAATGCAGGATTTATTGGTAAAAGGTCTTTTGTTATTACTACAGGCATTTATTGGTATTGATTGAATGTGGTTGTTATGATTGTTTGCACCTCATTTATAAAGGCCGATACATTGAGCCTATTAATTTTTTGGATTATCTGGTCAATCCGTTGTGGGGTTATTACCTTGCTGTATATGGTCAGGTGATTTTCCTTGTTTGTCCCCTCGGCTGCAATCTTTCTTGCTATGAGATAGGCCAGCGAGCTTGTGGTCATATCATCCTCAATCGGCTTTAATCCCTTAGCTTTCACCCAATCCTCAATTGCCTTTAAAGGGGGCATTTTGCCAGCCCTTCTTCCACCTAGATAGGTGTAACCCTTTAAGACTGCCGTAAGGCCGTTGTATTCGATTTCTAGCCCCTTTTTAAACTCACCAGACACTCTCTTTCCAGAATCATTATAAACTTCCAAAATTTCGGTTCTAAGAGCTTCCATCTCTTCCCTTAAGAGCTTTTCATTTTCTTCTTGTGAAAGCATCTTTAATCGATTAGAGAAGCGTTATAGTTTACCAGCACACCATCACCATTAACATCATTTATATTAATCACTTCAATTGTTTGGAACACTGTTATCTGATAATCAGAACAAGCGAACTCATCCTTCAATTTTTTTAGCTGTGAGTTGATTATCGGCTTGATGTAGTGCTGGTATTTATCTTCATATCCTTCATCAATATCTGATGAAAGAAGCATCATAAAACGACCTGAATAGAATAAGCTCTCATTGCCAGCATCAGAGAATTTTGAATCAGTTATAATTGGGTCACAGAACAAATAAACCTTTTCCGCTTCCATATCATTTTCAAGATTCTGGTAATCGCTTCTGCCATACACCCAGCCCCAACCATTATTTTCGGATATATTTTTTAAAAAGTCATACATATTACTATTGTCGTAGTTTGTTTTTACGTAAGAGTTCTACTTCTCTATTTATCTTCTCGTTAGTCTTATTCATTACAAGCTTTGTAAACACAACCATAAATGGCAAATCTTCAATTGCCTTAAACTTGGTGATGTCACCACCTGCTAAACAATTTATGGTATTCATAACTCCAAACCTCGCCATTCTCTGTGAAGCATTAACCGACCTATAAAGGATTTCAGTTTCATCCGCATCATCATCTTCATCATCGCCCAATTCATTTTCTTCCATCAGGGATATTATTTCAAGCCCCTTCTTAATGCTGGCCAGCGTTCCATAATAATCCAATATTGTTAGCTCCATGACCTCTTCTTCTGTGAGGTTGGTAACAAATGTTATGCTTTCAAATAAGGCTTCTAATGATGGCACTTGAAGGTTAATCCTTAGTTCATTGACCCTCCCAAAAGTTAGCTCTCTCACATCTCTAACCTTAATCATCATTTGAGTTTTCGGATGGGTGATTTCTGCTGTTGGTTGAAGCAGTTCAAGGAATGGCAGATAGTCTTCAATCTTCTCAAGACCTTCCTGCAGGAATTCCTTTAGTTTATAATTTGTGATTGTCATTTCCTGTAAATACTGTTAGGGTTATACTTCAATTTAAAAGTTGATTTCTTTCCAAACTTCATTAGGAAGATATACCTAAGTGCATCTAAAGCATGATTCCAATTATCTACAGGTATATTTAATGTATTACCTTGTTTATCTTTAACCCAAGAATAATTTTGTAGTTCAGAAATTAGGTTTTTCGACCTCTCAGTTACTTTGATATGTTGTGACTGAACCAAAGAAATTCCATAATTTACACTATCCTTGCCCTTGACTACAGGAATTACAGGCAATCCATGTGTTTTTAATTCAGCAATTGATTTTGGCTCCGCACTATCTGCATATATAATTGCCTCTGTAGCGTCGGTATTCTTAATTAGTTTACCTATATCGCTATTCAACAATCCTTTCTTATAAATCTTTTCATCGGCAATCAACTCGCCATTATACCTATAAAGAGAAATAAGAGTAGTTGGGTCGTTTGTAAAACCAAAGTCTAGTCCAGAAGCCATAAGTTCCGCATCTTCTGGCAGCTCTTCAATCACATCCCAATCTGCATAGATTACTGATTCAGATTGTCCCATAAGTCCCAAGCCCATTACCCTCCAAAGATTTAGATTTTGTTTTCTGACAGCTTCATTTGGATGTTTTTCAGAGAGTTCTTTATACATCTCAATACCCCTAATTATTTTAGGTTTTAAGAACTCATTATCTTTATAAGTAACTGTAATGAAATCAACATCATCTCTTCCTAGAAGCGACTCCGTAGCCCAGAACGGGGAAACTGGATTATAGTCACAAATACAGAATTTTT
>QFQM01000041.1 GCA_003243255.1 Flavobacterium psychrophilum | reverse complement strand
GGTGAGGTTATGATGAAGTGGTTGGATCAATGGTTGCTTGATACGCGCGGGTAAACGCTTCTTACATTTTCTTCGAAGGTTGAGTTTTATTGCTGTGTAAATGCGGTAGACACGTTTATGATTGTCAGCGTAATTCAAGAGTCGTAACCGGTGATACATCATCCAAAAGCCCCATGTGCTATGTTGTTGGGCCATAGTTTGAAGCTGCACCCGCAATGACTCATCATCATTACGCTTGGGCTTATAATGGTAAACCGAGGGATGCGTATCCAACAGTTTGCAGACCTGACGAATACTGATGAAATGTTCTTGTTGTGAATACTCCACCAGCTCCCGCTTCTCGGCAGGCCCTAAAGCTTTTTTTCAACGATATCTTTTAGTACCGTAATGTGCAAGGTCTGCTCAGCCACAATCTTTTTATATTGGGCTAACTCCGCTTCTAACTCTTTGACGCGCTTAAGCTGCGATACCTCCATCCCGGAATACTTACTCTTCCAGTGATAAAAGGTAGGTTGACTAATCCCATGTTCACGGCAAATGTCTGCCACTTTCTTGCCTTGTTCCTGCTCTTTGAGAATGCCTACAATCTGGCTCTCAGTAAAATTTTGTCTTTTTCATCTTCTCCCAATTTTAACAATTAATCTCTATTTTTAATCGCTACTGTTTTTAGGGAAGCTTTCAGTACTTCAACTGTGAGAAATTTATATTTAGTACATTTTATGCAAGTTCCTCTCCCGATTGCAGTGAATTGTTTTGTCAAAATTTGAAATCTTTTATTTAATAAGTATTCTAGTTGAATCCATAATTCATTCTTTAGGAGCAAACAAAGGAGTATTGATCCCTTTATATACCCCGTCTAATGTTAGATACATGAGAGCTTAGTGTTTTTGATATTTTGAATGTAGTTACCAACACTATCAGAAATTATTTCAGCAGATAATCTTAATTCTGGTACTGCTGTGCATTCCCAAAGCACGCCTTTCATCAAATTACCGATTGCATAAAGGCCGGGTATTATTTTACCTGCACTGATGACATTTCCTTCAGGAGTGGCACAAATTCCCAGGCCTACATGATTTTTTTCGATAAGTCCATCCTTGTATAAATTGCGAAGCAACGTATTTTCTGATTTTGTAATGTCCGATTCGGGACCAATACAATTGATGATTCGTGAAATATGAATTTTTCGATTCGATTTTGTTCTACGGTCATGAATAATAGCATTCAATGATCCACTTTCTTCGTTAGCTGATATCAAATGACCTTTCATAACCAGTAGTTTTTGTGTCACTTGGTAATGTAAAATTTTATCATGGATGTGAGCAGGTAAACGATGCCTAGCTGATCCCCAGTAATGACGAAGGTGATTTAGGAACGACGTTTTTTCTTTTTCACTAAGAGAATGCCAGATCTTTTGTGTAAACGGTCGTATCGAATCGATAAGGGGTTCAGCAGTTAATCCCAATGTTCGGAGTTTTTTAAGATGACGATTAAAATCACGAAACAAGGAATCAAGACGATACGGCATCTTCACGTCTTTTTTGAAATCATCGTATACAGTACCTGCTGGTCGATGAGGTAATATTTCTAACCCGTTACGAGATAACGAATAGATTGTTCCCTTTAGTCCATTCTCCATCAATCCCAAAACCGTATCTATCATAGTGAGGCCATTGCCGATAATCAGCACATTACTATTAGGGTCAATATCTTTGTAGCAATGAGGATCCCATGGATTCTTGAAGTATTGCTTTGATTTGAATATCGACGGGTTTTCTACCGAAGCATTTCCAGGAACCTCGTTTCCTGTAGCGAGGACGACTGCTTTAGCGTACAATTTCTTTCCGGAGTGTAAATGTACGAGGTAAAGGTCGTTGGAAAGAGTGAGTGATTCCACCTCATCCTCTATTGAACAAACTCCTTCATGGCACTTAATTGCCTCCCAGATCGATGTGAGATAATCTCCGTAAAGTTGGCGTGGTAAGAAAGTTTTAGTAAGTAGGTCTTTGTTTAAACTTTTGTACTGATCAAGGCGAGAGAGCCAGTCAACAAAATGGTCAGGTAGTGAATCAAAGGCGCTCATTTTTCCTGCGATCACATTAAGATGGTGAAACTTGTCTTGAGTGCTATACGCAATGCCACGACCAAGCGGATAGCCTCGATTGACGACCGCTATATTTAGAGGTCGTTTTTGGTATTGATGAGTCAGGTTCACGGCAATCATGGTTCCACTGAACCCGCCACCAATAATAATTACATCGAGGTGATCGGTTATTGTCATCACTGATTCTTTAAATTCTTTATTGTTAAAAAAATATTTTCCTTCAATGTCTGTCGCTCATATGAGTTTAAAAATGATAACTTCGAATAACATACTCATTCAAATTGGAAAACAACTTATTCCCGCTACAAGCGAAAATTCAGCAACACCACAGAGTTTTGAGATTTGTTCAAAATCCTAAAATCATTTGGTTTACCGGTTTATCTGGTTCAGGAAAATCGACGTTAGCTAATCAATTAGAACTTTGCCTTTATCAAAGACATTTTAAAACATATTTACTTGATGGGGACAATATAAGAAGCGGCCTCAACAATGACCTCGATTTTTCTGACGAATCCCGAATGGAAAATATTCGTCGTATAGGGGAGGTCGGTAAATTGTTTCTCGATGCTGGGTTGATTGTACTCGCTGCATTCATATCTCCTTTTGAGAATGACAGACAGAAAGTAAGGCAAATCGTAGGAGCCGACAATTTGATTGAGATCTTCGTTGATTGTCCGCTGTCAGTATGTGAGCAGCGAGATGTAAAGGGTCTTTATCAAAAAGCACATGCTCGTCAGATATTGAATTTCACTGGGATAACGTCTCCGTATGAAAACCCCGGATGCCCGGATCTTACAATTCAAACCCACCTGCACAGCGTCTCTGATTCGGTGGAGATACTATTAAATTATGTACTTCCTAGAATTCAAAGTAACTTACATAATAAGTGAATACTTTATGTTGTCTTAGTTTTGAAATACTCCAAGTGGCGATAATTCTGTTAACGGGAGTGAATTTAGTCTCTCGGTATTGATGTCATTTATTTTCGATGGGTCGGAACTCAAAACCATCACACCTGTAGATAGATTATTTGTTGCAGAGCCCTCAATGCGAGTGGCGAGCCATTTTAAATGTATTATCTCTATTTTTTCCATCTTCTCTATGGTGCCGCTAAAAGCAACTAATAGCTTGGTCTCGAATTGAGAGATAAAAAAAGAAAATGTAACGCAGTCGTCATCTTCGGTGTAGATGCCTTCTATCTGGTGAATTGAGTCGCTAGGAATAGTTCGAAGTGACCCTGTTAGAGCCGAGGATTCATCAAAGTGAAGTATGAGCGAATGGGTTTCGCAATAAAAGGACTTATGAATTTCGTTCATTGTTTGGTTTACGGTTTTTTTGGAGTTGTACCCGAAGATAGAAAATCAACCCATAAAAAAAAATCATAGGGAAAAATATAGATGGCCTTTTTTACCATAGCGATAGGATTAACTTCATCGAAAGTTCAAAATGAGATTTCGACAGAGCGGATACTTGTTTTTAGTCGGAGTCTTTTAGTGAAACCGTTTTAACTTTTTTTCATCCTTATCGCCGATCGTTCAATTGAAGTTGCTAGTTAACTTCTAGTTTGGTTTTTTTCTTTCTCCTCTTTATTAAAAGTTGCTCTCATGGACAGTGAAGAAAGTTTGCGTTCCGAGTTTGAACGGTAGCTAAAGTCGGGGAACTTCTGCAATTCAATGTCGATATCTTTGAGCGTTGATTCGTCGGCAGGCTCTATGAAAAAGATCGCAGCGGTCCTACGGGTCAGGAGGTTCTCATAAGGCAATTCCCACGTTTTGACTAACCCTTTATGCTTGAGTGAATCCAGTAGGTCTTTTACTTCTTTTATTTCAGGTACGTTCATAATTATTAATATGATTATCTTTTGTTAAAATGATAAAATTTATTTTCTCAATCAAGCACCTCGCATTTATCAACTCAATAATAGGATTTTTTTTGATTGCATTTGATTTCGCCATTTGTGTTAATTGACTTTATATTCAAACTCATTATCAGACCAAGTACTTGTTTGTATAAAGCGTTCTATTTTTTCAACTAATTGCAATCCGATTTTTTCGGTAAGTAAAGATTCTCTCATTATTGAGATTTTCTCGAGAAATCGACCATGGTTGACAAGGACGAAGCTGATTTTGTCTGCGATGTTCTGAACTTCGTCACATATTTTACCTTGTAATCCGAGCTCATGATGAACAATACGCAGGGCATTTCCATATACATCAGTTAGGCGAGTGAATGGAAAGCATACAACTGGTACTTTATTTAGTATACTTTCGGTTAGTGATTGTAACCCTCCATGAAACACCAGAACATCCGTGAAACTTAAGACTTCGAGTTGAGGTAGGCGCTGATAAATATAGACTCGCTCAGATACGTGCTCATTAAACCTTACCGGATCAATCATCCCAGTGGAAACTATTGTCAAGCAGTCAGGTAGTGTTGCTGCCGCTTTGATGATTTTTTCAAACAGGATATCTGCTTTGGGAAATACCTCCAGACTTAAGGTGCCGAGACTGCAATAGATAACTTTCAGGCCATTCTTCCTTTTGTCTTTAATGGTCTTAAAAACTTCTTGAATTTCCAGGCTTGCGTCGGGCTCTTTCCTTAATAGTGTGTTTGATGTTCCAACATAGTCGCGGCATTTTGCGTGAGGTAGCTCGAGACATTTGGGAACAAGTGTGATCTCAGGAATGTGTTTGAAACGGAAAAACATTTCTCTATTTCTGTCTATATATTTATCGAATGGAAAGTTTACCCTTTTTGCTAACACTCGCATTAACGATAGATCGGTGATACCAAGGTACATCCAAAGGTATCGGGCTTTTACCTTTTGATCAACTAGGAAGTTGGTTAAAAAATACCACTGCCAAACAATCTCCACTCGGAGATGACTTATTAGCGTGTCTTTAATTTTTATTGGAGAACCTAGTGGCGGGATGTTTGGTTGTTTGTCTAGAGAAAAAGATGTACTGAAAGTAATCATTCTATATTGCGTGAGAAATACGGTATAATGAATATACTGGCAATCAAGAAAGATTAAATCGGGTTTAACGTTGGCTATTGTGTCGTGAAGAATGTTTGTGGTCAAATAGATTTTATTGACTTGACGTTGAATCTTTAAGCGATGTATGAATGCATGCCATCCATTGAATTTATTTCGTTTATTGAATTCAGGAAGTCTGTCGAAAGCCTTGGTGGTTACACTACGAAATTCAAATCCGGACAATTCTACAACCGCTTTCAATTCTTCATTTTCTGATATATAGAAAATGTCATGTCCTCTTTGTCTTAGCATCTGAGCCAATAAGTTTGTGGCGTTAAGGTGACTCAGTATAGGTGTTATAATGAAAGCAATTCTGGCCATGCTAGAACTCAATTTCTTTTATAACAGGAGGAGCGGTTTCGATAGAATTGCTGGCAATTAAGGCGGCTTGTTTTTCGATCGTGTGATGGGTAAACAAATCAGCGATATTTATTTTGCCGGGGTAGGCCTTTGATAGCACGTCGTGTAATTTTATTACCAATAGCGAATTTCCTCCAAGTTGAAAGAAATTATCATTTAAAGAGATTTCGTCGAAATTTAGAAGCGCAATCCATGTTTTCATAATTTCTTGTTCCAGGTGCGATCCTGGGTGGTTTTTCTCTGGAGTCATTACATTAGGAAGTTTAAGTCGTTTGGCGTCGATTTTTCCATTGCTGGTTAACGGAAGCTTGTCCATCAAAACGAAATAAGTTGGGATCATATATGAGGGAAGCTTTTGCGATAGTCGGTCTTTCAATTCGCGCAGGGTAGTATCTCCATTTACCACACAGTAAGCGATGAGTACTTGCTCCCCATTTACATGTTGTGCAATAGCGATTGCGTTGTCTATTTCTTTCAGTTGGTTTATGGATGTTGTTACTTCGTCGGTCTCTACCCGGTAGCCAGATATCTTTACCATGTTGTCTTTGCGTCCGATACAGACGATTTCTCCATCACTTGTCCACCAACCTCCATCCCCAGATTTGTATAGCAACTTTTTTAAATCATTGTCAATGGAGAAGAGAGCATTGGTTTGCTGAGGTTGATTGATATAGCCTGCCGACAGGCAAGTGCCACCGATGTAGATTTCTCCTTTTACACTAGGTGGGCACAGATTCTTATCGTCATCCAGAATGAAGATCTCTGCATTTTGAATTGGCCTTCCAATAGTGATAATGTCATTTTCGTTTAAGATTTCTTTCGTCGTGCACCCAACGGTGGCTTCGGTGGGCCCATATTCGTTTAATATCCGAATGGAAGGATTAAGATTTCTTAGCACGGTGATGTGTTCAGTTTTTAGATTCTCGCCACCAACTATTGCGAGCTTTATTGTTGTTTGAGAGACAGTGAGATGTTTTAGTATTTCGATATGAGAGGGGGTCAATTTCACTGCGTCAAGGGAGGCATTTCCGAAAATCTCATTCAGTATCAAAGCTGGTGAGTCGGAGTTGTAAATGTGCAACGTAGCGCCTCTTAGAAACGTTGGAAAAATGGAGGTTAAGGTTAGGTCGAATCCCAATGATGTGAATAGCGGGATATCGAATTTTTCATTGGCGAAGTACGACCGGTTGCACCAATGAATATAATTGTTAAAACTCTTCCATTGAACCTGTACCCCTTTCGGCTGTCCTGTAGAACCTGAGGTGTAAAGAATGTACGCAGTAGTCTCATTGGTTACTTGTGGTGGAGGGAGGACATCAGTTGTTTTTTGAGAAGTAAGGTCTGTTAGCGTAACGGCCGATACCTCACTAACGGTCAGGCCTTCATCGTGAATAACCAAATCTGTGTGAGAAGAACTTATTATTTTTTGAACACGATGAAGTGGATTGACATGATCTATTGGAATAAATGCTGCGCCAGTCTTAATTATACCCATGAGCGCAATAATGGATTCAATACTATGATCTGTAAGCAGCACGACTTTGGAATCAATACCAATGTTGAATTGTTTTGTTAAATACGTAGCCACTTTTGAAGATCTATTGTTCAGTTCTCCATACGTTAGGCATCGGGAACGATGTTTAAGTGCGATCGATTTTTCATGAGTGAGCACACTTTCCTGGAATTGATCAATATAAGATTTTAGGGGTAGTGTGAAAGACGTATTGATAGAATCCAAATACTGTTGTTCAGCGGGCGTGGCAATTCCTATTGTCGCGACGGGACGAAAGGGCGATGACAAAAGGGTATTGAGTAAGTGCTGAAAGCGATAAAATAAATCAACAATTGTTTTCTCTTCATAGAGATCTGTATTGAACTCAATCGAAACTGAAAGTTGTTTCTCTTTTCGTTTAAACAGTAAGGAAAGGTCGAACTTGCTCCCCTCTGCATCTACGGGTACAGAATCAATTGTAACATTTTTAAAATGCACGTTGTCGGAGGCTTCAAAAATGGGATCTTCGATGTAAAGAAAGACATCGAACAGTGGATTGCTGGAAGGTGACCACGTCATATCCATGTCTTCAATAATACTGGCAAGAGGATAAGCTTCGTGCTTTATGCATTCGAGTATTCTGTTGGCGCATTGAAGATGTAGCGAGTTAAATGTGTCATCGTTTCGCAACAGAACCCTTAGGGGAAGAACCTTAGTGAGGTATCCGACCATACTCGCCTGTTCTTGAGAAGTCCTGCCTGTCGTTGGAAATCCAGTACTGATGTCTTTAACCCCTGTGTACTTTGATAACAAGATATTAAAGGAAGTGACCAATACAGAGAACACCGTTGAGGATTGACTTGCCGCGTACGATATGGTTTTGTGTGCTACATTTTCGGCTAGAGCAAAATTGAGTGAGCGACCATTATATGTTTTCCTCGAGGGGCGAGGGCGATCTTCCGGTAGTGTGATAAGTCCTTCGTAGTTGCTTAGATAGTCTTTCCAAAAATTTTTATCCTTGTCTTCAGGCGTAGTCTCTTCGTGGTGATAGCTGATATAAGCTTCCGGCGATTTGCCCTCCAAGAGTTGGTTGTATGTTTTTGAGATCATCTCCAGTAATACGTAGCTTGACCATAAATCAATGACAACGTGGTGGAAGCAGTAGGCAAGTATAAATTCGTTGTCCGAAACTGAATCAAGTGCAAACCTCCAGAGATAGCCTTCTTCTAATTTGAATTTGGTTGAGTAGATGTCTGTGTAATTGCCGTTCCTTACAAAGA
Organism: Flavobacterium psychrophilum; assembly: GCA_003243255.1. Next base: position 20,262 of record QFQM01000041.1, on the reverse strand, counting down.
CATCGCCAATAGACTCCTTGATTACTTGTAGAGGTGGATTTCCATTGACAAAGGCCGTTCGTAAAGCTGGTGTATTATTAATGGTATGTTGGATCGCTTTTTCCAAGATGTTCACTTTCAGCTCACCTTTCAATCGAATGGCTCCACTTATGTTATAGGTGGTAGTTGGTCCGTTAAGAATGTAGAACATCCATAACTGATATTGATTGGGAAGGAGTGGAGAGGTTGACTGTATTAATTTCCGGGATGTATATGATGGTTGAATCGAGAGCTTTTCGAAACTTTTCGCTAGGTCACTAATTGTTGGTGCCTCAAATACCGTGGAAAGCTTCAGATTGACATTGAGTTCTTTTTGAATCCTGAAGATCATTTCCGACGCGCGAAGCGAGTTGCCGCCAAGCTCGAAGAAATTGCTTTGTGTTCCAAGCGACTCGGTCTTAAGGATATCTTTCCATATTGAAGATAAAATGAACTCCAATTCGGTTTTTGGTAGCGTGGCTTCCGTTTCGGGTTCAAGGTGAGGTTGAGGTAGAAGTTCATGTGCTACTTTACCGTTCGGGGTAATAGGTATGTTATTAACTTGGCAGTAATAGTACGGAACAGCAACTGATGGAAGCCTTTCCAAAAGAAAAGATTTTAATTGCTGAATAGAAACTTGACTGCTGGCTACGAAGTATGCCAGCAGGTTATCGTTGGTAGCGACGACCACTGAACTTAAAACAGATGGGTAACTTTTAATGATTTCCTGGACTTCCAGCAATTCTATCCGCACCCCGCGCACCTTAACTTGGTTGTCATTGCGCCCCATGAATTCAATGTTTCCATCAGGTAACCAGCGGGCAAAATCCCCAGTCTTATAAATGCGTTGTAATTGCGGGTGGTTTATGAATTTTGCTTCTGTAAGGGTGGCTAGATTCAAGTATCCTCGTGAGACAATGTCACCGCCTATGCACAATTCTCCTTTCATCCAAGGAGGAAGAAACAACCCGTTTTCGTCGAGTACGTACATTCGCGCTGCTGGCAGTGCTTTGCCAATAGGTGTCGAGGTCAACCTGTCTAGGAATTCCGAATACTCGAAATAACTTGCATCAATTGTAGTTTCCGTAGTTCCATAACTATTGATAAGCCTAGTTGATAGTGGTAGCCTTTTGCGAATGTCGGTGAATGCCGCTGGTGATAAAACGTCGGAACCCAGAATGACAAGTTTTATGAAATTGATATGCCGGAGATCATTCGTAATTGACTCCATCAGAGGAACACCGATAGCAGGTGTGGTCTCAAAAATGTTTACCTCGTTGTTAAAAATGAATTTGTGCATTTCATGCACGAGTAACCTGATTTCACTTGGACACACGTAAATGGTTCCACCTGTGGCAATACCTCTGCAGATATCTCCTACAAATACATCGAAAGCTATATTTGCATACTGCATCAGTCGTACTGGGAAATTGTGCAGTTGATATTCCGATATCCAACTGTCGATCATCGCAGCCAGATTTACGTGGTCGACAACAACTCCTTTTGGTTTTCCAGAGGAGCCAGACGTATAAATGATGTATGCCTCGGCATTACGAAATTCAGGAAACTTCTTTGGATAGGTTGTTGCGGAAAGATCGATAGATGAAATATCAATGATGTTTCCATTTCGCAATGATCGATGTGATCCATCGGATAGGATTGCTAATGGCTTGCAATCTTCAATAATTGTTGCCACTCGCTCGCCCGGTGATTGTGGATCGATTGGGACTACTACTGCACCGCATTTCCAGATCGCCACTACGCACGCGATGGTGATTTCACTGCGTTCCATGATCAGGGCTATTCGGTCATTTTCCTTTGCCCCGTATCCATTAATGAGCATGTCTGCAATATTGGCACTGATCGTATCGGTCATTCGGTAAGTCAGACAACGATCGTTCATTACAATGGCTGGGTGCTCACCAACTCGTTCTACATTTTGGTAAAACCTTTGAAGAAAACTCAAAGGCTTGTTCTGCTGCGTGTTCCCCAGTTGAGATACAAGTTGCAGATCAGCTGTAGTAAGGAATTCAGCTTCGGCAACTGGTGTATGTTCATGTTCAATATAGAAGTCGCATAAGTTTACGAGGTGCTTCGCTAGATTCTTTGCGTAGTCCTCAGTGATTATGCTTTTTTCGTACTTTATGTTTAAAGATAGACTATTCGGCTTATGAACTAATTCGAAGAAAAGTTCTGATGGACTATAACCAGTATCTAACTGGCTTATGTCTATTCGGACCTTTTGATCGCCGGTCCCTTCTTCTTCCGTTCCTGATCCAAAATCCTGAAACAGTATAACCACGTCGGAAAAGGGAGTGCGGCCTGGCTGACGGGGAATACCAAGGTCGTTAACCATCCAGTCGAAGGGATATAGCTGATGCTCAAAGCTATTTGTCAGAATGGTCTTAGCCATATCGATCAGTTCTCCAATATTTTTGGTTGGATCGATGGTTAATGGTATCGGAAGAGTGTTAAGAAAGTATCCAGCAGTATGACCAAATGTTTCATTAGGTCTTCCGCTAACCAATGTCAACGTTATAATATCCCGCAAACCAGTCCATCGATACAGTAGGGTGTTTATAAGAGTGAATAACGAGGTGAAGAGTGTGGATTGATGATTCGCGGCAAGGCGCTTTAGCCCTTTGTATGTTCTGGCAGGAAAGTCGATTGCCCATGTTCCTGATTCCTGGCTTCTGATTTTGGGGCGTGGAAAACATACAGGTAAGTCGAAGGAATTTGATTCTCGCAATAGCGCATGCCAATATTTACGGCTTTTAATAGCCCAATCTCTGTCAAATGAATCATTGATCCATTCGGAATAGTCTATATACCGTCGTGGTTGGAGTTCGCTGACGGAGCTAGGTTGATGGTAAACTGTGAGAAGTTCCTTTACTAACGATACTAACGATGTCCCATCTATTATAATATGATGAAAGTTCCAAAGGATCTTCACTTTTTCAGCACTTATGTGGTACACATCAAGTCGAAATAAAGGGCCAGTAAGATCATCAAAGGTGATAGATGCAGCCTTCTGTAATGTTTCAGGGAGGAAATTGGAATGATAGCAAACAATTACGTCATTTTTACTGTCGTTAATGAACATAAATGGCCTGCCATCTTCATTGATAATGCTGACCCTTAGTATCTCATGACGATTAATGAGTGTATTTAACGCATCTTGAAAACGGATAGGATCGAATTTTCCCGACCATTCTAGTAAAATTGGTACATTGAATGTGGGCGATGAATTTAGCTGATTGATCAACCATAGTCGTTGCTGCGACGGAGATACAGGATATTGACGGCTATTTGTTGCGTTGTCGATCGCCGCTGGTGGGGTAGCATTATTTGATGAAATGATCTTTGATAGCGCCCTGATAGAAGAATTGCGAAACAACTCCACGATCGCAATGCCTTGGCCAAAAGAATCTTTCAATTTGGCAGAAAGCGCAAATAATTGCATACTGCTTAGGCCAATTTCAAAGAAAGACGAGTCGAGGGGAACATGTTGGCCAGTAACATCACGAACGATGGTTGTAAGCTTGCTTGAGATTTCATATTCCGAGACAGGCGGAACAGTGACCTGCAACCTCGCTTCGGTTTGCCTTTGTTCAGTTTCATAGAAACCATGTATATATTGTTCTCTGAGTTTGAAATGCTGGACTTTCCCGCTTGTGGTTTTGGGAATTCGTTTAATTGGAATTACAATGGTATCGCTGAATCCGAAATGGGTTAATAAGATTTCTTTGACCCGAGTGGCAATCGGAAGAAAATTGGAAATGGATCCTTTATAGAGAACAAAAACTACTATTCGATCCTGCCCATTAGAATTGCCGTTGTCGGTAACAGCAACCTTTCCTTGATCACATTCAGGGATTACTGACAATACGCGTTCAATGTCTGCAGGATAAAAGTTCTGACCGTTGTGTATGAGCAGGTTCTTGAACCTTCCAGTTACGGTAAGTCGCCCTTCCGAAATGAAACCCAGGTCTCCTGTTTTCAGCCACAGGTTGGATGTATACAGGTTTGAAGTGTCGGTCGTGTTGTTTAAATATCCTTGTGATAAGTTATTTCCCTTAGCAACAATATGTCCAATGGTATTTGATGGCAATTCATTGCCGTCATTGTCTACAATCAATAGCTGGCAGCTATCAAGCGGAGTTCCAATTTCTACAAACGTGGCTCCGTTTGAATCAGGTATCACTTTTTGACCTATATCTAACTTGTTACGATTTAGTGTAATGCACTTGAGTTGACCCCCCGGTGATGACAAGGCAAGAGCAACCGATGCCTCGGCGAGCCCGTATGCAGGTAATATGGCCGTCTCGGAGAGGCCGTACTTCTTGAGATGATGATGAAACTTTTCGCACAACAAGTGTGAGATGGACTCTGCCCCGTTGTAAATAATACGAAGAGACGAGAGATTCCATGAAGAATTGCGAACGTCTTCGTAATTGAGGAGAAAATATTGATAACCAAAATTTGGAGAATAAGTGACTGTGATTCTATGCTTGTTCGCGGACGACATCCATAGCATTGGATTGCGTATAAAGACAGAGGTGGGTATAATGAATTGCGATGTGCCGCAGGAGAGTGCTGTAAGATGAAATCCGATCAAACCCATATCATGTGTAAGAGGCATCCAGTTCAAGAGTTTGTCGTCCTCGCTCAGACCTGATCTTTTAATGATATCCAATACATTTGTTATCACATTTTTGTGTGTAAGCATTACCCCTTTCGGGTTTCCTGTTGAACCGGAAGAGAATTGTACGAAGGCGACGTCGTCCGGCTGTGCCTCTTTGTCTTCAATACCTGTACTCCCGTCTACGCTGGAACTAAAGTCGACAGCCACTAGCGATTGTAAATATTTATCCTCGGTAAATTCGGATTCTTCCAACGTTAAATTGTTGATCCTGTTGATGAGGGACGGTGACGTGAGGATCCGTACGAAGCCAGAGGTTTTCCATACATTAATAAGTTTTCTTTTAGATTCTTCATTCTGTGCCCATGCGAGGGGTACAGGGATAATTTGCTTTAGAATACACGCCCAGAAGGTTACAATGAACTCCCTGTTGTCCTCAAATTGAAGGATAGCAAGCTCGCCAGATTGGATACCCGCATTGTTAAGTCGTGTCCCAACTGTCGTGGATTCATGAAAAAGTTCTTTGTAAGAAAGGAAGCCTTCTTCCGTTGAACTAGTGATGAAATGGATCCCCTTTTGGGAAAACCGGTGTTTTGAAAGTAACAAAGCAAGGTTCTCGGTTGACATAATGATTCTGAAAGAAAATAACTTCTCTTTTGATTTTTAATCGGAAGTCCATTTTGAACCTTCGATTCGATTTTGTTTTGATACGTTCAGTTTTCCGAATATACACAAATCTTTTTACGGGAAAAGTCTCTATCCTGTTCAATTAGATAATAGCCAAGGCTAAGAGATTTTTTTAGCATAAATCATTTCACCGATAGTATGAAGTGTTAATGAAATGGATTATCAAATCGTGCGATGAAGTTTTATACTTTGTCGTCGGCTATTGCCAAATTCGTTTCCGCGTTAGTTATGAGGCGGCTGTATCCGAATAGCTCGAAATCTTTTTTAAACCCACGATATACTAATTCTTCCAATTCAGAATCAAAGTATTTGGCGTAGTGATCATGCTTAGACTTGTTCATTTTTTTTAAACCGATGCGTTCTATTTTTAGATGGTCGCAAATTTTATCGAAGTCAGTCTGTAAATTTTCATAGCGCCCGACGAAATTAACGAGTTTGTTGCCGAGTGCGTCGAACACAAAGAAATTTTGCGGGGCTCTGTTTTCGATGTGCCATATAATATATTCTTTGAGAGTCCATTCGCATTGCAAGTCATTGTCAGGATGGGTTGGATCATTTTTCATGTAAAAATATAGAGAGATCATCCAATCATATGGATTTCGGACGAAGCAAAATTTAAAGTACGTTCTAAACATGTTAGTTGGACACATGGCCCGTACTTCTATGGCTGCCTGGTGTCCCCAAGTCAGGCTGCGTCCATATACCCGCGGATAGATTCCAAGTAATAGCAAAAATTTGTCTTTCATACTTGACAACCTGAAAGACTCGTTATTGTATCGTTCAAGGGCAGATTCAATGCTGGTGCCAGCGACTTTGAAAATGTGAATAAAAATAAATTGTTTTGAATGAGAGATAAGCATTGTATAAAAAGTTAAGTTTCGAAGGTTCTTTTTGAACTTTTGATTAGCGGTACTGTTGCAAGTCGGAATAAAGATGTTAATTTTATTTATATTCTAATCGGTTCATTTAAAAAAAAATGTAACCCCATGGATAGTGAACCATATGAGTATTGGGTTGATATTGTGATCGTGTTGAGGGTTATTTTTACTGGATGCTAACAAAATATTTAAGTCGGATATAGTGACAAGAAAAGGGAATTTATAAGCGCAAATGATAAATAATCGGCATTTAAAGGTGGTTTCATGTATTTATGTCCTGAGTAATGATGGAATCATTGAAAGAACGATGGATTGCTTTGTTCATCAGGATTATCCGGACAAGGAGCTACTGATAATTGGAGAGGAGTGTTACAGGGAAAAGATATTGACGGATTATGGGCAATGGCCTTTGAAGTCCATCGTTGCGACAAGCCAGTCTTCAAACCTAGAAAGATTTCAGCTTGCTGTGAACGCGGCGAGGGGTGCAAACATCACCTCCTGGAGCGATGGGGTTTGGTGGCATCCTGAGCGCCTTCGCTTACAACTCACGGCACTTGAATCGGGGAATCACAACGCATCCATGGTTATCGGAGGCATTGTGTTCGAGGATCACTCAGGCATTGCGTACCTTTACAATGACCAATGTAATCGGAATTCACTCGTCTTGAGAAGCGAGGTGCTTCTGAGAAAATGGGCGGTATCAACTCATTTTCGATTTGGAGATGAATCGTTTGTGGATAGCCTGATTATGAATGAAAATGTTATTGGAGTAACTAACTCTTATCTTTGTGTAGAGAAGCGAAAACCTACTGGTGCTCACGAGCTCTCTAGGGCTGCTGCCGAAATTGTTATGAGAATTAAGAATGCTCCTTTTGATTATGGATCGAAGTTAATGCAGGGTGAAGAGTTGGCGTGTGAGACAAGTTTTTTTTGTCGATTGAAGAATGAGTTACTGAAGCGTGTAGAGAATAGCCAAAGGTATCACGCTAGAGGATATTGAATACAAGGCGCAGTCCATTGCTATTCTTACAAACATAGTTCGAAGTTGTTTTTAATATTTTAAATATGAAGATTATTGGCATGCACGGAAGTTCGGATCTTATGCATGAAACTGGAATCGGCTACACCAGCTTCCATGATGCTGCGGCTGTTCTGGTGGATAATGGTAAGGTTGTTTGTGGTTTTGAAGAGGAACGACTCAATCGTATTAAGCACACTAATAAAGCACCAGTCAATGCTATTCGAGCCTGTCTTGACTTTGCTGGCATTTCCATTGATGACATTGACTATTTTGCTATAAGCCAGGAAGAAAATGAAGCAGATGCGATGCTAAAGCCATTTTCTGCGCGGGAGTTTCTTAGTCATTTTCTGAAGGATGAGTTCGGAAAGGCGGTGAATCACGATAAGTTTTTGTTTTTCGATCATCATTATTCACATGCGGCATCTGCTTATTACTCAGCTCCTTTCGATGAATGCCTTTTACTCACCCTTGATGGTGACGGGGGAAAATATAGTGGAAGGGTGTTTCATGGAGTCGATGGTAAGATCGCCTCGATCCATAACTACAATATCGGGCAATCGATTGGACATTTTTATAGCATGGTCACAATGATTCTTGGCTTTAAATTCTTCGACGATTATAAAGTAATGGGGCTTGCTCCTTATGGCGATTCATCGAAATATCGACAACTGTTTCAGTCGTTCTACACCTTGCTGCCAGAAGGAGAATTTTCCATCAGTCGCGACAAAGTTGATGATCTTACTATGATTCGAACGATTGGCCTTGAGGATACACTAACACAGGACCACAAGGATATTGCTGCATCTCTTCAGGAAGCGCTTGAGGTGATTGTAATGCATATCTTGGGACATTTCGCGAAGAAGACGGGCTGCCGAAACTTGGGGCTGGCAGGCGGTGTTGCGCTTAATTGTACAATGAATGGGAATATCATGAATAGCGGGCTTTTCGATAACGTGTTTGTCTTTCCCGCTGCTAATGATAGCGGCTTGCCTATTGGCTCTGCATTTGCTGCCTGCGCTCAGCAAAGAAATGGGCCAATCGATAGAGTTCAACATTTGTATCTTGGAAAAGATATTGGTGATAATGCTGCTATAGTAGAGGAGTTATCTAAATGGAGCGACTTAATATCCTTTGAAGAGTTAGCAGATATCGAGAAGAAGGTGGCTCATCTATTGGCAGAAAATAATGTGGTTGGATGGATACAGGGACGATCTGAATTTGGACCAAGGGCCTTAGGGAACAGGAGCATTCTTGCCAACCCTACTCATGCCAGTAACAAGGAAAGGGTCAATGCGATGGTGAAAAAGCGGGAAGCATTTCGCCCCTTTGCGCCCAGTGTTCTTCGTGAACACCTTTCCGAATATTTCGAGGCACCTACGACAGACTTTCCTTTCATGACCTTTATTCTAAAAGTAAAATCGAATCAAGTAGCGGCGTTGGGTGCGGTCACTCACGTGGATAGGACAGCTCGGGTTCAAACAGTTTCACTCGAACACAATCCACGGTATTGGAAATTGATAAGTGAGTTTAAGAAAATTTCTGATATACCTGTTTTGCTGAATACTTCCTTCAACAACAATGCCGAGCCGATCGTGGACTCGGTGAGAGATTCGATTGTCTGTTTTTTGACCACTGGGATCGATTACCTTGCTGTAGGAGATTTTATTGTTCGTAAGAAGCGAAAGTCGAACAGGACGCTGGCTAACCTTCGCGTGAAGCTTCCTCCCTACATTCGTCTATGTCGAATATCGTCGCATGAACTTGGAATACCATTGCATACTTACTGGATCACTAATACTTACAATAATGTGAAGATACAGGTTGAAGAGGAAATTTTTAAATTACTTCAAAAGAAGGATCACAAGCGACCTATTTCAGCAAAGTTAAAAGCATCGAATTATAGTGTCCGGAAAAAGGCGAGCATACTGAGTACCTTGTTCGATCTTTGGGGAAAAAGATTGGTCTGTCTTGAGCCATAAATTAAGAATAGGTGATTGGACGGTGTTGTACAGAAGAACTTTCAAACACAATAAACGATATGCATTAAGCTTTTAACTATCCATGTGGAATTTGTTTCTTTTTAAGAAAAAAAATCTATTTTTGAAATAGATCAAAGAGCGAGATACAACACGTATAGTGCTTTAACAATATTCGGTGGTGGCTTCGAAAGTTCAAAATGAAACTTTGACTTGTAATGTTTGTTTGAAATCATAAAGAATCCTCGCCGTTTATTAGCCGACCGTGACGCAAGTACAGCTGCGACAAGCCGGTATGAACGTGCGTCAAAACGTTGACCTTAAAAGTTGGCTTCGGGGTATACGATTTTGCTAAATCCGTAGTTAGAACAACTAGACAAGTTTTTAAAGACGATTTTACAAATGACTGATTTGGAAACATTTAATTTTTTGAATGGCGAGTTGGCCGAAGTCGAAGGATTGCTCACAAAACTTATTGCCAAAAGGAAATCAATAAATGATTCTTCGTTTATAGAAGAGTTGATGCTCCACCAGAAAAGTATGCCGGAGCGCCTTATTCGATTTCTTAATGCATTCAAGTATAACGAAGACGGTTATGGTGCCTGCCTGATCAAGGGAATCAATGTTGACGATAGTCAGATCGGCCCAACTCCAACACAAATTCTGACAGGAAACAAATACGCCAGTCGAGAAGAAATTCTACTCGCTCTGATAGGCTCCTTTCTAGGTGACCCTATTGGCTGGAGCTCGCAAAGAGATGGTGATCTGGTAAATGATATTGTCCCGATCAAAGGAAGCGAACACGAACAATTGAGTACAGGAAGTGTAGCCAATCTTGAATGGCACGTCGAAGAAGCATTTCATCCTTATCGGCCGGATCATTTGTTATTGATGTGCCTTCGAAACCCGGATCGGGTAGAAACGCAGGTCGGTTCTATTGGAGATATTGATCTCGCACCGGACATGCGTAAAATCTTATTTTCGGACAGATATACCTTTCTCCCTGATAAGAATTTTAGTGGGGGGCGATTTTCAAAAGGCTCAAAGGTGAGTGTCTTGTTTGGTAATCCAGGCAATCCATATCTGCGGATTGATCCGGCTTTTATGGTTACCGACCCATCTGATAGCGAGGCAAGAGATGCGCTTCAGGAAATCGTCTCACAAATCAATAATAGCTTGAGAGCTCTCGTATTAGAACCGGGCGACTGCTGTATCCTTGATAACTACAGGGTCGTACACGGTAGAGTGGGATTCAAGCCAAGATTCGATGGAACTGACAGGTGGTTAAAGAGGATTAACATCGTTCGTGACCTACGGAAATCAAGTGATGTGCGGCCATCTTGCCATTCCCGAATTTTACTCACTGACTAGCAATGAAAAGTACTAGACTAACTGCCAAAATTTCGGAAGACTTCTGGTTCAACAAGTTAAAAGAGACGACCAATGTAATCTCCGAGACTTCTATGACACAGTTCTTGCCTTCGGAAAAACAATTAAGTGTATACCAGTCCACGTTCTCTGCCCGAACTTGTACTGTTGTAGCTGACAGCTGCGACGGGAAAGTATTGAACAAATTTAAATTGCTAATGGCAGGGTATGTCATTGTATTAAGACACTATTTCAAGGGGAAGAAATTCACGATTGGTACCACCGCATTCAGTTTCCCCAATGTCGTATCGACTGAGTTGCCTGATAATGTTTTCTTTCCGGTGATGGATGATGGGATCGTTGCTCGCGACGTGCTTCGGCAAGTGCACGCATGGATCAAAGATATATATTCATATCCCGACGCTGAACCTGAAAAATTAATTTCGCTGCTTGAGGCAAATGAATCGAACTGCAAAGATGCTCTTTACAATTATACGATTCGTTATAATAATGCCAATCATTGGAAGGAATTTTACAGGTCATCAGGGTTTAATCTCGATATCATTGAGGAGGAATCCACTATCACTGTGATTTGCTCATTTGATACTGATGTTCATAGAGAACGTGAGGTTGAAGGTTTTTGCCGACTTTTTGAATGCAGCCTCGAATGGTTGTGTACAGATCTTGAGCGGGAACTTTCTTCGTTTCAGCACGTAGTTGATAGCCTCAATATATTTGAAGGTCCTACTGATCTTGACACTCTTTTTCCGGAGGATGCGACTATTGTTAGTCTATTTCGTGAATGTGCCAGACGATTTGATGGATGCTCAGCTGTTGGGGGCAATGGTAAATTCCTGACCTATGGTGAATTGGACAAACAATCCGATCGACTCGCTGGATATTTGTTACAGCGGTCATCGAATACAACACTTGTAGGATTACTTCATTCAAAAACTGAAGAAGCGATCGTAGCCATCCTTGGTATTTTGAAAGCGGGTATGGCATATGTACCTATTGATCCCAATTATCCTGAAGAACGCATTCGATATATCATCGAAGATGCTGGGCTCGATCTTGTGATTACCGACGACGTCGTCAGTGCGAAAGTCGTGGGTGAAAACTTGTGTGTCACTAAAAGTGATTGGGACTCGTTTGCCGATACGAGACAGTTGGTTAAAAGTCGTCCGCGCGATGCCGCCTACGTGATATACACTTCGGGGTCGACCGGGAGGCCTAAGGGAGTGATTGTTGAACATGTAAATGTTGTGAGGCTTCTCTTCAATAATAAATTTCAATTTGAATTTTCACAACATGATACATGGTTGCTATTTCATTCGCTAGCGTTCGATTTCTCGGTGTGGGAGATATTCGGTGCGTTGTTGTATGGTGGCAAACTGATAGTAACGGCGACTCCAATAAAAGACCCATTAATTGCCCGTGATGTGATTACAACAGAAGGGGTGACTGTGCTTAATCAGGTGCCATCCTACTTCGTTAATTTATTGCCCTCCATTCTTGATGCTTCCCCCATACCGACATTGCCACTTCGTTACGTTATTTTTGGAGGAGAGGCTCTTCACCCTGCGACCCTTGGAAGATTCCATGCCGAATTTCCGAATATCAAACTAGTCAACATGTACGGGATTACCGAGACTACTGTTCACGTGTCCTATAAGCATATTACAAAATCTGAAATCGCTGAAGACAGGAGCAATATTGGCATGCCAATTCCTACATTAGGTATTTGCCTGCTTGACGACTATGGACAGCTAGTTCCACCGGGAATGACTGGAGAAATGGGGATATTAGGCGCTGGAGTAGCACGCGGGTACTTGAATAATCCAGAGTTGACGCACGAACGATTTATTCAACTACGTGCCTTTCCAGGACGTACAATCTATCGTTCGGGTGACCTTGCAGTTGTCAATACGAATGGTGATTATTTATATCTGGGGCGCAAAGACACGCAGGTAAAGGTGCGAGGATTTAGAATTGAGTTAAGCGAGATTGAAATAAGAATGCGGGCTTGGCCGGAAGTTGAAGACGCTTTGTGTGTTGTATACAAAGACAATGGTGATTCAAGCCTTGTTTTATATTATATCAGTCGCCAGCCACTAGACGCCGAGGGGATCAAAGAGTTTCTTGCGGCTGAGCTGCCAGCATTTATGATGCCGTCTTATTATGTCAATATGGAAAAATTCCCAACCACGGGGAATAACAAAGTAGATATTAGTAGACTGCCAGACCCTAAGTCGTTCATTAAAGAGGAAATTACTGATGATACTAGAAGTTCTTTTGAAGAACGCCTTGTTATAATATGGAAGCGTGTTCTGGGGCTTGATCATTTTTCGATTGATGCTAACTTTTTCACGGTAGGAGGCGATTCTATTAAAGCTATTCGTCTGATTGCGCACATTGCAAAGGAGATGAATGTTAGTATCGAAGTAAAGGATGTGTTTTTAAACCCGACACTTCGAAGAATGGCTGCTTTTATCGCGATGTCTGTGGGTGATACTACTCTCAATGCCGAGAGGGGTGCAGCCAATGAGATGATATCAAAGATCCGCCTTGATATTATGGCGAATCCTACTTTAAGGCATAAGATACCTTCGGGTACCGAGGACTTTTATCCGACTGGAGACATTCAGAAAGGTATGTTGTTCCTTGGAATAATTTCGGGGAATGAAGGCACTTATCATGATCAATTGTATTTTCAGATCACCGCACCTGACTTTGATTACAGTACTTTTTGCCAGGCTGTACAATACCTTACGGATAAGCATGAAATCCTCCGAACAAGCTTTAATCTCACAGACTTCAATGTTGAATTACAATTCGTGCATCAATATTTGGACTGTCGTACAAAACTCAGATTCGAGGATTTATCTAGTCTTGGCAAAGATGAGCAACGAGTGCATTTAAGGGAATTGCTAATAGCTGAAAGGGAAAATTCTTTTGATCTTGCCAATCCGGGACTATGGCAAATGTATGTCTGTCGGTTAACAACAAACGAGATAGGGCTTTTATTCGAGTGTCATCACGCTATCATTGATGGATGGAGCGAGGCTAGTTTTATGACTGAGCTTTCTCAGCTTTATTATAAACTAAAGATTGATCCTGACGAAAAGCCTAAAAAACTTGAAGCTACTTTTCGCGATTATATTGTTGATCAATACAGAATCAAGTCTACGGAGAGTTATCTCAATTTTTGGAAGGAGTATCTTTCCGACTACGTAATCATGCCGCTTCCTTTAAGTGTGCACACAAACTTCTCAGCGTTGCCGAGCAGCAAACGTTTTGCATTTCAACTTGGAGAAACGTTGACAGGAGAAGTTTCAAAGCTCGCTCGTTCATATTCGGTGAGCGTTCGGGACATCCATCTAGCTGCATTTAGCTTTTTTCTGCACGCCCTGACGGGACGAGCTCGGGTAACTTTCGGTGTCGTGTCAAATGCCCGTCCTGACATACCTGACGGAGATAAAATTCTAGGATGCTTCTTGAATACTATTCCGTTCAAGATCGATTTGCCCGATGACATAATAATCTACGAACTGATTAGGTTGATCCATAGAGAAGCAAAAACGCTAAAGCTTCATGATAAACTTTCATTGTCGGAGATCATAGATAGCGCGGGTATTAAAGGAACCACTAAGAGTAATCCGCTTTTTGATATCATATTTAATTTTACGGATTTTCATATTTACAACGATTCACCCACGGAAGTTCAGAGTGCGCCTGCGTTGATAGAAGGATTTGTCAGCACTAATACACCTCTTGATTTTGATATCCGGGTGACTCCTCGTTTTACTTACCTGCACTTGAATTATTCGGAGATCTTTTCGAGTGAACAGATTGCGCGGATGGCAGAGTTGTACAATTCAATTATTACTTCGTTTGTTTACAGGCATGAGGAATCTTTTGCTAGGCATTTAGTCTATACCCCGACAGAAAATGCAGTTATAGATATAGTGGCAAAATCCGCCCACGCCTCAACATCGACGTTTAGCCTAAGCAGCGATCTACGGTCAAATAGCATTGTGCCAAACACTGACCTGATTCGTGATGCAATCAATGACCAACTCCAAGTCATTGTTTCACGACATGAATTTTCAGACAGTAATTCCATAGCGGATCTTGCAATGCTTGTACAACAGAAACAAGGGCTTTTGCAATTGGATCAAACGGAGTTCACGATGCCAAAGCGCAGGTCAGTTATTTTGCCAAAAGAAAGTTAATGACATGACGGAGCAAACATTTGAAGTTTCATCGGATCAGCGTTACCTGATAAAAATAAATGATAACCCAGTTAATGGTTATCATGGGAAATTCACGTTCAGGGTAGAAGTTTCAACAAGTTACTCTGACGAACTACTTGAAGATGCAGTAGTTTATGTAATGAGTAAGCACCCAATCTTTCGTATAAAATATTTTAAACAGGGGACAGATGTTTTTCAGCATTTGGAGCCGGAAACCTTCCTCCGTTTTAATGGCAATATAACTCATGGAAGGACCCTCGTGGAAGCAGAAGCTGCAGTTGAAAATTTTGTCCCTGAAACGTTCAGCTATCTGCATAGAGTAATAATCTATAACAAGCCTCCGGAATACTCTTGTGTTTTTTTTGCGGTTTCGAACACGTTGCTCGATCCCACGTCGGCTTCTATAATTACGGAAGATATTCAAGCATTTTTAGAAAAACAGCAAAGTCAAAGAGAAGAATCTTATGGCGATTTTATTGACTTCGTTCTTTGGCAGAATGATGTGGCTAAAAATCATACCTTGTCAGAGCATGCTGAGAATTGGGGAAGGAGAATACTGAAGTCTGTTTCACCCATAAATTTTCCCTTCGATCAGACTTCCTCAAAACCGCCTGGAGGTTATAGGTCTGTAATAATGACTTTCGATGATACATTTATCCCCGCTTCGCGATCATATTGTCAGAAATATGGGTTAAGGGATAGCAGCATCTTTCTGGCGTCATGGTATATTTTCCTGCATGAGATCACGGGTGAGCGAGATCTCGGGGGAGGAGTGGTATTTGATCAAAGAACCTCCCCGCAACTCGAAAGAGTTGCTGGACCGCTTTCGAACATACTACCGCATAGGATTTGGATGGATGACGATACCGTTTTAGAGGCCTTGATAATGCAAATCAATGCTGATTTGATGGTAATGGAGAAAATGAAACACTTTCCTTTCTCGGACGTGTTCACAAGACTAAATGAAATCGACGATGACGAATTGGTACAATTCCTCCGATTTCGTTTCCAGTACATCAGAACTTTGAATAGTAGTGGCACGATGAAATTTCCTCTTTCTACCGGATGGCCCAATACGAGTTTAGGTCTGATTTGCGTAGAGTCTGAATCCAGTATACAACTCCAACTCAGTTATGACGAATCTACCATTGATAGGGAAAGTGCTGAGACTTATATCGCATACTTGGAAGGCATCGCGACGATGCTTGTTGAAGATCCAGGAGGTAAGTTGTTGAATGTTCGAAATACCTTGTTCAAAAATAGTACTCGATGGCCCCCTGTTCTGAAAGAGGATACACAGAACATAAATCCGATGGTGACCCTTGCCGATTTATTTGAAGACCAAGTATCTCGAACTCCATCAGCTGTTGCCCTTGATTTTGAAGGAAAGTTGTTTACCTATAAACAGGTTAATGATCGTGCAAATGAAATAGCACATGCTCTTATAAAAGAGTACCAAATTCAACCCGACGATCTTGTAGGGGTGGCTATGGATAGGTCCGAACACCTGATATTTTCAATATTGGGAATCTTAAAGGCGGGAGCAGCATATGTACCTATCGACATCTCTTTTCCTATTTCGCGTAAGATGGAAATCATTGACGATTGTCAATGCAAGATTGTGCTGGTTGATAACGCCACTGATGAACGTTACGTTTTGCCATGCGAGACACGTCTCGTAATCGATATTTACCATCTTGAATTCACCAATCCAAGGCGAACAAATACCGGGGACAACCTAGCTTACGTTATTTATTCATCTGGAACGACCGGAAAGCCAAAGGGAATAATGGTTGAGCATAGCCCTGTTGTTAACTTGCTCTATTACTATAACACTAAATACAACCTTAAGCAGCCCACTAACATAGTTCAACTGACAAATATTGCAGTTGACATAGCGTTACAGGAGATATTTTCAGCATTGTCCAATGGGCATACACTGTTCATGCCTTCTAGTGAAACAATTCTTAGCAAGGAGAATTTCAACTTATATCTCACGAATAATAGAATCAATTTCATTCAGGTTATCCCAGATTTTCTGCATCACTACCTAGTAGATGCTGATGTGCTGCCTTTTCTGAAAACAATTCTTTGTGGTGGCGACAAACTTGACGAACGGTTGAAGAATGCTATTATAAAAAAGGGTTACAATCTATATAATGTATATGGTCAAACGGAGACAGTCATCGATTCTCTGGTTGCAGTTTGTGATGTAAATTCCATGGTGTTCACCGATGTTTTACCGGGTTATCAAGTCATGGTTTTTGACGAACATACACAACTCGTATTACCAGGAACAGTTGGGGAAATTTGCACTGCGGGAATTGGCCTGGCACGCGGATATCTGAACCAGCCCGAGTTAACTCATGAAAAATTTTCTCCAGCTATACTACCTGGCAAGCGAGTTTATAGGACAGGTGATCGTGCGAAAATTTGTGGGGAAGGAAAACTGAAATTCCAAGGACGTAGTGACCGCCAAGTTAAGATTCGCGGATTTCGAGTGGAGCTAAGTGAGATTGAAAAGTGTATCGAGAGCTGCCAAGGAGTGTTGAAGGCTGCGGTTACGGTGATAGTGAATAATGGTGACAAGAACATCATTGCCTATATTGTTTCAAAGGAAACGACCGCCGCTAAGGTGCTTGCATATATTTCGCTGCGACTACCCGATTACATGGTTCCCTCAAGGGTTGAGATCATTCCTGCTTTTCCCTTGTTGCCCAGCGGTAAGATCGATTTTAAAAAATTAAAAACCGTCGAACCTGTATCCCCAACGGGATTGCTGGCGTTGCCGGCAACCGACATTCAGGAAAAACTTTCTGTAATCTGGATGGAGGTACTATCCAAACAACAAATCGGTATATACGATGACTTCTTCCAACTCGGCGGACACAGTCTTAAAATTGTTCAGATCATCTCTCGAATTCAAAATGTTTTTGGCGTCAAATTACCTTTTAAGACACTTTTTACTTCACGGACAATATCTGACCTGAGTGAGGTGATAGCTGTTGGTACCCAAAGCAATCTTAATATCAATCGAACTCCGGAAGCTGCCTCATATGGATTGTCCTATGCCCAGAAACGCCTCTACATTCTTCAACAGTCGCCAGGAAGTGGATTGAACTTTAACATCCCACTGGTTTATACCTTCGGGGAAGGAGTCGACAAAGATGCCTTACATAAAGTATTTATTCACTTGTTCGAAAGACATGAAAGCCTTCGAACGTGCTTTAAAATCATTGAGGGAGAACCACGGCAAATAGTTAAAAAAATGCCCGAAATTGCATTCACCGTTACTACCTATCGGGAAGAAGATGAAGGGAAGGTCAGGGCTTATATTGATGAAAAAGTAAATGAACGGTTTGATTTGGAGGTAGCTCCTTTGTTGCGGTGTTATCTGATTGAAACGGCAGAATCTAAAATACAATTACTGGTAGTACTTCATCATATTATCGCTGATGGCTGGTCTATCGAAATTCTCGAAAAAGAGTTTTCAATATTGTGGCAATCCAATACACTGAATAAATCGCAACTCCTTATTCCATTAAAAATACAATATCGCGATTTTTCTACGTGGGAAGATCAGCAAATAGAAAGTTCAGGTACAAGCCATCGAATGTTCTGGCAGAAACAGTTTGCCCACGGAGTGCCACGGCTGAATTTTCCGACATATAAAGCAAGACCGTCTCGACAAACTTTCAATGGTGATAATATCTCGGTATCGATAAAAAAAGATCTGACCCAATCGATTCAACAATTCAGTGCCAGTAATGGAAACACCATCTTCATTACGCTAGTCTCGTTGCTCGATGTATTGATGTATAAGTACACAGGACAAAAAGACTTCACTTATGGGACTCCTGTGGCGGGTCGCTATCAGAGTGAACTTGAATCCCAGGTCGGCTATTTTTTGAACATCCTTCCTTTGCGGACCCAAATCGAACCGGATGCAACATTTCTTGAACATGTAACAAAGACAAAGGGCGTAATAGTTGATGCCTACGAACATCAGGCCTATCCAGTCGATTTATTATTGGAAGATCTGAACATTACCCGCGATCTTTCACGATCGAATATCTTTGATGTACTAATCATTTTGCAAAACTATTATTCAGAGACTATTAGTGTCACTGAATCTGATATAGAGACAACAAATTTTGATACGGCTTTAAATAAGTCAGCGCTTTTCGATTTGACGTTTGAATTTAATGAGATCGGAGATTCGCTGAATCTCAACATCATTTATAATACAGATCTGTTTTCAAGCATTCAAATAAAGGAAATGAGCACGGCATTCCTGACATTGATTGTTCAGGTGATTTCTTCACCTACAGTTGCTGTTAGGACTGTTTCGTTGCCGCAGTCACAAAAAGTGCCAACGTCAATGTGCCCGCTTGTTGGCGATGCCTCATCAGGTGTTGGAGATTTTACCTTGGTAGACCGGTTTGAACATTGGACCAAGGTCAACCCTAACCATTCTGCGGTTTCATTTAAGAACCGAAATATTTCGTATGGGTTGCTTAATAAATTAGCAAACAGACTTGCCTGGGAACTTCGTGCACAACATACTATTTTACCAGATGACCGTATCGGGATTCTCACTTCAAGATCCGATCACATGGTGATCGCGGTTTTAGCGGTCTTGAAAAGTGGTGCTGCCTTTGTACCTATCGATAACGAATTCCCAATTGAGCGTATAAATTATATCATTGAAGATTGCCAGTTAAGGGCTTTGATCATAGACGATCCAGATGTTGGTGCTCAGTTTTCTTCTTCAACGATCGTCCATCTTTTATCTTCTTCCGAAGATGTGTGCGAAAGCCAATCACACAACCTCAATGTACGCATTGACTATCATCACTTGGCTTATGTAATCTATACCTCTGGTTCCACAGGCAAGCCAAAAGGCGTGATGATTGAGCATGGTAATGTGTGCAGTGCGATCAAGGCGTGGGAGCAATCGTATCATTTAATGGACTTCGATGTTAAGTTGTTACAACTTGCCAATTTTGCATTTGACGTTTTCGTTGGTGATTTATGTCGGTCTTTATGTGTTGGAGGAACAATGTTCATTTGCCCATCAGAGATCAAACTTTCCCTGCCGGATCTGCTGAAATATATCATTAGTCAGAAGATAAATATCCTGGAGGGTACACCAGCTCTGTTGGTTCCTTTGTTGGACGTTGCCTTTGACGAAGGACTATCACTTGATTACATGCGGGTATTTGTACTAGGGTCAGACACTTGTTCCTGGGAGGATTTTAAAAGGATCGGTTTGCGTTTCGGCCATGCCATGCGTATCATCAACAGTTATGGTACCACCGAAAATACGATAGACTCTTCATTTTATGAATGGACGCCAACATCATCATCGCCAAGTGCAATTGTCCCAATTGGCAGGCCATTGCTTAACACAGAG
>QFQM01000361.1 GCA_003243255.1 Flavobacterium psychrophilum | reverse complement strand
GACCGTGAAGGTTGGTGACATGGTACTCTATGGCAAATACGCCGGCACGGAGCTGAATGTGGACGGGAAAGAATACCTGATCATGCGCGAGAGCGACATTTACGCCATCATCTGATCCGCCGGTTAAATAACAATTTAAAAAATCAAAAACCAGGTGGATATTGATTTTTGTATTAATGATGTTCTTATCGCCATGTCTTGAGGTAGAAAGTCTTTTCTTAGCCGCCGGTGCCTATGGGTTGGATAATATTTTATTGTTGGCATTGGTGTATGGAGTTGTGAGTATAACAGGCATCGTAACACTGGTGATGATTGCGTATAAAGGAATACAAATGATTAATTCTCATTTCATAGAACATAACGAAAAACGCATAACAGGATTGGTATTGATATGCGTTGGTATAATAACCTTCTTTATTCATTAAGTAGATTTTTATGGAGCATAATTACAACAAAAAACAAGATAAAGACTTACAGTTAGATGAGCTTACAAAGCTTACTCCAAAAAAGCCTGAACATACTCATACAAAAAATGAGGAGCATGATCATGATCACGAGCACGAAGATGATGACCCTGACCATGAACACGGTGCAGAAGCAACACCCGGCAAGCCGGGGTGGATGGAGCATTGGAATTTGTTAGCAGCATTATTCATTCTTGCAGTATTGCTTATAATGGAATATGGTTTTAAGATAACACTTTCTAAGCCTATAGGATTTGCTGTAAATGCAGTAGCTTATTTACTTGCCGGCTCAAGTGTGTTACGAATGGCATTCCGGAAGGCTAAAAGAGGCGATATTTTTAACGAGTTTGTATTAATGAGCGTGGCTACCATTGGGGCTTTTGCTATTGGAGAGTATGAAGAAGGCGTGGCGGTAATGGTATTTTATACTATTGGTGAATGGTTTCAGGATACTGCTGTACGGAGAGCCAAGGCAAGCATCAAAGCGTTGCTGGATATTCGACCGGATGAGGTTACTGTAATGCGTAATGGTAGCACCCGGGTACTAAACCCTTCCGAAGTAGAGTTAGGAGAAACCATTCAGATAAAACCCGGCGAAAAAGTAGCGCTGGATGGCGAGCTTCTTTCACAAAACTCTTCATTTAATACAGCCGCACTTACCGGTGAAAGCAGACCTGATACAAAGTATCAAGGCGAACAGGTTTTAGCAGGTATGATTAACCTTAACACCGTGTCTGAGGTAAAAGTAACATCGTTATTCAAAGACAGTAAGCTAAGCAAGATTTTAGAAATGGTGCAGGACGCTACTGCACGCAAATCGCAAACGCAATTATTTATATCCCGTTTTGCTAAAGTATATACGCCTATTGTATTCTTTCTGGCGTTGGCAGTAGTGTTAGTCCCTTATTTTTTTGTAGGTAATTATGTTTTTATAGAGTGGCTATACCGAGGTTTGGTATTTCTTGTTATTAGTTGTCCATGTGCATTAGTTGTATCTATTCCATTAGGTTACTTCGGTGGCATTGGGTTGGCATCAAAAAATGGCATACTATTCAAAGGCGGAAACTTTTTGGATGTGATGACAAAGGTGAATGCTATTGTAATGGATAAAACCGGGACACTAACAAAAGGCGTATTTAAAGTGCAGCAGGTAATGCCGGAAACGATAGATGAGAAAGATCTGTTAAGAGTAACGGCAGCTCTTGAAAAAAATTCCACGCATCCTGTTGGAAAAGCAATTGTAGAATATGTTGGTGATGGCATTGGCAATACGGCAGCGACTAATGTGGAGGAAATAGCCGGACACGGATTAAAGGGTACTGTTGAAGGTAAAGAAGTACTTGCCGGAAACTTAAAGCTGTTGAAAAAATACAATATAGAATACCCCCCTGAATTAGAAAACTTGGTAGATACGGTTGTTGTAACAGCTATAAACAATAAATATGCGGGCTATATCACTATAGCCGACGAGATAAAAGATGATGCCGCTGCGGCTGTAAAAGAAATGCACGACCTAAAAATCAAAACCGTAATGCTTTCGGGTGATAAACAGGCTGTTGTAAATAATGTCGCCAAAAAGATAGGTATTGATGAAGCCTATGGTGATTTATTGCCCGAAGCAAAGGTAGAAAAGGTTCAAAAGATAAAAAATGAAGGCAGGCATATTGCATTTGTGGGTGATGGAGTAAATGATGCTCCTGTAGTGGCATTAGCAGATGCCGGTATCGCAATGGGTGGCTTAGGCAGCGACGCTACTATTGAAACAGCAGATGTAGTCATTCAGAATGACCAACCTTCTAAAATCGTTTCGGCAATTAAAATTGGAAAAATAACAAGAAACATTGTCTGGCAGAACATCATTTTGGCAATGGTGGTTAAAGGTATTGTGCTGGTATTGGGAGCAGGAGGCGTGGCAAATTTATGGGAAGCAGTGATAGCTGATGTGGGAGTTGCGTTATTAGCGATAATGAATGCAGTTAGAATACAAAAAATAAAACTCTAATATTATGAACAGCCATTTACACAAATCATGAACATCGCTTCAAATACCGATGTCTTAATTGTTGGCGCTGGACCAACTGGATTAATGCTGGTTTGCCAACTTGCCATTCACAAAATCTCCTTTCGCATTATTGATAAAACCAAGGACCACACCGCTCAATCCAGAGCACTCGTTATTCAGGCAAGAAGTTTAGAAATTCTTGACCAAATGGGTATCGTAGAAAAGGCAATCCAGCAAGGAAAAATTGCAAAAGCAATTGGTGCTTTTTTTAACGGCAGAAAAGTATTACGGGTTACAGTGAATAAAATGGGAACAGGGCTTACGCAGTTTCCTTATTTGCTCATGCTCGAACAGTCACATACAGAAAGTATTTTGGTAGAATTTCTAAATGATCACAATCGTCATGTTGACAGGCAGACTGAGTTAAAAAGTTTTATCAATAATGATAACGGTGTTTCCGCTATTTTGAAATTGCCCGATGGAAAAGAAGAAACAATTGCAGCAAAATATTTAGTTGGTGCTGACGGTACAGACAGCATGGTTCGCGAGCAATTAAAAATCCCTTTTGGAGGAAAAACTTATGAGCAATCTCTATTCGTTCTCGACTGTAAGGCGAAAGTTGACATACCTGATGATGAAATGTATTTAGCTTTTTCTGACAACGCATTTGGAGGCTTTTTTCCACTCACCAACAGACGATGGAGGATATTAGGAAACATTCCAAGAGAGCTTGAAGGAAAGGAAGATATTACATTTGAAGATATTGAAAGCAGGTATGCCGAAAGAACCCGAATGAAGGTAAAACTTTACGATCCGCAATGGATTTCTGCCTATCATGCTCATCACCGCTATGCTTCTACTTTTAAAAAACAACGTTGTTTTCTTGCAGGTGATTCAGCACATATTCATAGTCCGGTAGGTGCACAGGGCATGAACACCGGATTGCAGGATGCCTATAACCTTGCATGGAAGCTTTCACTGGTAATTAAAGGGAAAGCAAAAGCATCTTTGCTTGATACCTATACAGAAGAACGAATAACTATTGCCAGAAATCTGGTTCGTTCAACAGATAGAGTATTTAATGTTGTTACAAGTCAAAGGCAGTTCATTAAAATTTTTAGGTTATACATCATTCCGGTTGTATT
>QFQM01000360.1 GCA_003243255.1 Flavobacterium psychrophilum | reverse complement strand
CTTTAGGAATGACCACCCACACCGAACAAAAGCCCAACGACGCGATGAAGGTGATTTTTTTAAACTTTTTATTTGAGTGTGCAAAATTACAATTATATTTTAAATATCAAACAACAATTATATTTTTTTTCGCTGTAACTCAAATGCAAATGTAGCGACTCATTATTGCAGAATTAGTATATTTGTGGATTATTTTAACCAATCAATTAAAAACAATAATAAAATGGAAAATAACAATGTTGTTCAGCCTAAGCTTTCAAAATCAATTACGCCTTATGCTGTGGTCTTTGGCACCATAATGGTTGTTGAGCTTGTAGTAATGTACATCCTAAAACCGGACCCTATAAAAAACGGATGGGTAGGCACCGTAAATAACTTACTTAATTTCCTTGTATTTACATCGCTATTCATCACTTTAGCCTGTAAAAACTACAAAAAAGCTAACGGAGGTTATATAACTTTAGGACAATGTCTAAAGATCGGTGTTGGAGTATGTGCTCTTGCTGCATTTATATATGCTATCTTCTATTTTATATTCACACTGATTTTTCCTGAATTTATACCGGATGCTATAGAGCAAATAAAAAGAGTTACAGTAGCTACTAACCCAAGTATGACATCTCAACAACTGGAAATGTCTATGTCTATAATGGAAAAAATGATGGCTCCTTATGTTGCAGGACCAATGTCTGTAGTAATGTATTCGTTCATGGGCCTAATCCTTTCACTTATTATAGGTGCTATCATCAAAAAAGAAAATCCTTATGGCTCATTTGCTCCAACAGAACAGGACGTAAACAATATAGGGAACGAATAATATTCAATGAACATATCAATAGTCATCCCTCTTCTTAATGAGGAGGAATCGTTACAGGAACTGCAACAATGGATCGTAAGAGTCATGGCTGAGAATAATTTCAGCTATGAAGTTATATTTATTGATGATGGCAGCACCGATAATTCCTGGAACACCATAGAGCAACTTGCTGCTCAAAACCCAAATATTAAAGGTATCCGTTTCCAGAAGAATTACGGAAAATCGCAGGCTTTGCATGCAGGCTTTGCTAAAGCACAGGGCGATGTTATCATTACCATGGATGCCGATCTTCAGGATAGTCCTGACGAGATTCCGGAACTATACAATATGGTTACCGGCGGTGGCTTTGACCTGGTTTCAGGCTGGAAGAAAAAACGCTACGATTCTGTTGTGGCAAAAAATCTTCCTTCTAAGTTATTCAACTGGGCTGCACGAAAAACATCGGGCGTTAAACTTAACGACTTTAACTGCGGACTTAAAGCCTACAAGAACATAGTAGTTAAAAACATCGAGGTTTCGGGCGAAATGCACCGTTATATTCCTGTACTGGCTAAAAATGCCGGTTTTGCTAAAATTGGCGAAAAGGTAGTTATCCACCAGGCAAGAAAATACGGAACATCCAAATTCGGGATGAGCCGTTTTGTAAACGGTTTCCTTGACCTGATCACCATATGGTTCCTTTCGCGCTTTGGCAAAAGGCCAATGCACCTGTTCGGGGCGCTTGGAGCACTTATGTTTATGATAGGATTCGGTTCTGCCTTATATATAGGTATAGCGAAACTTATACACCTTGCCAATAACGAAAGAGCAATACTTATAACCGACAATCCTTGGTTTTATATTGCCTTGGCAACTATGATTATAGGAACCCAGCTATTTTTGGCAGGCTTTCTTGGCGAAATAATACTTCGCACAAAAAATAATGAGGAACGTTATAAAATTAGCAAAATCTTATAGTTTGTATTTTGTAACTTGAAGTCCCTTCAATCCTCTAAAATTTTAAACAAAATGGACATTAAACAAGAGATACTTGATAAAGTAAATATTTGGCTAACGCCGGTTTTTGACAGTGCTACACATGATGCTGTTAAAGAGATGATGACCTCTTCTCCAAAAGAACTGGAAGAATGCTTTTACAAAAATCTTGAATTCGGAACCGGTGGTATGCGTGGCATCATGGGTCCCGGCACTAACCGAATCAATAAATATACACTTGGTAAAGCGACTCAGGGACTTTCAGATTACCTGAAAACATCATTCCCTGGCGAGGAACTTAAAGTCGCTATTGCTTACGACTGCCGCCATAACAGCGACACCCTAGCAAAAGTAGTTGCCGATGTATTTTCAGCTAACGGGATTAAAGTATTCCTGTTCGCTGAACTTCGCCCTACCCCTGAACTTTCATTTGCCGTAAGATACCTTAACTGCCACGCGGGTATAGTACTTACAGCATCGCACAATCCTCCTGAATATAACGGATATAAAGTATACTGGCAGGATGGCGGACAGCTTGTACCGCCACAGGACAAAGAGCTTATCGATGTAATTGAAGCCCTTGACTACAACCAGATCAACTTCCAGCCGAATGAAGAGCTGATTGAATACATCAGTAACGATATTGACACCGCTTTTATACGTTCGTCATTACAGGCAGCAACGTTCAACACACCTCAGGAAGCTAAAGATGATCTAAAGGTGGTTTTCACTCCTCTTCACGGCACATCGGTTACGCTTATCCCAGATCTTCTTGAAGATGCAGGATATAACAATGTACACATTGTAGCCGACCAGGCAAAACCTGACGGTAATTTCCCAACGGTAAAATCACCAAACCCGGAAGAGCCCGAAGCATTAGCTATGGCTACGGCGCTTGCCGATGAGATAAATGCCGATATTGTTGTAGGTACCGACCCTGACAGTGACCGACTTGGTGTTGCTGTACGTAACGGCAACGGTATCATGACCCTGCTTAACGGTAACCAGACAATGGTACTGATGACGCATTTCCTTTTAGAGCAATGGAAACAGAAAGGATTATTCAAAGGCAATGAGTTCATTGCTTCTACAATTGTTTCTACACCAATGATCATGGAACTGGCATCAGCTTATAACGTAGGCTTTAAAGTAGGGCTTACCGGCTTTAAATGGATCGCAAAAATGATCAAGGATTTCCCGAATGAGAAATTTATTGGTGGTGGTGAAGAAAGTTTCGGCTATATGATAGGTGATGAAGTACGTGATAAAGACGCGGTTACCTCTGCCCTTTTACTTTGCGAAATGGCTGCTCAGGCAAAAGCCAAAGGTAGTTCGCTATATCAGGAAATGCTGAAACTGTATGAGCAATACGGTTTCTACAAAGAATACCTTATATCGCTAACAAAAAAAGGCATGGATGGTGCAGCAGAGATACAGCAGATGATGCTTGACCTGCGTAACAATCCGCTTAAAGAAATAAACGGTGAAAGCGTAGTAATGGTTGAGGACTACAAAGCTTCGACAGCACTTAATATGTTTACGAATGAGATCGAGGAGCTGAAACTACCAAAATCTGACGTGCTTATCTACTACCTCGCTGACGGAACTAAAATATGCGCCCGCCCAAGTGGTACAGAACCAAAAATTAAATTTTACTTCAGCGTAAACGAACCGCTGGATAGCATTAATAACTTTAAAGAAGTTGAAGCATCATTAGATGCCAAGATAAAAAACATCATCGAAGAGATGAACCTGATCTAAATGAGTGATTATAAAAAAATAGCGCGCTTAGCATTACCTTATAAAAAGTATATCTTTTTAAATGTTTTT
>QFQM01000359.1 GCA_003243255.1 Flavobacterium psychrophilum | reverse complement strand
ATTTCCACACCGATTACGCCGCCGCCAATAATTACGATGCTCTCGGGCTTTTCCTGCAGTTCCAGCGCTTCGGTAGAAGTGATGATCCTCTTTTTGTCGATAGTAATGCCCGGAATTGTGGACGGTTTTGACCCTGTAGCAATAATAAACTTATCTGAATTAATTACAGTTTCAGTCTGATCATCGTGTCCAATTTTCAAGGTTTCATTATTAACAAAAGAACTTGAGCCGTGGAAAACCGTGATCTTATTTTTTCTCATCAGGAAATCCAGACCTTGTGTGTTTTTGGTCACTACTTCGCTTTTTCGCTTAAAAAGCTGTTCAATATTGAGCCGGAGATCCGAATATTCTATGCCGTGTGCTCCGAAACTATTAAGTGCATCTGAATAGTGGTGGGTGCTATCCAGCAAAGCTTTGGTAGGAATGCAACCTACATTGGTACAAGTGCCGCCCAAAGTATTATACTTTTCAATAATTGCAGTTTTATATCCTAATTGAGCGCTTCTGATAGCAGCTACATATCCGCCGGGACCTGACCCTATTACGGTAATATCAAATGTTTCCATTTATTGATTAAATATTTTAATTGTTAAAAATAAACCAATCGGTCTTTTTGTGAGCAAAAAAATTATGCTTTCAAATTTCTGATCAGTTTCTCTAAAAAAGACATCGCTATATTAAGCTCTGTCATATGGTTGTTGACCTTTGCCTGCATAAACGCACCTTCGATCATCGAGATCATCACTACAGCAATTTCGGTCGGATCGGTATCTGCTTTTATTTCATTTCTATCTATGCCGCGTTTGATTTGATTTTCGATAGATGTTTTCCAAAAGTCCAGGGCTTTTTGTACACGTTTCTGGAGTGACGGATGTGTATCATCAGCCTCAGTAGCAGTATTTAAAATCGGGCAGCCTGCCTGTAAATACGGATATCTTAAATAGTTTTTGTAAGTGTGGGGATAAACAAGCAGTCTTTCGATAGAATCTTCAGTGGCTAAAATACGTTCTTTCATATGCTGCGTTACCTTACCAAAATTATAGTCAAATACGCTTAATGCAATTTCATCCTTATTCTCAAAATTACCATAGATACAACCTTTCGAAAGTCCGGTGGCGCTCATTACATCATTTATGGATGTACCTACATAACCTTTCACGTTAAAAATGGTCGATGTTTTTTCGATGATCAGCTGTTTGGTATTTTCGGATTTTTGAGTTTTCATCAGCAATAATTTTATCCGTGACAAAGTTAAATAAAAAAATAGAACAATCGGTCTTTTTTATAGATGAAAGACTAAAATAAGAATGTGCTTTCTCATATCATTTGGGGATCATAGTAGAAAATTTTGCTATATCCCTAATCTTTTAATCTTAATTGTTTTCGTAGATGCATTAGTAGAAGAATTAGACAGGGTATTCCATACTGTTGATATCGAAATAGATTTTCCAAAAAGGATGAAGTCCTGGTTTCCATAAAAGTATTAGAATTGTGCCATTCTGAAGTACATACATGGGATAAAGGCTATGGCATTTTAGAAATAATATCAAAGTCTTTTACTTTGGCAATTGGAAACACACGAACCCTGGCTTTCTTGGAAGGGGAACTGTCAAAGCTGCTGCTAACAAAAGTATAATACTAGAGTTTCTGGCAGAGAGTATAAATAATGATTATAAAAGAATTAAAGATTTATCCTATAAAATCGTTCAAAAAATACTGGTTGACCATTTATTTGGGGATAAAGCTTGATTTCAAAGCTAGTGACCTATCAAACTTAAGATATTTACACGTTAACATAATCTTACGAAAATTCGCTCAAAATAGTTTGAATTTAAACTAATTACCGTATATTTGTTAGAATAAAATAGGGTCATTTGCCATCACATAATCATCATCATGCAGAATTTCGCTGACATCTGACTTCTTGAACGCAGAAAAAATAGAGCGATTATGAAAACAATACTCATACCGGTTGACTCAACTGCAACAACCGAAAATGCCGTTTTATTTGCGGCACAATGGGCTGAAAAATATGACTATGATCATATCATTCTCATGAAAACATATGATTCTGTATTTGATTATATCAATATTTCGGAGGGTTACACGCTTGTGAACGAAGAAACGGTCAACAGCATACGTGAAAATAATGAAGCATTGCTGGATCACCTGGAAAAATTAATTAAAAGAGCAGGTTTTGCAACAGATGTGTCAAAGGTCACAAGTCCTCTTACCATGTTGCGCAGCATCAATAATTATCTCAAAGCCGATAACACCATCGAACTGCTCATCTTGGGAAATGAAAATCAAGCAGATAATACAAGTAGTACTGTTTCAGAAAATATTATCAGTATTGCAAGGACAAGCCGGGTTAAAACATTGATCGTTCCCGAAGGATATCATTATAAAGAAGTGACTAATGTGCTTATTCCATGTGATATCAGCCGAGCAGATCACCTGGAAAGATTGTCAAATTATAAGTCTTTTCTAATAAACCAGAATCGTCATCTGATGTTACTTTATATTGATGCCAAAGGTGACAAGGATAGCAGGGATCAAAACAAGGAGATTTGGGAAAACTACGTACACGGTTATCTGAAAAATATACCTTATAGTATCCATTATTCTTTCGGTAAAGAGATCGTACGGGGGATATTATCTTTTGCAGCGTCTCATCACACGGACCTTATTATTGCTTTACCTGGAGAACACAGTTTTCTCTATCATATGGCCAATCGGAGTATTTCAGAGGCAATGTATCAAAATGTCAGCCGCCCGGTGCTGATATTAAAATAGCATTCTGCTAATGCTCAAGGCATTAAATTTAATCATATCAATATCGATAGGATGAAAGATTATGAAGTAAATGAACGTAGAGACACCAAGGAAACAATTCTCAAAAGTGCTGTGAAGCTTTTTTCCAGAAATGGTTATGAGCAGACTAGTATTCGTGATATTGCAAACGAAGCAAACATCAACTGTTCTATGATCAATTATCATTTTGAGAGCAAGGAAAATCTTTTGATCACGATACTTAAAGATTTATATGTAAGCATAGCCTCAATTGATGAGCTGAGCGAAAATGATACTAAGGAAAAGTCGCAGCTGGAACATTATATCAGATCTTCAGTACAGGAACTATTCAGGCTGGACGGCATATCACTACTTTTTATCAGCGAGCAGGTCCACGCCTCCACGCCTAAAAGCAGACAATTGATCACCCAAATGGAACAGGTACATTTCTACAGGTTCTGCAAGATCATGGACACTCAGCGTACACAACTTAAGATTAAAAACTCCGATCGCGACTTTTTATACCATTCTATCTTTGGAATGGTCAAGCAAATGATTATCAAAGGAAGAAGGCGTGAGATATCAAAAAATCATAGTGAGAAATATACTGTTGATGATATCATGGAATACATCAACCGTAATATTCTCAGATCTAATTAATCTTTCTTGCTGAGAAGTATGCTCTAAAAGATCTACGACAATTTATAGCCTTTTATGCTGTTGCCTCTCACCATTTTTCGCAACATAATGATGCGCCGGATATTATAATTGCCATAAGAATGCGTGAATATGAATATCAGTACAGGAATAATTAACCAGCAGAGTGAGCCCAGTA
>QFQM01000358.1 GCA_003243255.1 Flavobacterium psychrophilum | reverse complement strand
GAAGCGCATTCCACCAGCCACGCATATCCTCGGAATCATAAATTACCAACACCCGCGGATGGCTCAGCATGAACGCCTCGGCCACATCTTTCTTGATGAGCGTATGATCACAATACACTCGCTGAAGCTTCCTGAGCGACGCCAGCGCGGTCAGGTCGCTCACCTGCGTCCAGTTAACCGAAAGCTTTTCGAGGTTGTCGAGGCCCTTCAGCGGCATCATCTGCACCACGCGTGAACTGTCGAGGTAAAGCGTGTGGAGTTGCTTTAATCCGGAAACAGGATTAAGATCGTTGGTTACGATCCTAAATCAAAAAACTACGGTGCTTTGAATCATTTGCGTGCAATTCCAGGTACTGTGGTAAATGAGTTTAATGGAAAAACACAAAGCACGTTTTCTGTTTTTATTCACGCACCTTTTAAAGAACACTTAACTTCAGCTGATGATAAAAATTCTACTAGTATTGTTTTCCAAGCAAGGTTCAAGGAGTATGCATCCTCGGATTTTTTTTCGTGCTTAGCTATGTTCGGAGGAGACTCTGATCACTATTCGTGGAAAGTCATTCTTGACAAGACGAAGAAGCACAAGAATGAAGAAGCTTTGAAATGGGATTTATTTTTAGCCCCGCATCACTGTTCCTGGACATTTTTTAATGATACTCCTCAATCGGATAATTCAACTCCTGTTGATTCGGCACTCAAAATTCTCGACTACGGAAATCTTGGATGTAAAGTGATTGCTTCGAGCAAGAAAATAGTTAATGATGACGATAATCCACCACACTATGAAGCTAAGCAAGAGTACATTAAGAAGCTCGGAAGCTCCTCTGATTTTATCAACACGTCAGTAGAACCATCTGAATCAGATCCTCAGCCTTTAGAATTTACTATCACAGCAAATGGGCCCACGAAAGGCCCTAAGAAAAGTAGTGGTGGTGCACAAGGATCTGCTGGAGCAGGTGGAGCTGCGTCAACAATCATAAAACAAGGTTAATCCCGTATGGCATATAGTGATATTCTTAGTCCATATGAGGGTGAATTGCCGGAAGAAGTGAAAAATGCTTTTGAAGAGATTAAAAAGTATTTTTCACTTGACGTGCTCCGTGTTTTAAAATACGATGAGTACAACATTGTTGTGCCGATTGATTTTGCTGTATCAATTCCACCCAGAGGATCAGTGGGTGGAATTGATATACGCAAGATAGAACCAATGCTGATAAAAATTTCTTTGATAACATTCCCTCATCGAATTCCTTTATTGCTCAGCGATCGTGAGGATTTTCCAAAAGAAAGGTTATCTCATCTATATGTTACTAATTCTGATCATCCAGCAAATCTTTGTCTTGTTAGAAATAGTCCTGACGAATGGTTTGCGAGCAAACGAATTTCTGACCTTTTATTGGTAGGAGAACAATGGTTATTTAAAGCAGCCACTGGTCAATTGTCTGAAGACGGAGATGAGTTCGACCCCCTTAGACTTGATCAAAACCCTAACAATTATTTGGGACACCATAGTTATCTGTATGATATATTGTTTGAAACAGTAAATGAGGACTTTCGGCTAATTCCGCAGGAGCCGATGGCCGTAATGCTAAGCTATTTCGGGAAAGGTAATATGAGATCTGGCCCTTCTTTATTAAAAACTATTTCTATAGTTCCTTTCATTCAAATTCAAAGCATAATTGAAACTGACAAGGCTATTAAACAGGATCCAAGAAATTTAAATATTCCTGCGCCTTTTTTTTCCATGTTGGTATGGAGTGAAGTAGACAGAATTGATTCGACCTACATTACCAAACTGCCTTCCACATTTGGAGAACTCGTATTGTATTTTGCAGATCATGGTATTGATATTAAGCGATCTTTGTCAGTTTATTTTAACTGTGGGCTGCATTTAGGAATTTTCATTCCGATAACTCATGCCATCAAGCGACCAAAGAAAATTGTAGGATATTCTGGTGATTATGAATTTATAAGTTTCGTACTCAATAGCGAAAATTTTACTTCAAATAAATTTCCAGACGAAGCTGAAGTTGCTTTTCTAACTCATGTTGAACCTTTTAGTTCTAAGCTTGCTCAAAAATTATCAGGTGAAATTAGAGCGACAGGAGGGCTGTTTATTGGTGCTGGTTCGTTGGGCTCAAAGCTAATACAACATGATTCCAAAGCTGGGAGCATGAAGATTGGTGTCGTTGATGGTGATAGATTTTTAAATCATAATTTGGCACGTCACGTTCTTGGAGCTAACTGGATCGGAGGAAATAAGGCAGAAGCTATAATAAATGAAATTTCTAGTTGGTATGAGTTTGATCTTAAGAAAGATTATGCTGCCTTCCCTATTGGAATAGAGTTTTTACCTAAAGAAGTTTTCTCTAAGTATGACTGGATTGTAGACTCCACTGCTAGCCTTTTAGTTCAGAATTGGATTTCAAAAGCTACTCTTCCGAAAGGCCTACGTATTGCGCGTTGCGAAATCGCGGATGATGGAAGATTAGGAATGCTCTACATCGAAGGTAATCAAAGGAACCCTCGGTTAGATGATCTAATTAATTTCACATATTATTTAGGTCAAGAGAACATGAATATCCGAGAATGGAGGAGACGAGATGCAAAGAGAGAAATCACAAATATCGACATTGGATTAGGATGCAGTTCTACAACTACGGTTATGTCTGATGATACCATATCAATGCATGCAGCAATTTTTTCAAAAGTACTTTATAAGGAGAGGGAGGTTCAGAGAGATTTAAAAGAGGGTATTGTATATCTGAACATCTTGGACACAGAAGGGATTCCAAAAGTAAAGACCGTGATTTACAGAGTTAATCCATTCGAATCTTTTATTTGTAACGCGGATAGTGGTTGGGAAATTCGTCTGCATGCAGGCGTTAAGGAAGAATTCTTTCGTTTGTCTGAACAAAGAGGCAAAGTTGAGACCGGTGGTGTGCTATTGGGGGTTGCTAATTATAAGACGAAAACAATACACGTTTTCGAAATAACAAAAGAGACAGGAGATAGTAAAGGGACCTATACTGCATTTTTAAGAGGCGTTACTGGCCTTCCTGCTAAGGTTGATAAAATCAAACAACATACTGGTGGAATAATCGGTTACGTTGGAGAGTGGCATACTCATCCTATGGATCTTGAGCAATTAAGTGCGAGAGATAAAGCAACAATAGAAGATTTGAAGGCCATTAATAAGAAAATCCCGATCCCCACTTTAGCAATCATTGTTACAACTACTAAAATACTTCCATTTGTTTTTGAATAAAACTTTCACAGATGCTTGATACATACTCTTTAAAGGCCAGGTTCTACCCAGTTGTTATACTATTTTTTCCGCTAATAATAATTGGAGTTTCTTATTCATTACATTATGAGAACCTAATCCACGTTGGATCTTCTTTAGGATTGTTCGGTGTTCTCATGTATTTGTTTTCTCAGTTGGGAAGGGATCAGGGAAAGATGAAGGAAAATGATCTGTGGAACTCTTGGGGTGGTGCTCTAACTACTCAGGTATTAAGGTGTGACAATTTGTTAATTGATAAGCACACTCGAAAAAGGTATCATAAGAAACTTCAAGAACTTTGCCCAATAGATGAAGCCCCAATTGCTGACCATGAAATAGAAAATCCGGGTTGTAATGATGAAGCATA
>QFQM01000040.1 GCA_003243255.1 Flavobacterium psychrophilum | reverse complement strand
ATGGTACTGCAATTTGTGGGAGAGTATGTCGTCGCCTTTCTTTTGAAAACCCTTCATCGATAAGATGAAGGGTTTTTTGTTTTATAATAATTTAGGTACTGCAATTTGTGGGAGCCCCGATAGTTATCGGGGGGCGTCGATTTTGCTACGCCAGTTCGGCCAGGGCCTCGGGCCTTTTGAACACGAACGCAGTGAACTGGCGCAGCAAAACCTATCCAATACGGATGGGGTTTTGTTTTATGTCATTCTGATAATTCATTTTATAGAAGAACAATCATAATTATCATTCGAAATTTGATTTTTGATATCTCATTTTGCTATTTAAAGATCTGTTAATCCATGCTTTTGGTTTAGTTGACCATTATATTTTAATTTTTTTTTCTGACAATGTTAATTATTTGTCTTAAAGCTAAAATGTTGATTTTAAGGACTCTTTAACTTTTTTAAGATTTTTTTTAGAATAAATGAAAGAAAATACTTCTATTTAAGTCTCTTTTAAAGGCTGCCTGTTTTTATGTATTCTTATTTTTTTAAGTTAATTGCTTGTAATTCTCTAAAGAATGTTGTAGCTTTAGATAGCTATAATTAACATTTCAAGAGATTTAACATTATTTGATAATTAAATCTTCTTGCTCCCCCAGATTGTAATTATCTGATTTTCAGATAATTGTATTTATTGTTAATATTTAAAAAATGAATATTGCAGCATTGTTCGATGAACTGCATTTTCATTTTTCTGATTATCAATAAGTTATGGCTGTTATTAGTTAATATTGCAGAATGATGAAGGTGATTCCTGATTTTCTGCAATGGATTAAGAAACAGGTTAAATGATTTAAACGGGGGAGATTTATGAAAAGATTTTTTACGCTTATGATAGTTATGCTGTTTGCATCAACAGCATATTGTCAACTATCAGATTTTACTTTTAGTGTTGTTAAAACTAATGAAACTTGTTTGGGTAATGGTTCCCTTACGTTTACAGTAAATAATACAACACCAAATTCTTCAATACTGTATAAAGTGTTTATATTGCCAGACGATGTCAATCCTTTTACAGTTACTACATCTAATTACTTAGGCAGCCTTTCGGCAGCAACCTACAAAATTGAAGCAATACAATCTTTAGGGAACAGTTCTAACAGAAAAGAAATCACAATAACAATTGATAATGATGTGATTCCTTTTGCATTTGAAGTTACAACTTCTTCGCATCATTGCGAAGAGGTAGGTAATATCATTGTAAACGCTACCTCTGGTGTTGGTGCTTCTTATGAAATTATTTACGGACCAGAAATGAGGCCACTACAAGCTTCTAATGTTTTCGAGGGACTTGCTCCTGGTACATATAACATCAGAGCATTTGATAATTGTGGTGTAGGTAAGGTTAAAACGTATACCTTAGAAGTCGTTTCTGCAGGTCTTAATATTTCTGCTACGAGCTATCCTGAAACAATTTCTACGGTTTGTGACTCAATAAAAGTCATGAATACTATTAACGCTACATCCGGAACATTAGGATATCCTCTTACTGTTGAGAGTACTCTTTCGCCTCTGGATATAGGGGGTAACCCAATAGTAATAAATCAGACTTTTGCAACCGGAGATCCGTATGCTCTGGATGTCGTAATGACAGTTCCACGCTATCAAACGGAATCGTATACTTATGACATGAAAGTAACCGATGTATGCCATATTGTTTATGAAAAGACTGATAATGTTGTAGATCCAAACATATCGGTTACACTTAGTCCGGGTAAAGTTCCCTGTGCAGAAAAATACATTAAGCTGGATGCTTCAAGATATACGACCTCATATACTGTAAAGTTTGTAAATGCACCGGCAGAGTTTGTTGCTTCTGAATATAATACAACTCCAAATGGACCTTTTACACAACAAAGCATCAATTACGGAAGCGAAACCCATTCTGTTCCTTTTGGTGATTATGTTGTTGAAATAACTGATATCTGTGGCAGAAAAGCAATTGATACTTTAAAAATTGAATTCATTAAGCCGGTACCGACTCAGTATGGTGTAAATAATGGTTGTTTTGCTTTGTTTGGATATATCAGAGCCAGTGTGCCTGAATCTAAACTTGTAAGCGCAATAATAACAGCTGCTCCAGCTTTGTATACGGCTACTTTGCCTCAGGATGTATCTGCCAGTATTACATTAGATGGTATTCTTGCTCTTAATGATCTCCCTTTAGGATTTTATACGATTACCATCACTGATGATTGCGGATTTGAATATGAGATTATTGTAGAGGTACCGCCTTATAAAGAGAGGGATTTTGGCAATGCAATGCTTCCTTCCTGTACGGTGGGTCTGGGCACGCTTACAGCCTATAGTGGCAACGGTGTCTTAACGGCAGCATCAGTTATTAATGCTCCTGCCGGCTTTAATCACCCAATGCCTTACAATGTGACTTCGAAGATAGGTCCGGACGGAAGGCTATACATGGATGCACTTCCTCCGGGAACATATACTATAAAAGCTACTGATGTTTGCGGTATCGTAAAAGATCAGGATATAATAGTTGAAGGTTATGTTGCTCCGGTAGATCCGTTTACATTCACTCCAAACTGTGGTACGTTTATGGTTGCTCTTAATGATGCAAGCAATGGTAAAGCGGGGAGTGCTTACTGGCTTCAGCTATATGACCCTGCTACAGCTACATGGAAACACCCACTAACAGGGTTAACTTATGTTGAGGGTAGTGTTCCTGATGATTCGACAGGTTTGCTGCTTGCGAACAATGTAACACGTAATAACCTTAATTTTAATGGTAAGATGAGAATCGTTAAGAAATTTGAGTGTTATGGTGACGGAACAAATGAAATGACGAAATGTGTAAGCATATTAGGTGAATTCACTTATACCGAGCAATTAGAAATCACAGCGGCTTATACGCTGGCTTGTGCAGGGCAGCCAAATGATGTCATCCTTCAGATAATGGGCTATCCTGTTACATATAAGATCAGGGCTAAGAATGGTCAGCCTTTTTATGTGGACAACGGGCCAAATAATGTATTCACAAATCTTGAGCCTGCAGAATACCTTTTCCAGATAGAAGATGCCTGCGGTAATATTGATATTAAAGGCTATAATATGCAGAGCCTGCCATCGCTTACCGATGCTACTCAGCCATCTGATATGATATTTTGTGCAGAGCCAGGCGGAGAAGATACTTTTGAGTTTCATCTGACCGAACAGAATGCTCAGATATTAGGCTCATATTTTCCTTCAATGTATACGTTAACGTATCATATATCTCAGGAAGATGCTGATAGCGGTAGTAATGCGCTTCCGGAATACTATAATAACATCAGTAACGGACAAACTATTTATGCAAGATTAATCCATAATGAGATTGCTATTTGTTACGGAACTACTTCCTTTAAATTATTTGTAGGCGAAAAGCCTGTTCCTGAGCTTAAAACAGCAGGAACAATATGTAATGAGGGTGTAGTTACTATAACCGCTCAGGCCGGCTTTAAAAGCTATCTATGGTCTACAGGTCAGACTACAAGGACTATTGTTGTAAGTGAGCCTGGAATATATACCGTTACGGTTGAAAAGGCCTATGGAAATGACAGGAGCTGCTTTGGAGAAAATAAAGTTGAAATAAAGACATCTGTGACCCCCACTATCGTTAAGATAGATACATCAGACTGGACAAGGAACCAAAATACCATTACGGTACATGCCGAGGGTTCGGGCTATTATGAATATTCTCTGGATGGTGCCAACTACCAGACAGAAAATACTTTTAGCGGACTTGAGACGGGCGTGTACCAGGTATTTGTCCGGGATGCGCTGGGTTGTGGAGAAGATATACAGGAATTAGTCCTTTTGAATTATCCTAACTTCTTTACACCTAACGGTGATGGGCACAACGACAGATGGAGAATTGAATACTCAATAAAAGAACCTAATCTTACAGTGGATATCTTTGACAGGTATGGCAAGCATATCACCACTTTGACTCCAACGAGTTAAGGGTGGGACGGCAGGCTTAATGGCAGGGATCTTCCGTCTACGGATTACTGGTTTGTAGCAACAAGAGAAGACGGCAGGGTATTGAAAGGACACTTCTCAATGCTCCGTTAATTTGGTTATCTTAATTGGTTAATAACAAAAATCCCTTTCGTTAGAAAGGGATTTTTTATGTGTTTATCTCAAGGTCTCTGATGTAATCTTCGTATTCATAGAAAAAGCGTTCAAAGGCATCCATGCTTTCGTTGAAGAAATCGAATATTTCATTCCATGTCGCTTTATTGTAAAGGCTGATACCTCCTGTTTTCTCAACCCAGATGCGGCTGATTACTTTTCCGGTATCAGGAAGATGATAGTTTCTTTCCAGAATAGCTTCAGGTAAGAATTCATCATGCAATATGTTTTTAAGCGATTCTATCTTTTCATAATAAATAGTTCGCTTGTCGTCTTCTTTAGGTTCTATATCTAAAAGCACCTGCGCCTTTTTGTTATCTACATAAAATTTAAAAGACACATCTTTAATCTTGGTGTCATACAACAACCATTTACGCGGATAGGTTTCGGCGAATGCCGTCCAGAACTCTTTTTTTATGATTTGGGCTTCTGCTTTGCTAAACATAGACTGGGCTTTTGTGGGTACTTATAATTGAGTATCTTTATGGTAATTAAGATTTATTCCAAAATGCTTTTTACCGAATTCCTGAAATACATTCCAAAGATAGTAAATCAGCAGCTACCCGCCCTAACGGCGCATGCAAAAATGGCTCCTATATCGAGGTTGCCTACTTTGAATCCTGAATATTATAAAGATAGTAATCCCCGTAAGTCGGCAGTAATGATGCTTTTTTATCCTAAAGATGAAATGGCACATCTGGTGCTGATAAAACGTAATGCTTATGAAGGAGTACATTCGTCGCAGATATCTTTTCCGGGAGGAAAAGCCGAGCCTGAAGATAAAGATCTTGCGGCAACCGCTGTAAGGGAGACCTTTGAAGAAGTAGGAGTGAAGCCTTCGGACATTGATGTGATCATGCCTTTTAGCGAAATTTATATTCCGCCAAGTAACTTTCTGGTTTTCCCGTATTTGGGTATCTCACTAACTAAGCCTGACTTTCGTCCCAATCCCGATGAAGTCGTAGCAATTATTGAACTTTCGCTCGATGTTTTTCTGGACGATTCTATAGTAATTGAAAGCGAATTGCAAACCTCTTATGCACAAACTATTAGTGTTCCCGCTTTTAAAGTAGACGAACACATTGTTTGGGGTGCTACCGCCATGATACTCAGCGAGCTTAAAGAAACGATAAAAAGCGTATTATAAAGGCTTAGTTTTTGTATGTTTGCTGCTTTATTTCGTACAAAATCATGGGTTTATTTAAAAGAAATCCCTTCGGACATATACTATTCCTCAAAAAATGGCTGATACGCGTTTTTGGGGTACTAACACACAGGCGATACAGAGGTTTTAATGAGCTTCAGGTAGACGGTTCTGAAATTATCAGGGCGTTACCCGACAGGAATGTCCTTTTCATATCGAACCACCAAACGTACTTTGCCGATGTGGTGGCTATGTTTCATGTATTCAATGCGAGCCTTAAAGGGCGTGAGGACAATATAAAGAACGTAGGTTATATTTGGTATCCAAAGCTTAATATTTATTACGTAGCGGCTAAGGAAACGATGAAAGAGGGATTGCTGCCGCGAATACTGTCTTATGCCGGTGCAATTACCGTAGAAAGAACGTGGAGGGCAAAAGGACAGGACGTGCAGCGTGAAGTTAACCCTAACGATACAGAGAATATAAAAATAGCATTAGAAGATGGCTGGGTAATTACATTCCCTCAGGGTACTACCAAACCTTTTAAACCTATCCGCAAAGGTACAGCCCACATCATTAAACAGCACAAGCCTCTTGTAGTGCCGATTGTGATAGATGGTTTTCGACGTTCGTTTGATAAAAAGGGATTAAGGCTTAAAAAGAAGGGGATTCTTCAGTCCTTTATCATTAAGGAGCCGCTTGATATTGATTATGATAATGAAACGGTTGATGAAATTGTAGAAAAAATAGAATATGCTATAGAACAGCATCCGTCATTCCTTAAAGTTATTCCGGCTGAAGTTATGGAAGCCCAGGAAGAACTTAACAAGCAAAGACAATGGAATTATTGAAAAAAAGAGCGATCAACTGATCGCTCTTTTTTTTAGTTACCCAGAATATTTTGCTGTTCCTGTTTTTTCTCATTATTCAGGATGTTGGATTCTTCAGCATTTTTATTTTTTGTGGGTATTTTATAAGTCATTGAAAAACCAACCCTTCTCGTATCATATTTGGTTTTATAATTCAGGTCGGTTCCTACTATGCCAACTTCCTGCCTGTTGGTATTCAGCATGTCATTCATATATAATGAAACGGATAAATTATCAGACAGGAACTTCTTGGCAAGTGTTAAGTCCAGCTGATGATTAAGAGGTCTTTCGAT
Source organism: Flavobacterium psychrophilum (assembly GCA_003243255.1). Next base: position 22,492 of record QFQM01000040.1, on the reverse strand, counting down.
GGTGTAGTAATAATAATTTCCACCCGTATTTGAGGTCATATAATTGATGGTAAATTTTACTTTTTTAGGCAGCAGTAGCTGTGTCATAGCATTGATGCTCCATATGCTTTTAGTATCAAGCCCGTCAATAACCTGCTTTGAATTCCCGGCATAGATATACATAAAATTTATCTCGTCAGGATTAAAGTCCATTTTTAAAGTTTCGGTAAGTCCTTTTGTTATGAGCATAAAAAGGCAACGGAATCCCAAAATTAAAATTATGATAGCTTACTGTTGGCAGGTTTTCGGTTATGCTCGCCGCACCATTTGGGGTAGATATTAGCCTGTTGATGATCTGGTTGTCGGCATGAGAGTATGAATAGCCTAAAGTAAAATATTCGAAGGCACTTAACTCAACCTCATAATTGTTATAAATTGTAGGGTCGAGGTATGGGTTACCGTAAAAACCGATATTAGGGTTTTGATAGCTGGTATTGTTTGGATTCAGCGCAGAAGTATTGGGTAAGCTGATCTTTTTATTGTAATTGGCTTTAAAATATACCTGAGGCATTATATTATACTGTATGGTAGCATTCGGGAAAAAGCGTGTCTGTCTGAACGGTATAAGATCATCAGTATCTGTGGTGCCTTTTACATCATAAGATTCTAAGCGGGCACCCAGTATAAAGTCGAATTTTTTATAAGTCGCCTGTCCTTCGGAATAGGCGGCAAGTATTGTCCTGCTGTAGTCTAAGTTCTCAGTGCCAAAGCTAATAGCTTCAAAATCCAGTCTTTCGGCAAAAACACCGGCACTGAATTTTGTTTTATCCAAAAAGTCAGTTTCCTGGGAATAATCGGTTCTGAACTGGTAATATTTCTGCTCGGTGTTATTGTTAAGTACAGGATTGCCATTAACTCTTGAATCAAGATTTACATCACTGTTACCATCATTATAATTAAAACGAAAATCCAGTTTTCTTTCCGTATCATCAAAACGTTTCTGGTAAATAGCCATTACATCATTATAAAAACTTTTGGATTTACTTTTATCGTCAGATGCAAATCCTGTTCCTCCTGCTAAAACATAGGAGTTACTGTTATTACCGTTAATGTCGTAATTAAGAAGGAGGCGGTCTTTTTTAAAATCAAATTTTAAACCTGTCTTAAGGTAGTAAAAGCGACTTGTATTATCGGAGTAATTGTCTGTAATTACGATATCATTGTTGGTTAGCCTCGTTTTAGAATAGCTTTCCCTGTAGCTTTGCCCTCCTTGTATCTGCCAGCTAAATAAATTGTTAGCTGCACTAAGCATAAGGCTGTTGTTAAAGCGATTTCTGGATTTAGTGTATTTTGTATAGCTGTATCCGTTAGAGTAGGTGGCAGTCAGATACTTTTTTGAATTTTTAGATGTTACGATATTTATAATCGCTCCACCGGATGTTGCAGGGAATTCGGCACCGGGATTGGTTATGATCTCTACTTTTTCAATGGCATTTGCCGGCATCCCTTCCAGGTAGGCATTAAGTTCGTTAGAATAGATGTTTAACGGACGTCCGTCCATATATACCTGAAGCTGTTTGCCTTGGTACATCATTCCGGCTACCTCAGAAATAATAAGCCCGGGAAGTTTTTTCAGGCCTTCCATCAATGACCCTGAGTTTAGGTGAGACTGGTCCGAAAAATTATAAATGGTTCTGTCTGCTTTTCTTTCAACAGCTTTTTTCTTTTTTTCGATAACCACTTCGTCGAGTTCCTTATCCATCTTTTTGATGGAATCTGTGGTCGTTTCCTGCGAGAATAAATTTAAGGAGACAGACAGAAGAATAGCAGTAATGATATATTTCATAGGTTGGAAAGGTGAAATTCAATTACAATACGATTTACAAATGCAATTGTAAGAAAATTAAACGATAATATACTTTGAAAAGTATATTATTTTACAGCCTCTACCTTATAGCCTTTTTTTCTAAGAAGCATTATTACACCATTCTCACCACCTAAATGACCGGCTCCTACACCAAAGAATGTTGGTTTTTCTTTAGCTATTTTCTCAATACGCGGAATCCAGTTCTTATTACGGTTTATAAGGAGTACATCGTCATGCGAAGCGGTTTTATTTTTCGATGCTTTCATAAATTCCATCAACTCATTTAGCTTTTGTGCATTATAAAGCTCCATCATTTTTGCATATTCGGCTTTATCATTGGCCATATTATCTTTAGCCGAAGCAATAAGGTCTTCCATCTGTTCTTTATACGGAATTGCATCAAATGCATCCAGTTGTTCCTGAACAGATTCAAGTCCAAAAATTTCCTCGTTCTGATTTTTGGTCGCATCTATAAGAGATTGCTCTACAGATTGTGCCTTGCAGTCAAGCATTGAAGGTATTAGCATAGCACTTACTAAAAACGGCTTATACTTATCCATCATTTTAAGAGGCATTCCTGTATTGGCTTTAATGAAATCCTCAACTATTTTGTAGTCTTCCTGACTGAGCAGTGAAGTCATGGTAACACCATTTTTCATAGTCATACCACCCATCATTTGTCCCATCATATTAGGGTCATCCATGTCAAGTTCCAGATATAGCTGTTTGGTAGCGTCCAGAGCGGCATTTACTTTTGGGCTTAATGTTGCGTCACAGGTAATGTGAACCGTTCCGAAAAGATAAGAAGGCTGATTCAGGCCATTACCTGATATTTTCCATAAAAGGCTGTTTTCAAGGTTTTGGGCATTGGTGAAAAGAGATAGTAATCCCAATGCGGCAAGCAGTAATCTTTTCATTTTTAGAAGTCTATCTTTTTAAGTTCTTCGTAGTTTCGTTTCAGGCGTTTTAGCAGGAAGCCATAAACAAGCCTGTATAATAACCATATACCTGCTGCAACTACAGCAGCAGCTATAATAACAATCACAAAGTAAAGCAGGGATAGTATAAATGTTTTGCCTTGTTCTTCGGCAGCATGACGTGCATTAAGGATTTCTGGCTCGTTATTAAAATATAAAACGAACATTGTAAGCAGCAGAACAACAATAAAACTGATTTTTACAAAAATATAATTTGATACTGTTTTACGGGTTTTTATAATGCTGGACATCAGGTTTTTAACCTTATCAGTAGTCGTTATCTTTTTGTAATTGATGTAGAACATGCAGAAGAAATATACCATGATGGCATAATCAAGAACAGTAATAATGGCAACAGTAGTACCGCTAAGATAACTTTGCATTTTAGCAGTCCCTGCATTACCATTAAATAAAACTGTAAGGGCTAAAAAGAATGAAAACTCCAGAATGCTTATCAGAAATATCCATTTCACTGTCGAAGTAGAATTTTTATGCAGCATGGCATAGATTTCCTGTTCCGATAGCTTCGGGAATTTGTTTTCGTTCTTTTTCCAGTCCTTCTTTAATAAATCTAACTCTTCCATATGTCCACTTACGGATTTAATATCGTTTTTAGTTTGCCTTTTATCCTGTTCATTTTTACGCGCGCGTTTACTTCGCTAATGCCCAGGGTTTCGGCTATCTCACTGTAGTCTTTGTCTTCCAGATACATAAAAACCAATGCCTTCTCAATATCGTTTAGCTGCTGTACAGCCTGATAGAGCAGTTTTATGTGCTCTTCTTCTTCATAATTGTATTCGTCCTGGTCTATTTTGTGCAATTTGCTGTCGAACTCAATGGTATTGACAGACTTTGTTTTTTTACGGTAAAGTGTAATGGCAGTGTTCAGGCCCACCCTGTAGGCCCAGGTGGTAAATTTAGAATCGCCCCTGAATTGCGGATAAGCTTTCCATAGCTGTATGGTAATTTCCTGAAAAAGGTCTTTGTGGGCATCTTCACTATCGGTGTAGAGCCTGCATATTTTGTGTATCAGGTTTTGGTTTTCCTGAAGCTGTTTTACAAAAGACTTTTCAAGTTCTGAACTCATAGTGCATAAGTAGCTAAAATCCGTAATTTGTTACAGGCTATTGTAATTCTTTATCCTTATAGTAATTTATCAGTAAGCCTACGAACTTGCTGTAGGTCTCAAGTCCGTCTTTTTGTTTGTTGAATTTCAGGTAATTATCATAAAAATATTCGAATATGCTTTCTACAAACGACTCGTACTTTTTATTGAAGGCTTCGCTTTCCTTAAAATTGGCGCGAACACCCGGTAGTACCAACTTAGCCAGGTTTTTAGCCTTGTTTTCGTCAATCTTATTGACGTTTCGAAGGCAGTATTTTAGTGCCATTGTATAACCGGCATACTGAAAATAAAGGTCTTTATTGTGAATGGATGCCATATAGCCAATAAAGTTAGCTTCGCTTTCGCTGGCATAACCTATCTGGTGCGACATCTCATGGCAGGCAGTAGCCGGAAGGCCATATAAAGGCAATTTATCATTAACCTGAGCCTCATTGGTAAATGGGTTAAGATAACCGCCAAAACCCATATAGGATAATGGTGTACTTATAAGCGAAGATTTCAGGCTTTCGTGCTCAAATTTGAAATAAGGAAATTGATGTTCCATTGCTCTGTAACCATCTACTGACTTACTGTAAACCTCGTCAACAGCGTAAGGGACAACAACCTTTATGCTATCGTTCTTTTCAATAAGACGGTGTATTGCGTTGGTTTTTTCAATAATCCTTTTGGTAAAGGCAACAAGCTCTTCGGGAGTATATTCTTTCTCAATGCCCATTTTCTCGTTAAGTGGCACACGATGATAATTCATAGCCCATAATAGATGGAACAGAAAGTAAAATACCGAGAAAGCGCTCAGCATTTTCAGGATGTTATCCTTGTAGTTTTTACGCCAGGTCTTTCTTGTTTTCCAAAGCCAGCGAAGGGCTAAGATTATTACGACCCCGTAAATGATGTCGCCCAATGAAAAACCAAATAATCCGAAGAAAATGCGTTCGCTTTTCGAGAGGTAAGGAAACAGTCCGTTGCTGTACCAGCGTTCTACAAATTCGGGGAAAACAGAGAGGATGTTTATTATGATAATCTGCAGTAAGAGCAGTAGCGGTAAGATGTATTTTTTCTTCATCAGGAAGTGGTAATTCGATAGCGGATTGTAAATATAAGTAGTATTTTTGTATGGATAAACTAAAATTAACCGTATGAAAAAGTTAGATGCTCCGGAAAAGGTTATTTTTATTTGCGATGGCAAAAAATGCGGTCATTACAGTAAAGAGCTCCGCAAAGGTTTCAGGATAGAACTGAAAGAATGCGGATTAAGAAAAGATGTGGATGTGGTACGTATGACCTGTACAGACAACTGCAAACATGCGCCTGTAATCTCGATCCAGCCCAAAAATGTGTGGATAGGCGAGGTGGAGGAAAAGGAAATCCCAAGGATTGTAAAAGAATATTTTAAATAAGAATAAAACAACAAACACACATAAATATAAATGAGCCAGGAAATAAGAAACCTTGAGCCTAAAGCGCTCTGGAATAAATTTGCCGACCTGAATGCGGTTCCCCGCCCTTCTAAAAAAGAGGAAAGGGTAATTGCCTTTATGAAGGATTTCGGGAAACAATTAGGCCTTGAAACTATTGAGGACGAAGTTGGTAACGTTATCATTAAAAAACCTGCCACTAAAGGTTTAGAAAACCGTAAGACCATAGTAATGCAGTCGCATCTTGATATGGTGCACCAAAAAAATGCAGGTACCAACTTTGGTTTTGATACTCAGGGTATCGAAATGTATGTAGATGGCGACTGGGTTCGTGCAAAAGGAACGACTCTTGGGGCTGATAACGGACTTGGTGTAGCGACTATCATGGCGATACTTGAAAGTACTGATATTCCTCACCCGCCTATTGAGGCATTATTCACGATTGATGAAGAGACCGGTATGACAGGCGCAATGGGTCTTAAAGGAGGACTGCTTCAGGGTGAGATACTTCTTAATCTTGATACCGAAGAGGATGATGAGATCGATATCGGTTGTGCAGGTGGGGTAGATGTTACTGCTGTGCGTGAATACCATGAAGAAGAAGTTCCTGAAAACTCTGTGGGTTATACCATTACAGTAAATGGTCTTAACGGAGGTCACTCAGGTATGGATATCGATAAAGGTTTAGGTAATGCCAACAAGATCATGAACCGTCTGCTATTTGATGGTTTTGAGAACTTTGGTCTTCAAATTTCTGAAATTAACGGTGGTAGCCTTCGTAATGCTATTCCAAGAGAAAGTGTTGCAACAGTAATCATTTCTGAAATTTTTGATGAGGCTTTTGTATTCGATATGCAGGAAGTAATCAATGATATCAAAGCGGAATACAAAACTACTGAACCTAACCTAAATATAACTATAGTAAAAGGCGAACTACCTGCTAAGATTATGGAGCTTGGCGTTCAGGAAGGGCTTATCCGTGCATTATATGCTGCTCATAATGGAGTATACCGCATGAGTGCCGACATGGAGAATCTTGTTGAAACGTCTAACAATATTGCAAGAGTTATTGTGAAAGACGGTAACATTCATGTAGGATGTCTTACACGTTCATCTGTAGAAACCTCTAAGTTTGACCTTGCCAATGCGCTTCGTTCAACATTTGAACTTATTGGCTGTGAGGTTACTTTTGCAGGTTCATACCCGGGATGGACACCAAATGTTAGCTCTCCAATACTTGAAGTACTGAAAGAGATCTACGAAAAACAAAATGGTAACCAACCGCATGTAGTTGCCTGTCATGCAGGATTAGAGTGTGGTATTCTTGGTACTAATTACCCAAATATGGATATGATTTCTTTTGGTCCTACCATCAAAGGAGCGCATAGCCCGGACGAAAGAGCAAGTATTAAGTCGGCTCAGAAATACTGGAAATTTGTTCTTGAGATTTTAGAGAACATTCCGGCTAAATCATAAAGTCCAAAGGTCTAAAGTCATAAAGAAAATGGGGCTATCTCAAAAGTGTGAGACAGCCCCATTATTTTTTTATTTCTTATCCACTACAGGGCGGTTTTCCCTGTTTGCCAGTTCCCATGCAGTTACAAAAGCAAGCTGGGTTCTTTTTGCCAACAGGTCGTATTCAATTTTCTGAGGTTCGTCCCCCGGCTGGTGATAATCATCATGTACCCCGTTAAAATAGAAAATGATCGGAATACCTTTTTTTGCAAAGTTGTAATGGTCAGATCTGTAATAGAACTGATTCGGATCGTTTACGTCATTAAACGTGTAATCGAGATCAAGCTTGGTATATTTTTTATTAGCATCTTCATTGATGTTATGAAGGTCGGTACTTAAACGGTCAGAACCGATAACATATACATAGTTGCCGTTGTCTTTATGCGCATCGTCACGACGGCCAATCATATCAATATTAAGGTCGGCGATGGTATTGCTTATCGGGAATAACGGATTCTCTGAATAATAGCGTGAGCCATGAAGTCCGTGTTCTTCTCCTGTAACGTGAAGGAATAGTATAGAACGTTTAGGTCCGTAACCGTCTTTTTTAGCCTGCATAAATGCCTGTGCAATCTCCAGCAGGGCAACAGTACCCGAACCATCATCGTCAGCACCATTGTAAACTTCACCATTTTTCATACCTACGTGGTCGTAGTGTGCCGAAATGACAAGTATTTCATCCGGTTTCTCAGTACCTTCGATATACGCCCATATATTTTCAGAATCACTCAGTTTCGGGCTGAAAGCTCTTGTCATAAATGCTGAAGGCACCGGCTGGTAAAAAGTTGTCGCACCCTTAGGGTAGGAGATGCCATCTTTTTTGTATTGTTCAATAAGGTATTTTCCGGCTTTCTTTTGGCCTTCTTCTCCGGTATTACGTCCCTGCATCTCATCACCTGCAACAATATACAGGTGCTTTTTAAGATCTGCCTGGGTAATGATTTTCATGTATTTTTCTACATCGGCCTTCGCGTAGTCTTTTTGCTGAGGAGCCTGAGCTGTAGATGAGCATGAAGCTATAAAGCATGCTACAGCAGCAAGCAATAGTGTGTTTTTCATTTAAATCAGGTTAGAATAAAAGTAAATATAGTAATATTATTATTGAGTGTGTACAATATAAAATATCGTAGCTACAGAAACCACGGAGCTAATCGAAAACATAAAGCTTTTGAGTCCCGATGCTGCTAGTTATTGATTTATTTTGTCCCAAATAACTCGTTCAGGAAAGCCATAAAGTCACTCCAAGAACGTTTGTCGGCTTTTTCGTTATATGCAGCTCCTTTAGAGTTGTCGTTACCTGATTCTTTTTCAGTAAAAGCATGTACAGCATTGCCGTAATATACCATTTGCCAGTCGGCCTTGCCATCTTTCATTTCTTTTTGGAAAGCATCAATATCCTTTTGCGGAACATAAGGGTCATCAGCACCATGTAGCACCAATACCTTAGTCTTTATGGGTTCATTTGGCCTTGAGGCATCTTTGCCCAGGCCTCCATGAAACGAAACTACGCCCTGCACCGGAAGTCCGCCACGCGCAGCTTCAAGAGCACCCGTACCGCCAAAACAATAACCAATGATCACAATGTTATTAGCATCTGCACCGCTTTTTACGAGCTGTTCCAAGGCCAGTGAAATGCGCTTTTGATATGCCTTATAATCGTTTTTGTATTTGCCCGATTGTTTTCCTGCTTCTTCTACGGTAGCAGGGTAGTTGCCCTCTCCGTAAATGTCAGCGATAAAAGCATAGTATCCCAGTTTCGATAATTTTTCGGCAGTTTCTTTTGAATGATTGGAAATCCCTTTCCATGCAGGTAGTATAAGTATTCCTGGTTTTTCTTTTAATGGCTTTGAGGGAACGGCAGCGAATCCGTTCAGTTTTTGCCTATCGTCTTTGTAAGCAATAGGTTTAAGTTGTGCATTTGCCTGAAATGTCATAATTGTAAGCAGTAATAGTATTTTAGTTTCCATTGTGAAATTTGTTTGAGTAAATATAAAAAAGAAAGCCTTTATACACAATGGTATAAAAGCTTTCAGGGTGAATCAAAGTTTCAACCTTGCAATTAACTTCTCTGGAGTTCATGTTTTCCCTCTTTAATTTCTTCAACCATTTTTTTGTTGAAAGCGGGCAGGTCGTCAGGAGTTCGGCTGGTTACAAGTCCGTTGTCTACAACAACCTCTTTATCGGTCCATTTGGCACCTGCATTCTCCAGATCTTTTCTTATAGACATAAAAGAGGTTAGCTCTCTTCCATCAACAACATCTGCATTGATAAGTATTTGCGGACCGTGACAAATAGCTGCAACGGGTTTCTTTTCATCAAAAAAAGATTTCACGAATGCAATGGCCTTGTCATGCCTTCTTAACAAATCCGGGTTGATAACACCTCCCGGTAATACAAGCGCATTATAATCGGATGAGGTTACTTCATCAAGTGTTTTGTCTACATTATACTCTTTACCCCAGTTTTTCTCAGCCCATGCTTTAATGGTTCCGCTTTTCAGGCTGACAATCTCAGCCGTCCAGCCTTGTTGCTCTAAATGTTCTTTAGGTGATTTCAGTTCGCTTTCTTCGAAACCGTCTGTTGCCAGTATGGCGATTCTCTTGCTCATAGTTGTAATTTTTTGATATTAGTAATTTCGATATCATAAAATTACTGCGCTGATTTTCAGAATGCTTATAACGCTCTATTAAACTTGTGCTAATGTTTGTTAATGCTGTAAAACAGAAAGAGCACCGCTTATGGCTGCGATGCTCTTTCTTCAGATATAAATAGAATTAACTTAACCTCTTCTTCCTCCGCCTCCGCCACGTTGTGCAGGGGCTGCCGGAGCACTTTGTCTGGCAGGAGCCGGAGTGCTTCTCATTGTTGGGGCACTGCTTCTTGCAGGTACACTCATTGAATTGTTTGAGGGTGCAGGAGCCGAACGTTGTACGGGTGCACTGCGCTCGATATTCCTTGCTGGTGCAGTTGTACTGCGTTCCATATTTCTCGTATTATTTACCGGTGTGCTTCTTTCCACTCTGGCAGGCTGCGTACTTTGATTTCTCGTCCTGGCAGGAGCATCAGAAGTTCTCACTTGCTGCATATTTCTTGACGAACTGTTGTCTACAGATCTTACAGTATTGCCATTTTTGCGTACTGTGTTTATGTTAGAACTCTCTACTCTTGAAGAATTAGAAAACGAATTTCTGGTAGTTGTAGTTCCGCGAGAACCTTTTACCGTAGCCCTGCTTTGCTCAAGTGCATAACGATTGCTTGCATTTGCGTTTCTGCTTGAGAAAGAAGTGTTGGGATGTTGTCTTTCATAACCATTCTGTCTTCTGCTGCTATACATAGTCTGTGCACGCGAACTGCTTCTTACAGTGGTGTAGGCGTAAGTGTGCCTTGGATTTATGTAAGTACGCACGTGGCTTCTGTATCGGTATACTGGATATGGAGCCCAATAGCTATAGTAGGTTGGATAATATCCCCAATACCATGGAGAATAATAAGGACGGTAGCTGCTTACCCAAAAAATGTCAAATATAAATGGATTGTATGCATATACGGGCTGATAAATATAGTTTGGCCCATACATATATACATCTCCTACAACCTGAACCTGTACATTATTGTTTCTGTCTCTTTCAACTTCTATGGTTGCAATATCCTGAAACACGTCTGCACTAAGTACAGCCTGAATAATTATAAGGTGGGTATTATTCTCCGTTGCTTCAATAACCCTCAGGTAATCTACCCTGTTATCTCCGTTAAGGTCAAGGTTCGATATTTGCTGATCAGGGTCGTTAAGCCTTCTTTCAAAGTCTTCAAGATCGCTTGAATCTCCAAATATAGAAGCGACAGCCCGTAGATCTAAGTTATCGCTTATGTCGCTGCTGTTTGCTCTCACAGTTGTTACATCCTGCGCAAAGACATCGCCAGCAATAAAAAATGCGAAAAGTGCTATATGTTTAAAAATCGTTTTCATGGTTTAAGTAAATTAGGACTTGCCCGGCAATTTTATAAGTTATTTGGTAATATCCAATTACTGTGCCAATATTTTTTTTATACCTTTACCACCTTCCAAAAAACCAGTCACAATAAGGTTTTTTAATTTATACAGAATAATGCAAATACGTAAAGCAACGCTTGAAGACTTCCAGATTATTAATGACTTAGCTATTAAAACATGGCACGTTGCCTATGATAAAATACTTACTTCCGAGCAGGTAAATTATATGCTGAAAATGATGTACAGCCTTGAAGCCATTACCGAGCAGATTGCTGTAAAGGGACATCATTTTCTGTTGTTGTCTGAGAATGATGAATACCTTGGTTTCGCTTCCTATGAACTGAATTATCATACCGGAATTACAAAACTGCACAAACTGTATGTGCTTCCCGAAACACAAGGTAAAGGAGCAGGCAGGTTACTAATTCAAAAAATAGAAGAAGCAGCACTTAAAAATGGTAACGATAAGGTTAGCCTGAATGTGAATCGTTACAATTCTGCCGTAACATTTTATGAAAAGAGCGGTTACAGCAAAGCTGGGGAGGAAGACATAAATATTGGTAACGGTTACCTGATGGAAGACTTTATCATGGAAAAGGCGCTATAGTATTCAGTCTATTTTTCTGTTTATATTATGACGCTTCTAACGTATGTTTAAGGCTTAGGTACTTACCTTTATAGGTATAAACCATAAACCTAAAATCATGATAGTACAAATTCCTGACCTTCCTGCTACTATGGTAGGCTTTCGTTCTGATGGAGAAGTAACCAAAGAAGATTTCGATATTGTAAAACTACAGGTTGCCAATCTGGTCGAGAAAACCGGACAGCTCAATTATCTTCTATTCCTTGATAATTCACCCACAGATTTTACCCTCGGCGCATGGATACAGGATGCATTGCTTGGAATTAACCATATCACAAGGTGGAACAGGGCAGCAATAATTTCCGATTCAGAGACTGTGATTAATTTTACCGCAGTATTTAGTAAAGTGATGCCGGGTGAATTTCGAGGCTATCATAAAGCCGATTACCATAAAGCTGTTGACTGGGTTTCTGGTCGAAGCGACGAATAGTGAATTCCAAAAATATCTATAAGTAAAAAGCTCCCATAAAGGAGCTTTTTTTTATGACAGTTTAATCCTCATGTCTGGGAGGAATGAACTTTACGTTTTTTTCAGTTTCAGTTTGTTCCACATATACCGCATACTCGGCAGGTTCAATTTTTGTGCCTTTAAAGCAGGCATATTCGCGGGTATATTCGGCACCAAAGTATAATATAGCCGCAGTGTAATACACCCATAGCAATATGATAATTATAGAACCAGCTGCACCATAGGGAGAACCAGCTGCCGTGGTTTCTATGTATAATCCTATCAGATATCTGCCTAATAAAAACAGTAACGATGTGAAGAATGCTCCGGCACGTACATCTTTCCAGCCAATTTTAGCATCGGGGAGCACCTTGAATATTACCCCAAATAAAACTGTAATTACCAAAAAGCTTATCACAATATTTGCAAGATTCAGCAGTATAATAGTAAGGTCGGGGAAGTATGATTTTAGTATGTCATTTAGCGCCATCAGGGCACCATTAATAACCAATGATACAATAAGCAGAAAGCCCAGGCCTACAATTATGGATCCTGAAAGCAATCGGTCTTTAATCAATTTGAGCCATCCTTTTTTAGGTTTAGCTTTAACCCTCCATATCATATTTATAGAATCCTGTATTTCTCCAAATACAGTTGTTGCACCAATTACAAGCGTTACACCTCCTATAATTGCCGATATTGTCGATTTACCGGACAACTGAAGATTACGGATAATCTGCTGAACCTGCATCGCGGCCTGACTTCCTATCAAACCATTTATTTCTTCGAAAACACGCCCTTCGCTCGCTTCCTTTCCAAAAATTGCCCCCGCCAGCGAAATGATAAGCAACAACAACGGTGCCAGCGAAAATATAGTGTAATAGGATAACGAAGCACTCAACTTTAACCCTTTGTCGGCCATAAATCCGTTAAAGGTATTTTTGAGTATCTTAAATGCGTTTTGCAGCGATGTTTTTCTGAAATACTTGATCATAATGTATGAATTGGATTTATAAATTTACACATCACCTCAGGTAAACGCTACAATATTAACATAACTATAAAATTCTGTGATAAATTATGCGTGCATATTTACTATGCCTGCAATATCTCCTGTCAAAACCCAATTATTTCATAAAAATGATTCCTGCAGCGGTGTATATGAGCACTGTTAACACTAAAATCCTTAACTTTATAGTGGTGTTAAACGCTGATTTTTTAAGGCGTTTTAAATAGAGTAATGCATGAAAATAGTGATAGTAGGAGGTGGATTTGCAGGTATAAATCTTGCCAAAGGCCTCGAAGGTGATAAAAATTTTGATGTTACCCTTGTTGACAAGAACAATTACAATTTTTTTCCTCCGTTAATTTACCAGGTGGCTACAGCTTTTCTTGAGCCATCAAGCATCAGTTATCCTTTTCGAAAGTTATTCCGCAAGAATGAGAATATCAATTTCAGAATGGGTGAGGTTCTATCGGTAAGAACAGAAGATAATGTTGTGGTTCTCAACAACGGTGAGCTTGAATACGACCGTCTTGTTTTTGCTACCGGGGCAGAATCCAACTATTTCGGGATGGAGAATGTTCGCAAAAACGCTATCCCTATGAAAACACTGAATGATGCCATCGAAATGCGTAACAAGCTGTTGCAGCGTATGGAAAAGGCTGCGATCTGCAAAAATAGCCGTGAACGAAGAAAATACCTGAATATCGTTGTAGCCGGTGGTGGCCCTACAGGGGTTGAGGTATCGGGTATGTTTGCAGAAATGCGTAATGGTATTTTGCGAAAAGAATATCCCGAACTTTCTACAAGCGTTAGCAATATTTATCTGGTTGACGGAGGCGATGCGCTTCTGGCTCCGATGAGTAAAAAATCTCAGAAAGATACTTATGAAGCTCTTGAAAAACTAGGGGTTATCATTAAGCTTAATACCCGTGTGGTCGATTTTAAAGATGATACTGTTTACTTCCACAACGGAGAGACTATACAATCTAAAAACCTGATATGGGCTGCGGGAGTATCTGCTAAAACATTTGAAGGAATTCCTGAAACCAGCTACGGACGCGGTAAAAGATTCATAGTAGATGGTTACAATAAAGTAGCCAATACAACTAATATCTATGCCCTTGGCGATACCTGTATTATGGAAGGTGTAGATGCAGCTTTTATGGGAGGCCACCCACAGTTGGCACAGGTACCCATACAACAGGGAACATTGTTAGCAAAAAACCTTAAGCACGAAGTTAAAAACGAAGCGCTTAAAACATTCAAATACACTGATAAGGGGTCAATGGCTATTATTGGTAAAAATAAAGCTGTTGCCGATATACCTAAGCCAGAATTGCACTTTAAAGGATTTATTGCCTGGGCAATGTGGCTGTTCATACACGTTATGTCGCTTATAGGTTACAGAAACAGGATTATTACGGCCTATAACTGGATGGTTGCTTATTTCTCTAAAGACCATTCCTTACGAATGATCATAAGGCCTGATAAGAGCAGAAAGAAAGGGGAGGTCGCTCCTGAATAAATAAAAAAAGCATTCGCCACGGCGAATGCTTTTTTTGTGCTTTAAAAAGGATATCCTATTGCGAGATTGAGTACAAAATTTTCTTTCCGCCAGTTCTTACTGCCAAAATCTATATCATCTAAAACCCACCGGTCGCCTTCCGGCAGCCACGGTTTTCGTAAAGGGAAAGCTCCATCAAGCCTTAGTATCAGGAAAGAGAGATCCAGCCTTAACCCCAAACCTGTACCGACGGCAAATTCCTTGTAAAAATCGGAAGTGAATTCGGCACCCGGCATACCGTCTTTTTTATTCCATAGCCATATATTACCGGCATCTAAAAATACGGCTCCGTGTATCACGCTGTATAGCTTCATGCGGTACTCGGCATTCATTTCAATTTTTATGTCACCCGATTGGTCGGGAAGGAAAGAGTTCGCTGTCACGGTAGTGTCTCTATAAGTACCCGGACCTATAGAGCGAGCCCTGAATGCCCTTATGCTGTTAGTGCCGCCTACAAAAAACTGTCTTATATAAGGCAACTCCGAGGAATTGCCATAAGGATAGCCAATACCTACAATAGCCCTTGTAGCCAGTTGCGAGTTTTTACTGAATTTGTGGTAAAACCTAAAGTCGTGTTCTGTTTTGGCATATTGGCTAAATGGTACCCCGAAAACGGATACTGTGTCTCCCTTTTTTATATTTGCACCTGTGGCTAAGCCTGTAATGTTTCCGGCAAGGTCAAATGAACCTTTATAGTAAATGGTATTCTTTTTAAGTTGTCTCATCGTATTCGTATAAGTATACGAATAGGTAGGACCAAAGATCAGCTGTTTGTCAATAGCTCTTTGCAAAGCACCACTCTGGTCGTCTTTTATACGGTTATTGTATTCTTCAGTAACTCGGCTTGGGCTTACATAAATTACATCCAGCACTTTTAGCTCATGCTCTTTGGTAATATCTTCTTTCCATAAATAGCCAAATGATGTTTTAAAAGAGTTCAGCGAATACAGTTTCTGCCTGTTTTGGTATTCATAACCCACAGATACTTTTGTTTTGGGTACGTATGCACTTGGCGTCTCCACTTTAAAAGGCGTGATGAAACGCGGCCACGTAAGGCTCACATCGCTACCTACCCGATACACATTATACCCTTTATTCTGTCCTGCCATCTGAACCTCAAGCCCTCCAAAAACAGATATGCTTAATAATTCGGCTGCTTTAAACGTATTCCGGTTGCTCCAGTTTACCGTTAGTTCACTACCGTTGTAGTTTGCTGAATTCGTCTTGGCAGATAACTCAGTCCTGATTGACTTTTTTTGCAAGGGCGTAAGGAAATAATAAGTGTCCAGCGCGGTGTCCAAAGAATCGGAAATCTTGAACTGGTTTTTCACAAACCTGAAAGTACCCAGGTTTACCAAACGGTTAAGGGATAGGTTATGGTCTTTACGGTTATAAATATCTCCCTTATGAAAATACAGCGTACGGTCATAAATGATAGGGCGGAAGTTATGCTCATTATCTATGATTGTAAAGTCTTTATATTTTTGTACCGAGTCGTTTTCTGTAGGGGCTTTTAAGGTGTCTCTGGCAGTACTTAACGAATAGTTGGGGTAAATAAAGATGTTATTGATGGTATACACCTTTTTTGCCCTTTCGGGTACATCTTCTTTAATCCTTACCCTCAAATCAACCTGATTGTCACCAACAGTACTGTCTACCCTAATAATAAGGTAATCAGGATTGAAGAAGAAATACCCTTTTTCTTTAAGCCTTTCGTCAATGCGGTTACGTTCGTCTTTAATCTTGTCAAGATCATACGGACTTCCGGGCCTTAATCGTGTTCTTCTTTTGGTACGGGTAACGGCACTGTCAAGCCTTGTCCCTAATGAATCCGGCCATATTACATTTCGGATAGTATATTGCTTACCCGGTCTGACGGTATAAACAACTTTACCTTTGCGGTTGGATGAGGTAGAGTCTGCACTGGTACGCGTTTTAAAATATCCCCTGTTCTCGGCACGGTTTTGCAGCACGTCGGCATTGTAGTCCATGTCTACCTGCTTAAAGGTTACAGGAGGTTCACCAACCTTATTCCTGAGCCAATAGCGAAAGCCTTTTTCTTTTTTGGGTTCACCGGCAAGGTTGTACATGCTCAGCTTAAATCGCCAGCCTAATATTTTACGGTTAGGTCTGGGACGAAGCAGCTCTTCCATCTCTGCTTTCAGGGCTTTTTTATCACTTTTAGACATAAGGCTGTCTTCAATCTTTACCTCGGCCCCCGTGTAAAGCACTTCACCATCGGGCAAGTGTCTGGTATTGCTGCAGCCATATACTATCAGCAGGATAAAAGGGACATAATATAATAGCTTACTTCTCATTTTCTTTTGGCGTTTCTTTATCCTTTTCTTCTCTGGCTTTTCGCTCTTCCTCTTCTTTTTCCTGTTGTTTTTTCTTTTCTCTTAATTCCTTTTCCTTTCTTATCATTTCCTTTTCTTCCTCAGTCCTGTGGAAAAGTTCCCTGAATTTGTTGTAATCCAGCGTAAATATTAACGATACGCCTGTTTCAATAACCTGACCCTGTACTGCGGCATCATATTCATCTTTATTGTATGCCCTTACAGTATAGCGGCCATCTTTAGTTAACTGATAATCTACTGCGACATCTCCGGCAATATTGTTGGTGTCTTCATTGGCCTGAGCCTGTCCTTCAACACCAAAACTGCTGCCTACAGTAACTTTAAGCCTGTCGTCAAACATCCTTTTGGAAGCACTTACATTCAGGTCGGTGCGGTTTTGTCTTTCCCCGCTGGTATAATCTTCGGTAGATTCAAGGTCAAAATTTAATTCCACACCTTTAATCAGGTCACCGGCAAGATTGTTAAGTTGTTGCGATAATATCTTGCTCACACTCTGTCTCGCCAAAGCTCCTGTTGATGTGCCTGCTTCACTTGAGAATGGATTCTCTCCTACAAAACGGTTCAGCAGCAATACTGCAAAAACCTGTTTGTTAAGTTCAGACGGTTCCTGGCGCAGCTGTGCCAGTTTTGCGTTTGTGGTATTAATAACTTTGGTAGACACATTATTGTTTCCCTCTTCAAGCTCGATATCAAAAGAAAGTTCCGGTTTTAATAATTCGCCCTCCATTTTCAGAATGGTATTGAAAGGAATCTTTTGTTTGAAAGTGTTTTGTACCGATTGCTGTTCAACGGCTATCTGTGGGCCAACAAGATCAATAGGGGCAATATCAGCCTTATAAGCTGCACTAATGTTGATGGTCGCATCGGTAGGTTCGCCTGTCCAAAGGATATAGCTTCCTGATTGTATATCAAATTTTCGTTTAATGAAATTGAATGTCATCTGGTAAGCACCTTCGGTAAACTCATAACGGCCTGTAAGGGTAGTTTTTCCCGACTTGTCAATACCGCCTGTAAGTTGGGCTTCTCCTTTAAGCTGCAGGTAATCACCGTTTCCTTTATCGATGATGAGGTTGAGTTCTGCTTCTTTAACCACCTCAATATTCACAGCTACATCCATACCTTTAAATTCGGTAGTATTTACAGTCTGCTCAATTTTAAGGCGTTCCATCATTTGTTTGTTGCTCTCATCTACAAACTCTACAATACCTTCCCTGTCCGCAATTGACGGATCCTGTTGTGGCAGCACCACAGTAAATTTGGTATTGTCATCTATCTTAAGGTTACCGTCTATAACCGGGCTTTGGGGAGTACCCTTTACATTCAGGTGCGCATCAAAATACAGCGTTCCGTAATAAAAATCATTGTCTTTAGCGGTTGAGTTTATCGCCCTGAAATCATCCGCATCTACAGTAAGGTTAAATACAAAATCTTTGTAATCGGTTGTGTTAACTCTTCCGTTTATATCAAGGGTGTTGTTCTCTTCATCGTTAACCTTAAAATTATCCAGCATGATACCCGTATTGGTAAACTGGATTTCGTCGTTAATTCCTTTGAAATAAGAATTCAGCTGTGTAACTCTTAACGCTACATCATTAAAGGTAAGGTTACCGTTTATATCCGGGTCGGCAGTAGTTCCTCCAATTTTGAATTTCCCTGATATGTAGCCTTTACCATCTTTAATTTCACCCATGCTAAAGGCCTGCAGGCTTTCAACAGTCAGTTTGTTGATGTCAACATTAAGGTCAAAGCTTTTGGCGGCATCATTATAATTTCCATCAATGGTTGCCTGGTTGTCGTTTCCGCTTATTTCAACATTTGCCGTATAGGTGTTGGCAATCTCATTATTCACTTTGATTTTAATATTACCAATGGTGTCTTTGCTTACTGCTAAATTGTCAATTGTAAGATCTGAAATAAATACCGGACTGTTGGTAAGGTTGCGTAATTCAGCCTTGCCATCCAGGATTCCAGATATTTTTAGTTCCTGTTTATTGATGATATTGGTAAGGGTTTCAATTTTAAAATTATCCAGCTCTACATTAAGTGGTGCATTAGGGGCTTCTGATGCCGATTGCAGTTTCAGTTCTCCGCTGTCGCTCTTAATATCAAAGTTATTGGCATAAATACCATCATTACCAAAGCGGATGATGTTGTTCTCATCTATGCTCCATTCCTCATAATTAAGTTTCAAACCATCAGGGTTCAGAGAGAGTTCCATGTTTTTGTCGGTAGCTTTTAGCTTACCCGCCACCATATACTGTTCTTCTTTTTTTCGGTCTTCTACCTGAAGTTTGTAATCAATAACGTTGTCTTTTATATCACCGGTCAGCCTTGTGTGCTCCAGCTGAAACTGGTCACTCTGAACCTGTCCTATTTCTACATTATAAGCAAGTGAATCCTGATGGGTTTCAATCTTGAGGTCAACGCCTGATATGGTATAAGCACCATACACAATCCTTGGAATAGCCCCGTTTATTTTAATGCTATCGGTAGCACTGTCGTAACGGCCTTCAATCTTAATAGGTTCTAATCTTGTTATCTGTGGCACCAGTTTATACAATACCGGGTCATTATCTACTACTAGTCCAAAATCGAACTGCTGCGGCACGTTAGATTTTTTAGGTGCTGTAGGATTGGTATTGTAGTATTTAGCAATAGTAGCAGACAGGGCAGGGCCAACCTGTGTCAGCTTGTATCTACCTTTCATGTATGCCTTTAGAAACTGCGATTTAATTTCAATTGCAGTCGTATCCGGCTGGCTTATAGCGATAATATTGATAGAATCAAGTGCAAACTGTTCTTTTTCATTGGCAAACATAAAGCTATGCAGTTTAACCGTACCATTAAGGTTGTCCGGATTGGCATCAGTTATATCAGCGTCGACATTACCGCGCAGTTTTAGCGGTCCTGCATGAAGGTTCAGTTTGTCAAGGTCGGCTATATCTACATTAAGGCGTATTTTCCCGTTAGGATATTTACCATTAAACCCGCCATTGGCCAAAAGCTGAAATTCAAGGTTAGGATCAGCCATATCGGCTTTAGCGTCAAATTTTCCATTATTTATGGCTCCGTCTACATTCAGGTTTTTATAGGTGTAGCTGTTGTATTCGGCTTTAATGATATTGGCTTTTATCTTCGCATTGGCAGTTTGTGGATCGAGGCCTTTGCCTTTTACTTTCGCCTTTAGCGAAATCCTGCCAATAGAGTCATTGGTAATCAGTGTACCTACATCAAAATTGTCAATGTCTACATCGGCATCATATAGTTCATTGCCTTTTTTACGCTGGTCGAATAACGCTTTGATTTTAGCATTACCAAAGCTGCTTGTAAGGTCAACGTTTGCAGCAAAATTGTTTATTTTTCCTTTGAATTTGGCTTTCGCCGAAAGATTTCCGGGAAGCTTAATGTTTGCCGGCAACGTCCCTTTAGGGATATAAGTATTGATGTCTTTAGATGTTGAGGTAAATGCCCTTACATTCATATCGAACCACGCTTTTTGTACATCCGGCAAACCGATGATTCTTCCGCTCGCAGCAACTTTTGTTGCACCAATACCGCTTACTTCAAGGTTGGCAATACGTATGTCGCTTACTTTTCCTTCTACACGGCTATCAATGATGAGTACGCCATTTTCATTGCCTTTAAAAGGAGCGGTATCAGCAAGAGCAGGTACAAATAGTAATACATCCCTGAAACCGATATGACTGTCTTTTATGTCAGCATCAACAGTAAGACTGCCAATATCTTTGGTAAGAGCATCCAGTGAGGGATAGGAAACAGAAATATGTCGTTCAATCTGTGTATACGGTGTTACAAAGTATAGGTCTTTCAGCTCAGCACCTTTTGCCCCGTAAAAGAAGGCTGTTCGCAATTCTTCCACATGCAGTCCGCTTTTATCTTTTACCGATAGCGTAGTAAGCGTACCCGAAATAGCATCAGGAGCATAGGATAAGTCTTCAGCCTCAAGATTAAAATCGCTAATGTCAAGGTGTTTGTAATCAATTCCCTTTTTAACCGGAGCCGAATTCTCATCATCAAATTTAAAAGCGACATCTTTAATATCGGCATCGGCAAGCTTAAATTTCCATTGCGCCTGTTGCACCGCTTTGCTTTCTTCAGGCAACGTCTGCTGCACCTGTTTTTCAAATTTGCCAAGGGCCAACTTGCCCTTTAGACCGTTTATTTCCAGGTTGTCAAGATCGATCAATTGTTTTTTTAGGTCAATTTCGTTGACATCTACAAATAGCTTTTTAAGATTGATCCCTGTATCAAGGCGGCTGCCTTCGTTGTCATAGCCAATAGCTACATTAGCAATATTGATTTTGTCCAGGTTGAGTTTCAGATCGGGTTGCTTGGAAGCTTCTTCCGCTGCTTTTTGAGTCCCTCTGGCTATCTCATCAATCATTCCCTGTTTGAGGGTAAGCTTTAAACCGTCAAGATTTATTTTAGGAACGGTGAATTCCATTTTATCCAGATCGAACTTGCGGATGCGGGTATCAAAATGGGTAAGATTTGCCTTCAGGTTGTTTTTAGATATCTTATCGTCATAGTTAATACGGATCCTGTCGAGGTTAATCCTGTCGATGGAGAATTTCATCGGCGCCGAAGTCGTGTCCTTTGGCTTGTCTGATGTGAACGCCTTAATTATATAATCGAAGTTAAAAACGGAGTCTTTATTGCGCCTTACATTCGCCACAATTCCCTGAAGATTGACTGAATTGATCTCAACTTCGTTGTCAAGCAGCTTAAAAAGACTGATATCTACAGCAAGTTTATCTCCTGCCAATAGTGTATCACCCTGCTGGCTTTCAAAATAAACACCTTCCAGAATGACCTTTTTTGGCAGGCCAATTTCTATCTTATCGATATTAACATCGGTACCAATTTTCTTTTCCAGATAACTGATAGCCTTTTCTTTAGCGATATTCTGAAAATAGGGTATTTGTAATAAAAGGACAAGCAACAGGAACAATCCAATGATCGATCCTATTATCCAAAGGAAGATTTTTAGTCCTTTACGCAGGTATTTCTTTAGCTTAGCATTCATTTGTGATCTAAAAATAGCTATAAAATGACTATCACTCTTTTAAAATTTTGCTAAAAAATTACTTACAAAAATTTTAGAGTTTATTCCTACTTTAATGTTTTAGGCGGGTTTCTTATAAAACCTAACATAATCTTAACCGATTTAGGGGCATTAGTTCGTAATTTTATTCTTATTTATTTGTTATGCCTCAAACAGATACCATTTTGCCTGTGCCCGTTTACCGCAACAGGGATATCAGCTGGCTCGAATTCAACGGGCGTGTGCTTGCCGAAGCCGCATCAGATAATGTGCCTTTGCTTGAAAAGGTAAAATTCCTCTCTATTTATTCTTCTAATCTCGATGAGTTTTACCGTGTACGCATTCCTGCCCTTATGGCCCTGAAAAAACTGACCGGTAAAAAAGCTGAAGCCGACAAGAAGTTGTATAAAAAGAACCTGAAGGAAATCAATGAGACTGTATATGAGCAGCAGCAACTATTCGGAAAGCTGTTGAAAGAAGTTGTATTACCGGGACTTGAAGCAGAAAACATACACCTGATTTACGACAAGCCATTT
>QFQM01000357.1 GCA_003243255.1 Flavobacterium psychrophilum | reverse complement strand
GCCTATTTCCAGTGTGGGCGGATCTATTCGTGCGAACAGGTTGCCCGACAACCAGGTACACAACATCAATAGAATCAGGTACTTTTTCATAGGCTTTGTTTTTTACAATGAAAGAAAGATAACTCTTTCATCGTATAGATTGAAAATATTTTATACGAGATTTGCCGTTCATAATAAGGAGACATGAAAATAACGGCAGATAACAAACTGAAGAAGTTGATTGTGGTAGGTGATCGCGTATTGATTCGTCCTGCAAAACAAACCGATAAAACAGCCAGTGGCCTCTACCTTCCCCCGGGAGTGCAGGAGAAAGAAAAAATACAGCGCGGCTATATCATTAAAGTTGGCCCCGGCTATCCATTACCCATGCCGGCCGATGAAGATGATCTGTGGAAAGGCAAAGAAGAACAGATCAAATACCTGCCATTGCAAGCGCAGGAGGGTGACCTCGCAATATTTCTGCAAAAAGGCGCTATTGAAGTGATGTATGAGGAAGAAAGATACTTTATCGTTCCTCAGGCCTCCATACTGATGCTGGAGCGCGAAGAGGATTTATAGTTTTTTGCGCTACCGAATCCGTGTTTCCACACAAGCACCTATTTTTCATTCAATTAAAAAAACAACATGGCCGGCCTTTCTTTTGATGTACTTCGTGTAGGTAAAAAATACAGTCTGGTCAACTTTGGTGATCGTTATGAATTTGTGATTGAAAAAATTCTGGTCAATGGCGATTTTAAGGTAAAAGACCTTACCACGCTGGAACGCTACCTGCTCAAAGACACGATCAAATTCGGAAAAGGAAATGATTTTGAGATCAGGGAAATAGAAAATTCCTGATCGCGGCATCCTTTTTATAATCCGTACTGGCACGGATTGAATCTGAACATCGCTATGCGCATATTTACCGTTCTGCTATTCCCCCCGCTATGCGTATTTTCCCCTTACTCATCGCTCTCTTTGCTGCTGCTGTCGCTTCTGCCCAGGTAAAACTTCCCAAGTCGCCCAACCAGCTTGACGAAAACAAAAAGCGCACTGGCTTCTGGACAATATTATATGACACAGCCTGGAAGCAGGTGCAGGAAGAAAAAGAGGCCGCTTACTATCGCATCATCCGTTTCGAAGCAGGCAAGCCCGTTGGCAAAGTGCGTGACTTTTACACTTCCTATCAAAAACAGTGGGACGGATATCTGTCTTCATTTGATCCTGAAATAAAAGAAGGTGAAGCCATATCGTATTATGAAAACGGAAGGGTAGAATCAAAAGCATTTTATAAGCAAAATAAAATGAATGGCCCTTACTTCTACTTTTCCAAAAGCGGGGTACTCACTTCAGAAGGAACAATGCTTAACGACAGTTCTACCGGTGTATGGAAACACTACCGTGAAGAAGATGGCTCATTGTACCTGGAGTGCGAAACCAAAGGGAGTTTCATTCATGGTAAAGCGACGTGGTATCATCCCAATGGCAAGATGGCCTCTACCGGAATACAACAATGGAATAAACGCGAAGGGCTATGGAAATTTTATTACGAAGATGGAAAAACAAAAACCATAAGTACCTATAAGAATGATTTGAATAATGGCCCGTGGGCGCTCTACAATGAAGACGGAATACAGGTAGAGAAAGGAGCGCACCTGGACGATGAGGCCACCGGCATTTGGGAATACTACTTTGATAACGGAAAACTAAAATCAACCGGCCATTTCCGCAAAGGAAAAAAAGAAGGGCATTGGAAATACTATTATGACAACGGTCAGCTAAAATCAGAAGGTGATAATATCGATGGAAAGGAAAGCGGTACCTGGGTTTATTATCATAAAAACGGAAAGGTACAGGCCAAAGGTGAATTGCTCGAAGATTTATATCAGGGCCAATGGTCGTTCTATTTTGATAACGGGCAGCTGGAACGAGCGGGTAATTATACCAAAGACAGCCTGGATGGTCATTGGAAGTATTACTATGACAATGGAAAATTAAAAACAGACGCCAATTACATTGACAACAAGCGCAACGGAGAGTGGAAATACTTTACTACAGAAGGAATCGCTGATGGTATTGAAAATTATAAAATGGGGAAGATCTTTGGTGAAGCGCTTCTTCATCATGCTGATGGGAGCGTACAAGCAATAAAGCGGTATAAAAACGATACGCTTCAGGGTAACTATGTTGCTTTTCATGCGAACGGCAAAAAAGCATCAGAGGGGAAATATGATAACGGGAATTTTAGTGGTCCCTGGAAATGGTATTATGATAATGGACAGTTAAGTCAGGATTACACCTACATCAACGGACGTTATAACGGTCCGTTCGTTGAATATTTTGCCAATGGAAAGCTAAAGAAAAAAGGTACCGGTAAAGATGGGCAGGGTATTGGCGAGGAGCTTAATTATTTTGAAAATGGAAACATGAAAAATAAAGGCTTCATGGCAAATGGAAACCGTGAAGGAGAATGGACTTATTACGATTCGCTCACTGGCAAAGTCAATTCCACCGGGCGCTATGTACACAATTTACTCGATGGCCAATGGAAGTTCTATACTGCAGAAGGAAAACCCGATGGCATCAGCTACTATATCAACGGATTTTTTGAAAACGTAGCCAACGTAAAAGACAGCATCAACCGGCTAATCGAGCAAAAGAAATTTGAGCTGGCCCATCAGCACATCAGCTGGTTGAAAAAAGTAATCAAACGAGACGCTGAAAACAAGAAGACTTTTCTTGAGCCCATTTACCTTATGGCGCAGATCAATTACTCGGAAGGCAAAAAAGAAGAAGCGCTAAAAGGATATAAAGAATACGCAGAGAAAGTAAGAAAACTCGAAGGTGATTCCTCATACGACTACCATATCACGCTGAACAGTATAGCCAATTGCCTTGCTGACATGAAAAAACGGAATGAGGCCATGGCGATTTACGATCAGATTATCGGTCTTGTGTCTAAAAGCGGATCGGCCTATGACATCTCTACGATTATATCCAATAAAGCACTTACACTCGGGTCACTCAACAAAACAGAAGAAGGAGAGCAACTATTACTTCAACGTAAAGAGGAGCTACAAAAACGATTTGGGGCAGAATCAAAAGAAGTGATCTACGTATTACAATTAACGGCAAGTTTCTATCATGAAAATGCCATGTATAAACAGGCGATCACGGTCTATCACGATTTACTTACACGCATTCATGATAACAGGCCATTGGTGCTGGAGATAAAACGAAAGCTGGGTAAAGAATATAAGAATGACAATCAGCGATCGGAATCCATCGCACAGCTCAAAGAAGTCAGCCTGCTGGCAAATGAACTAAAGCAACTCAACGAAGCCAGCCTGGAGGATATTCGTTCCATTGGTGACAGCTACCTGTACTTACGCCAGCTGGACTCAGCAAAAATGTATTTTGATGCAGTGCTTGCCCTGATCCCTGCAGCGGGCCTTGAAAATACATATACGCACGCCATGGCATTGGATGGATTGGCCAAAGTGGCTTATTACAATTATGACAACACGTTGTGTATCACACTTTGGGTATCCGTAAAAACACTATTCGAAAAACTTGGAAGAAAGAACACGATCGAATATGCCAACCTTTTGCAGGGGTTGGCTTTCACCATACAGTCGACCGTTCCTTCGCGTTTCGATGAAGCCGAAAAACTATTCATCAGCCAAAAAAAAAAAAAAAAAGAA
>QFQM01000356.1 GCA_003243255.1 Flavobacterium psychrophilum | reverse complement strand
GTTGACGAAATCAATATCGGTTCTGATCTAAAAGTATGTGACGTTACAGAAAATATTTCTCATGAATACAAAAAATATTTCCAACGAATTCTACGAATAGATAATTTAAAAGTCACTTCTGCGCAGTTAGATTTTTCAAGAGTCGAACCTGTAGAGCGAGAATCCGAAAAACATCGTAGCAAAAATATTTTCCGTACCGCTCCTGAATTGGTCCAAAGCTACCCGGTCGTTGAAAACTATGGAGAAGGAATTTTTATAGCTTTCAATGAAAACCTTATTTCTAATCATAAAATCAATGCTACTAGATTTACTAGACTAATAAATAGGGATCGTGATGAATTTGCACGAAGTGCTGTGCAAACGGCCAAGGTTGGTGACTTCCCTCTCTTCTTAATTCACTCGTTTTGCCATCTTCTAATGCGCGAATTGGAGTTTCGATGTGGATATCCAACGGCTTCTTTGTCGGAAAGGCTTTACGTGTCAAATGATGAAGGAAAAAAAATGTATGGTCTTATGATATACACATCTGAGGGTGCTGAAGGTAGTATGGGTGGACTTATCGCACAAACCAGAACTGCAAACTTAAATGCTCTATTCGGTAGCGCATTGGCACGAGCAACGGTTTGTCAGAGTGATCCACTTTGCTGGGAGTCCGAAGGACAGGGCCTATTCGAACTAAACCTTGCATCCTGCTTTGCTTGTAGCCTTGTCAGTGAGACGTCCTGTGAGCAACGAAATCTATTCCTTGATCGCAGGATTGTTGTGGATGATGAATTTGGATTCTTTAAAGAAGTGATATGAGTTTCCTAGAGGAAAATCAGCATTTTTTTAGACAAAAGATCGTTGCAGATATGAAATCGCTTTCTGCACCCGAAAGGATGTTAAAGTATAAGCATAGTCTAGCTTTAGAAACTCGGAATCGTCTAAAGGCATACTACCTAAAAATGAAGACGACTGAAGAGAAAAGAAAATTCTACTCGGAAATTCTAGACTATCTCGGGCAATTTGAATCTTCATTTATTCTTTACTCAATTTTTTTTGAGAAGGACTCCTCGCAATTATTTGCTGCTCTCAATACCAAATTTTCTGGACCTATTTTCCAGGGTTTCGATGATAAGTTCGGTGTCTTAAAGACAATCGGTGCTTCTTCTGAAGAAAATCAAACTAACAGAATATTTGCCGAGTACTTAAAGTTGAAACTTCCTGTACAGGCCAACGAGTTAAATAACCCGGAGGCAAATCGATTATCAGAATGGCTAGCTGTTTCACTAAAAAACAAAGATCTCGAGCATTCTGCACTATTGGTTCTTCTCCACTTTACAAAATATTGGAGTCAAAACTATCGGGATAATTATAGCAAAGGAGTTGTCCTTTTGAACAAGATTGAAAGGGCTATCTTGGATTTAGGACTTGACAAACTTAAAATCAATTTCAAAGATGCATTAAGAAAGGTTAAGATGATATGCGATGATTTGGTTTTCCAAGACGTTGTAGCGCCTTATATAGACACGATTGAGGCTGCTAAATCTCGGGATAAACAAGTCATCAACGGATACATAAATAAATTGAATGATTTTAGTGCGTTACTTAATAAATCGGAAATCTTCTTTAAAGATTTAAAACACCTAAGCCTCATCGATCTATACCAAGCGCATTGCAGTCAGGAGAAAAATTCGATAAGAATCTACGAAGTCGAAATTAGGAA
Organism: Flavobacterium psychrophilum; assembly: GCA_003243255.1. The sequence continues at coordinate 1,979 of QFQM01000356.1, read as the reverse complement.
TCGAGTGAAATTGGGAGCATTACCTACCTCTGAAGATTTAGAATATTTTAGCGATCCTTCAGTTTTTGAAAAAGCCAAGGAAAGCGATTGGCGGTTCTCCATGATTAATTTCATCCTGAGGAGTAACTACATTTTCTATTGAATTGCTTCATTGATTACTGAATCCATCTAGCCACTTGAGCACTTCGGGAATCGTCTTTATACTGGATCGTTTTAAGATTTCAACTATGTCCTTGCCACTGATCAAAAGTACAGGATGCAGGTCATCAATTATTTCTTTATAGGCTTGGATATGGATATAGGATGTTGTGACCAATACACCTAACTGTCGATGCCTCAAGCGTGAAATAAGCCGACTTGTTTCTCTAACTCCTACTGCGTTTTCAACGTGATAACACTTTGCCTCAAGTGCGAATGTGACTTTAATGGAACTCGCATCTGTCCCAATTTTATAGCTGCCTATTGCGTCCCTTCCACCATCTTGCCAAGGCCGAGTCAAATCATAAGAAATAAAATTCTGATCCATTAATTTAACAAGCTCAGCCGCGCATTTCTCAAATCCATGTGGGTTCTCTTCATACTTGTAATATATTGCTTGCAAAAAATCCAAATCTAGTCCTTCCGGAGTTTGCTCTTGTCTTGTTCTATATTTCTTTGTCCTTTCGGCAGCTAGTAGATTTGCGTTCCCCGATCTTATCCAATCCAATAAAGGCTTAGGACAATGCTCTGAGGCCAATGCTCGTCCATCAAAAATATCCGAAATCCATTGTCGTTTAATTTGAGGTACGTTGAGGATTGAGAACATGGCCTTATAATTTTGAAATCGCTTACCTTCTTTAGTTCGCCAAATCGCCACGAGGTCTTCTGATTGCGAATACCCGTGAAATCCAGGCACACATATACCCCTGAAAACTACATCTCTGCCGACATCACCTTTTGAAAAAATAAATATTGGCGGGATAATGTTTCTTTGGCTGGCATGATGAGCTTCATACATGCTTTTAAGTATATGGTTTCCGTTCCTAGCAGTGTCGTGAAGTTCATGGCCTGGTTTCTTGTTATCGCCATAGTACACAAAACTGCCAGTTTCAGGATCAATTGAATCCGGCCAATCAGAGTCGCCACCGGAAGTATAAAGTATGATTAAGCTACATTTCGAGATATCACTAGCGCTACCTACATATCTAAAGCCTCCTTGATTCCCTCCTCGAACCAATTTATTAATGGGATCGTCAGATGTATTCTTATTACTTCCACCCTTGTAAAGAGCATCAATAAAGAGATCTGAACCTGAAAGATTCTTGAATTCAATGACCTTCTGCATCGACGTGATTTTATGATTTTCCAAACTGGTGAATTTACAATTTCACGAGGAACATTCAGTCAAATTACTTTACAATCCTTCACAACCTTGACATTCTCCTTTCAGACATTTTCGGATTACGAATGATTCATGACCGTGTAAAGTAAGGATGACTTATCACATCATACTGATTATCCGCGTCTGGATCAGTATTAATAAAAACGTGATTCTTTAGTATAAAGCGTCCCATTAAATAGTCAGACGGGAGTCAATAAAGCATGCCTAAGTATCGTTCAGCCACCACCACCCACGGCCGTAATATGGCGGGAGCCCGCGCGCTGTGGCGCGCCACCGGAATGACCGACGCCGATTTCGGCAAGCCGATTATCGCCGTGGTGAACTCCTTCACCCAGTTTGTACCGGGCCACGTGCACCTGCGCGATCTCGGTAAGCTGGTTGCCGAGCAAATCGAAGCCTCCGGCGGCGTGGCGAAAGAGTTCAACACCATTGCGGTGGATGACGGTATCGCGATGGGGCACGGGGGCATGCTCTATTCACTGCCGTCGCGCGAGCTGATCGCCGACTCCGTAGAGTACATGGTGAACGCCCACTGCGCCGATGCGATGGTCTGCATCTCCAACTGCGACAAAATCACCCCGGGGATGCTGATGGCCTC
>QFQM01000355.1 GCA_003243255.1 Flavobacterium psychrophilum | reverse complement strand
ATTGCAATGTAACTTCAGTTCCACACAAATAATCCACATTTTCTTGTGACTCTTCTTCTCCGGATCGATCACTGCAATTTTTTCGGAGTTGGATAAAAAGGGACTGGCGCACTTGTTAATTGATAATTCCCCGTATATAATACTATTCAGGGGTGCTGCACCTTTCGTCTCAAACCCCTTTTTGCCAGATAGTATATCCGTGAGGAAAGCCTTATCGGAAGTTTATTCAATGCGTGGAAAGGTTTATGAAGCAAACAGTAATCAGCCTCTCCTTGGGGCGACCATCGTTGTTGATGGTGAGAATAAGGGGGTAGTAACAGATCATGAAGGTAAATACTCTTTTTCATTGCCCGAAGGAATTTATCGGCTTCGTATTACAGCAGTAGGCAAACTACCTACCATTAGAAGTGTTACGCTGGATTCGGACTCAGAAATTGATTTTGAAATGTATGAACATGCTACGCAGCTGGATGGTGTTACAATTACTTCTGAGAGCCTCACCCGAAATATTTCTTCTGCGGAGATGAGTCAGATAAAAATGGATATTAAAACATTAAAGTCAATTCCCCCATTTATGGGTGAAGTTGATCTTGTAAAAGGTATTTTATTGCTACCGGGAGTGAGTACAGTGGGAGAGGGTGCCAGTGGGTTCAATGTAAGAGGAGGTAATGTGGATCAAAATCTCATTCTTCTTGATGATGCGCCTTTACTAAATTCTTCGCACTTGTTTGGATTTTTTTCCACATTCAATTCTGATTTTGTGAAAGACCTGACATTATACAAAGGAGGAATGCCTGCTGCGTATGGGGGAAGGGTGTCTTCTGTTTTGGATGTGCGATTAAAAGATGGAAATGATAAAAAGATTTCAATCAGCGGCGGATTAGGAATTATATCTAGCCGACTGATGATAGAGGGACCAATAGGCTCATCAGGAAAAACAACTTTTGTATTGGGAGGAAGATATGCCTACCCGAATTGGATCATAAAAAAAGTACCTGACCTTAATGTACAAAGAAGCTCGGGCGATTTTTATGATTTCAATCTGCGTGGGAAACATAAATTTAATGACAAGAACAGCCTGGCTTTTTCGGGATATCATAGTACTGATAATTTCAAGTTTGCAGCAGATACAACCTATGCATGGAGTACGTCCAGTGCATCGCTACGCTGGAATACAATCATTAACTCCAATCTATTTGCAAATATGACCGGTTTTTTTTCACGGTATAGAAATAAGGTGGATGGCTTGATGGCCGGAATGGAGTTTACAACTGACTTTGGAGTTGACATTGCGGGAGGAAAAATAGATTTAACCTATACACCAGATCTGAAGCATAAAATTGATTTTGGATATAGCATGAATCAGTATATGATTAATCCCGGTAAGCTTGCTTCGTACGCACCACAGCAGATCGACCCTGTTAACATAGAAGATGAACTTTCGCATGAGCAGGGTTTTTATCTTAGTGATGATTTTAAATTCAATGAGACAATATCTATGCAGGGAGGGCTTCGTTACTCCCTCTATGCGAGTAAAGGACCTGCGGATATCTTGATTTACCAGGATGGCGTTCCTAAACGATTATCTACAGTGATGGATACATTATTTGTATCGCCTGGAGATAATGTAGCACGATATTCAGGGCTGGAGCCTCGGGTCTCGATGAAGATATCTATAGGGAAGAATAGTTCAATTAAATTAAGTTACAATCGCAATTATCAATACCTGCATCTTATTTCTAACACCGCAGCGGTAAGCCCTCTCGATTTATGGAAGTCGAGTAATCGCTATGTGAAACCACAGATTGGTGATCAAATCGCTGCAGGATATTTTCGGAATTTTAAGGATAATAACTATGAACTTTCGTTAGAAGCCTATTACAAGCAGACCGAAAACTTGCTCGAATATAAGGATGGAGCAGAGCTGTTTATGAATACCCATCTCGAAACACAGTTACTTTCTGCTAAAGGTAAGGCGTATGGTATGGAGTTAATGATTAAGAAGAATAACGGGAAGTGGACAGGATGGATTTCTTATGCATACGCCAGATCGTTTCGCAGGGTAAAAGGTAACAGTCGTGAAGAAACGTTGAATTCCGGAAGTTATTTCCCTTCCAATTTTGATAAACCTAATGATCTGACGATTGTGCAAAGTATAGCTTTTACTAAGCGGTTGAGTTTAAGTGCCAATTTTACATATAGTACAGGCAGACCTATTACTTATCCCCAATCTGTTTATGTAATCGATAATTATTCCGTTGCTCAATTTTCTGATAGAAATCAAGGAAGAATTCCTGATTACCATCGATTGGATCTTTCATTTACAATAAATGAGAGTCTTCGTGCCACTAAAAAATGGAAAGGTAGTTGGACGTTTTCGGTATACAACCTATATGGTCGTAAGAACCCATACTCCGTTTTCTTTAAACCACAGATGAGAGGTTCTCAGACTCAGGCTTACCGTCTGGCGGTTATAGGAACAGTATTTCCTTCAATTACGTATAATTTTAAACTATAGCTCAGTTGATGATGATCCGGTGGAGATTCAAAAAAATAGTTTGCTTTTTCCTTTTCATTGGCCTCAACGCATGCGTGGATCCAATAAGTTTGTCAGTGGGTGGAAATGCAAACTTACTCGTTGTAGATGGATTAATTACAGATGAACTTGGCCCTTATGTGATTAAATTGTCCCGAACAATTCCTTTTGATAACAACCAGCCATTACGGGTTTACTCTATACCTGAGAAAGGAGCTTTAGTTACGCTTACTGATAATGAGGGTCATTCTCAACAGTTAACGGAAGTGGAATCAGGTAGCTATTTAACCCATTCGATTACTGGAAAAGTCGGTAATACCTATACAATTTCGATCCAAACGAAGGATGGAAAAAAATATCACTCGGCACCAGAAAAAATGAATGCGGTGGCATCGGTAGCTGAGCTACAGTATGAGTTTAAAACATCTGATGTATTGTTTGTAAATTCAAACGGCTCTCCAAGAGTTCAAAAACTGGAGGAATTTTATATTTATGCAGTGGTCAATGATCCTTTGGAATTGGGAAATAGCTACCGTTGGCAATCTTCCGGTATTTTTGAATTCTTTAGTTTAACTGATATTCCTGAAATTAAACAATGCTGGGCTCCCACCCTATCTCGGTTAGAACGAAATCTTAGCATCTATAGTGATCGTGAGTCGAAGAGCTCTCAGATAAGGCAGTTGGTCGGGGTAGTTAACTATGACCGACCTACCTACTATCAAGTGAAAGTAAAACAGCAATCAATAACTGAAGGTGCTTATGAGTTCTTTAAAAGAATGCGTCAGCAGCAAACTACAACAGGTAGTATTTTTGATGCAGCGCCAACACCCATTGTTGGTAATATCGTAAGTGAAAATGATGAGGATGAAGTTGTCCTGGGGTATTTTGGTGCTTCGGCAGTGACAGAAGCAACTCTTTTGATCAATCGATTTGCAGGTGCTAATTATCTGCCTCCAACTCGAAATATAGCTATTCAATCTGGTGATTGTCGTAATCACGAACCCGATGCTACCAATGTTAAACCTGTAGGCTTTAATTAATATGCGGCATATCCTCTGTATCATATTCTTGATCTCCGGTTTAAAAGTATTCGGACAGCCATTAGATTACCTGCAGTTTCAATTGGATAAATACAATAACTATTTTTTTCCTGAATATGTC
>QFQM01000354.1 GCA_003243255.1 Flavobacterium psychrophilum | reverse complement strand
AATAGAAAATGAAAAGCAAATTTTTGAGGAAGGGCTTTTCCTTAACTATGAGGCAATCGCTCCAACTAGCAATTCCATAGAGGGAGTTTTACTTACTAATAAATTTCCACTGTATAATGAATCGCATGTTGTCTATGCACTTTGTGGTATTGCAACAGACATCACAGAGTTGAGAAAGGTTGAAGCCAGTATTAGTGCCATATTTAAATCAGCTCATGTATCAATTATTGCTACGGATCTTTCAGGCGTAATTACCAATTTCAATAAAGGAGCTGAAACTCTTTTAGGTTATTCGGCAGAAGATATAATTGGCAGACAGACTCCGGCCATTCTTCATGTTGAAACAGAAGTCGTTCAGAGGGGCAATGAATTGACGAAGGAGTTTGGAAAGGAAATCAGAGGCTTCGATGTGTTTGTAGAACACGCCAAAAATGGAAAATATGAATCACGAGAATGGAATTATGTAAAAAAAGATAGAACAGTCTTCCCCGTTCAACTTGTAGTAACTGCCATTCAGGATAGAAATGGAAACATTAACGGCTTCTTAGGAATTGCAACAGATATTTCAGAGCAGAAAGCCCAGCAAATCACTATTCAAATTCAAAAAAAGGAATTGGAAGCACTTAATGCAACTAAGGACAAGTTTTTTAGCATTGTAGCTCATGATTTAAAAAGCCCACTTAACTCATTAAAGGGATTTTCAACATTATTGATTGACCACTATGACAGCTTGAGTAAAGAAGAAATTTTAACCATGAGTCAACAGCTTAAGAGTTCTGTTGATAATACAATTAAAATGGCGGACAATTTAATTACTTGGGCAAGGATACAAATGAATGACATTGAACGCAGTCCGCAACTAATACCAGTTAAAGAAATTGTTGCAAGCATCTGTGAAGTTTACAAAGATGTAGCGAGTAACAAGGGCATAAATATAGTTTGTGATGTCGGTGACTCACTTACCATTTTCGGGGACAAAAATCAGATTGAATTTGTAATCAGAAATTTAGTTAATAACGCGATCAAGTTTACAAGCAAGGACGGTTTTGTCAGCCTATTGGCAAAGTCCATGCCTGACGGAAGAGTAGAAATATCGGTTTCAGATAGTGGAATAGGAATTTCCGATGAAATGAAAGACAAGTTGTTTTCGATTGGAAAGAAACAGAGCAATGAGGGGACGGCAGGTGAGAAAGGAACTGGACTTGGTTTAATGCTGAGCTATGAATTTATAAAACTAAATGATGGACAGATTGACGTTGAGAGCAGCATAGGCAAGGGAACAACATTTCATACCAAGTTCAAAAGCGCTACTTAAAGGTACTTAGTGAATTTAAGAGTGTTATCGCGGATAAATCAATACTCTGAACAACCAATCACACACATTGCCTGGCCACATGTGAAAATTCCATTGGAGGTAGAATTAGTGAGGTGGGGAGAGGAATTTGCGTGAGAGAACTTTGTGATTCGTAACTATTATTTATTCATTACCCTTAAACTTAAAAACCTAGATAAACCTACTGTTATTCCTTACATGTAAATCGAAAGAGATGCTCCTTGCTTCGGAAGGCTCTGTGTTTTCCATATTTTTTACCAACTTCATTCTCTCAAAACACAATTACTATGATACTTCAGGAACGACAGGAATGTCTCAATACCGTATTCCATGATATTGAAGGCATGAACAGAAGAAGAGCCTTTATCTCTACTAAATATGTGCTGGCACACGAACAGTTTGATCGTACGTTAAGTGATAGTGATAAACTTGAAATAGAAAGGTATAAAGCCGAACTGGAAAATATTGACAGCCAGGCTGCACCCATGTATAAGAGGCTGCGGGATATTCAGACACTTTATCTCGTGGAATATGAGGGGGAGCAATATGATCCTCTTACAGAAAAAGCTTCTATAAACAGATACAAGGAAGAACTCTACTTTCTGATTAACTGCGACATCGATACATTCAATGACGGATGGAACCTGGAACATTGCAACTCACAGGAGTTACTCTATGAAATCGCGGACTTTCTATTGCAACACCGGTTCTCCAAATTCTTTGTGAAAAACATCAAGAAACTCTAAGATAGTCAACAGCAAGAATTGCCTACGGCCAACCTAATTTCTCAAAGATCATCTCAACCTGACGTGCGTTATAAAAATGCCCTGTCTTCAGTCCTATCTCTTTTTCAAAGGGTTTGAGCCATTTCTGAAACGTTAGCCACGACACCTCATAAAGATTTGCAAGCTCTTTATGGGTGTATCGCTTAATAACTATTCCGTTGGATTCTCTCATAGTGAGGCACAAAGCATTACTGAATTTAACGCTTACTTGAATGACTGTAAACGATTATGTAAGATTCTAAACGATATTGAATGAATATGAATGATTTGAAACGATTTCATTCTCTCATGAACAAGTTAACTCTTGCATTAGAATACGGCATTCGTTGTTAATCTCTGGAGGTTTACTTACATTAAACAAGAGAGCCCATCTTATACGTTCTGCAATGGAGTGCAGGCGTGTTTGATGGGCTTGCTTTTTATATAAGTGAGAGGGTATGCTATTATTAATTGTTATGCGAAACGGATTATTTGTTATGCGATAAGTTGAAACTATGTGCTTCGAAAAAACGGAAGTGTTCTCTACAAATGGGGAACGTATCAATCATTCAGAGATTCACAATGCACTATCAGAAAATGAGAGTGTCCATCTTTGGCACTCGTTTGACGAGAGTGGCGACTATAAGTTCAATGAAATTAAGGATGATAATTTCAGCATCTGGTATTGTGAGTTCAATATGAATAAAGCGGCAACCATCACACTGAAGGCTCCATCCAATTCTTCGATAGGTCTTTCATTCACACTTAAAAAAAATATACACTATTCAATCAAAGAACTAGGACACGGAATAGCCAGGAAGAATCAATACAACATGACCTTTCTTCCGGAAGTGGCATGTGAATATAATTTCAACAAAGGTGAGTATGCTTCCTTCGGTGTTCAGTTTACGCTTGAATACCTTCAAAGGCTATGTACCGATAACGACCCCGTTTTTATTGACTTCATAAAGCATGTAAAAGAAAACAAGGCAGCTAAAATAAGTCCGTATCATCTCACTGTTACATCAGAGATGCAGCTTCTCATTCAGGATATGCTTCTCTTCCACTACAAAGGATCTCATCCTAAACTTTACTTTCAGGGTAAAGTGGTTGAACTTCTGAGAATGTCAGTCGAAAATATTTCAACTAGCAGACCTAATTCTTTGATTGACCTGCGAGCGGATGATATAAAGAAAATTCATTTCGCCAGAGAATACATTTTAAAGAATCTCGATAACCCCGGTTCGTTTTCTGCAATAGCGCAAGCAGCGGGATTGAACGAATGGAAATTAAAATTCGGCTTCAAACATCTTTTTAATAAAACAGTTTTCGGGTACATTCATGAACAAAGACTAAGCAGAGCCAGAACATTGATCCTTGAAACGGGGTTACCTATGAAGTCCATTGCGCATGATGCCGGGTACAGGAATCTCTCCAATTTTAATACTGCATTTCGAAGGGCGTTTGGTTATCCTCCTGGTAGATTAAAACGCGGAATCGACCTGGATTAAGTTAGGATTTGGAGCGATTACTTTTCGCATAACAAATAATCCGTTTCGCATAAGCCCCCTGCATGTATGTTTTTGCGGAATTTACTTTTCAC
>QFQM01000353.1 GCA_003243255.1 Flavobacterium psychrophilum | reverse complement strand
CGATGAGGTGTACCTCTCCCACCACTGTACGTACGGGCCTCGTATACAGCGGTTCATTGAGTTGTGGAGAAATCTTTTCGTAGTAAGCCAGCAACGGTTCGTATCCACGTTTGAGTACCCTTTGTAGTGTGATGGTGGTGATGATGATGAGACACTGTTCCGCCAGCTGGCGAAACATCCAGCCATACGAGTTCTGCTCCATGCATATGCCTGATTAATCGGCGGTCCCAGCCGGATCAGATTCTTCCTTTTCCGGTCGGGCTTCTTCCAATCTTCCCAGATGCAATATCTTAGTCGGTTGCGCAGCCATCCATCAAGTTCTTTGAGTTTGGCTTGCCTACTTGCCATACGGAAGTAGTTGAGCCACCCTCGCTGAATTTCTTTAAGCTTGGGCTAAAACGACTGAAATTTATACGCGGGTATCAACACGAAAATTGCGAGATGTGAAGAGTCCCGTCGAGAAGCTAAAAATCGTTATTTGAAAAATGTTTTAATTTTGGAGGAATATAGCCGAAGCAGAATGGAGATAGATCAGCATGCTGATATATCTAAAAAGCTGGAATAACAGCACAAGGGCTGTAATTAGGTTGTTGTGCGCAAGCCTCTGAGCAAAAATGAAGATTAGACGAAAGACATACAAACTGATTGAATCTAAAGCAGTATTCAGGATTAGTTTATTAGTTGCTTCGTTAACAATTGTAAGCGTTTACTTTTGGGGACTTGGACAACACAGGACATTTTTTGAAAATTCAATCATATCCACGACAATTCTCTCCATTGCATTCTTTCTGTTCATAACAATCGGACTATACCGAGGTATAAAACTAAAAGACAATCTTGGCAAAATCACAGGTGACAACATAACAGTTTCCGATACCTTAGACTTAACACCTACATCACATCATGGACACAGTGCAGGATTTGACCTAGACTTAGGGGACGGAATAGAAGGAATAATACTTGGAATTTTTCTTTGGATTCTTTGGGCAATATTGGTTGCGGTGTCACTTTGGATATTTAGCAATATCATAGTGATTGTCATAGCAACATTTGCAGCAATGTTATACTGGATTTTCTTTAGAGCCCTTCGGTTAGTCTTCAAGAACTCAAACAAGAGTAAAGGAGACCTAATGGAGAGCATAAAGTACGGACTGACTTACACTTTTCTTTACAATTTCTGGATTTATGGAGTATTTATGCTGACAGAATACTTGAAAAAGTAAGGGCCAGCGCACAACAACGGCTATGCATCATTGCTTTTATTTAATTATTTTTAAAGTATAAAAGCAGCGCTGCATAGCCAAGCGTTATGCCCAATTTTTAAGACGACAGAATGAACGAAAAAGTATTTTATACCTCTGACGAACTTCTCGAAATCTTTAAGGAGCAACATAGACTTTGCAGTCCACTTGACCCAATTTCTGACGAGACATTTGTTTTAACCCGAGAAACAAAAATATGGGAGTTACGTGACGCTCAAGACTTGGTTCCGTGGGAGGAGTACTCGGAATTTTTAAACCAAGAATTTAGAATTGAAGTTCCAATAAAGAAATGGGAATCCATTTTAAATCCCGATGACATAAAAACACTTGGCGACCTTTGCGACTTTCTATCGACCGTTGCAAAAAAGGAAATAGTCAAACCCATCAAGCGACTTGGAGCAGAATGTTTGTCGGCAGCGATATTTTTAACACTGAAGAGAAATTTAAAAATTAAGGGCGTTAACGTTGCCGATCTAAAACCTTCAACAAAGGTAGAGGAGTTTCTGGACAACAATAAAAACTTCTCACCTCTATTAGAAGAAGTTACGCTGACTGGTTTTAAGACCTTTGACAAACTTGAGTACGGAAAATTGCGGACAGAGAGAAAATTTAAATATTGGATTGACAAAATATTTCCTAACTGGGTTTATAGAAGACCTCTGAACACGGGTGACATTCAGACATTTCGTGACTTGGTAGAGAGTATAATGGACAATGAAAAACTGGGCATAACACAAGCTATAAGTCATAGCGACACGGTTGATATTTAATTTTTATATTTTGGTGTGCTGCCACGCCTTATAGCCAAACTTTGCCAGCCATGTTTTAAATGAGAGAGGTTACAACAAACATAGAATTGGATGGAGAAGTACTCGTTGACATTGATGTGTTGACAGACGACTCTTATATAGGTATTACGGACAAGGGACATGTAGTTTTTCCATTTGACAAGATTGGAATCGCACAGACATTTAAGTTTCCAATCATTCGACAACTTAACGATAATTCATTCCTGGTTGCCGACTCAAGAACAAATGCTGATGAGGCCGACAATTGTTTTGTTTACGATCTAAACGGAAATGCTCTCAAACACTTTTATGTAGGTGATGGAATTCAAGACATTGAAGTGCTTCGCGGAAAGATTGTCATAACCTACTTTGACGAAGGTGTCTATGGGAAAGACGGACCAAATAACCAAGGGCTTGTAGTTTTTGACTTTGACGGGAATATCTTGTCTAAGTACAACGAGAAGCACGGTGACCAAATAATATCTGACTGTTATTGCATTTGTAAACATGGAGCAAATCGAGTTCTCTTCTTGCCTTACACCGAGTTCCCGCTAATTGAATTAAATCTGGACACTGGAGACGAAAAGAAATATGAAATTCCGGAACAGTTAAAAGGTAGTAGCGGACTGACATCGAATTCAGAGGGCGTAATATTTCATTCTCCATACGATGACAAGAGAGGAATTTATAAATGGAAGACTGGTGACAAGAACGCGGACAGGGTTGGAGAATACAGCGAAGGACTCCGCGGACTTAAGAACGGTAGGTTCATCTCAATCGGAGAAAAGGGATTCACAATTTTAGATTTGAACTAAAAACACGGCTGGCAACAACGCATATAAAACATGCCGGCACGGTTGATTTTAATTTACTATTTTGGTGTGCCTGCACGCCTGATAGCTATACGTTTGGGCGCAATTATTTCGGGACAATGAAGACTGAGATTAAAACATTCCTCGACAATTTAAATTCGGACTTTGATATAATTAAAGAGCAAGTCGACAGGTACTATGACTTTGACAACAAAGCTGACCTGAGACATGACGGAGCCGTAAAAATATTTAATAGGACTTGGGTTGCTCCAATGAATTACGGATTTCTTTTATTTCCACCGGCTGACAAAATGATAATTGAAAGATTTGAGAAGAAGGAGAAATTGAAAATTCCTGACTTTTACAAAACAATCTTGATTATGATGAATGGTTGTTTTATTTATGACTTCAGCCTATTTGGACTACCTAAATCTATTTATGAAAAGGGACTTCTTGACAGGTCGGACTTGTACCAATTTGACTTGGGGACGGCTAATAAAGACTGGATGTTGGAATATGACGTAGAGCCCAACCTATTTCATTTTGGTGGAAGAGCTTATTCTGATGACGAGAATACAGGTTATTTTATTGAGACAACTAATAAGATTTACTCAATACTTCCTTCGGGTCAAATATTGCACACGTGGACTTCATTCAAGAAATTTTTGACTGACGAGATATCGGAAGCAGAAACGATGATGAGGAAAGAGTTACCAAAGGATTTGAGGAAGAAATAACAGCGCCCAATCGAGTAGGTAGCCTCACCGATAATTTGCCGATGAGGTGTACCTCTCCCACCACTGTACGTACGGGCCTCGTATACAGCGGTTCATTGAGTTGTGGAGAAA
>QFQM01000352.1 GCA_003243255.1 Flavobacterium psychrophilum | reverse complement strand
GTCCCAAAAAGATCTATTTGGTAATCTTCTGGGCAAATTCATTCCTGTGGAAGAACTCCTCTATCTTGCAAGAAAGTTGCTAATTATTTTCCAGTCCCGGGGAACGAAAAACGTTATGTTGGTATGATCAACAGAATTCAAATAAAAATAATAAAAAGGGTAAAGTTTAAAAAAACTATCCACTTAAAAAATTTCAACAAACCCACTCCAACAACTGTAAAGTACCGGTTACTCTCCCGAAAAAAGACCATATTTTCCTTGTTGCAAGGTAAGCGACGACGCGAGCTACTCGACAAAGTCGAGTATTGGCTTTATCCAGTTTTTCAAAGCTATACCTCCAAAAGAGCTGGCCATTATCCTGCTTTTCATCATTTACAAAAAAACCATCACGCATACGAAGGTTTTCTCTTACTGTAACACCCAATATTTCTCCGGCATGTGCCGCCTCCTGATCTCTTAACTCTGCTGAGCCACGGGTTCCCAGTTCGCCACGGGTTAAATCTACAATCCCAACTTTTTTGCCCAGGGATATTTCTTTGGCAATAGTAGCACCACAGCTTAACTCAACGTCGTCAGGATGTGCGCCAAAAACAAGTATATCTAATTTCATTAATTTTAATTCTAAGTTTCAAAGCCGCAAAGTTACAAAGAATGTTTATGCGGTTATTTGTTTTTAGTTATTCGCAACTCAAATCAACAAATAACCGAATCACCAAATCAACCTAAAGGACTCTTCGCATTGTCATGCTTTTATTTACGGTTTCCATAAATTCTTTTTCAGGGTTGCTGTCTTTCGTTATACCACAACCTATGAATAAATGGGCGGTATCACCAACAACTTTCATATTGCGAAGATTTACAAACAGGTCGGTTTTATGCTGCCCTGTTTCAATATCCAGATTCAGTTCACCGAGGTAACCCGAGTAATATTGCCTGTTGTAACCTTCATTTTCTAAAAGGAAATGTTTTGCCTTCTGTTTTGGCAATCCGCATACGGCAGGCGTGGGATGTAGGGCTGAAATAATTCCCTGAAGGCTACCGGAGTCTTTTACTTCAGCAGTAATATCGGTCTTGATGTGTACAATATTTCCCGCCCTAAAAGTATAAGGCTCGGTTTTTCTGATATCGCTGGCATAAGGCTTAACCGATTCAATTATATAGTTAGTGACGAACTGCTGTTCTTCCTTCTCCTTATTTTCCCAGATTGCCTGCTCTCCTTCTTTATAAAGTTGTGTTCCGGCAAGGGCAACAGTATGAAGAGTTTTGTTCTCCACTTTCAGCAATTGCTCAGGCGTCGCACCCATCCATAATCCGCTTTCAGGATGGTAAAAACAATAGCGGTATGCCATAGGATAGGCAGCCAGTAATTTTGCATAAATAGCTGTGATATCATCCCCTGCTGTTACAGCCTCCGTTCGTGAAAGTACCAATTTCTCAAAACTGCCTGATTTTATTTCGTCAACACTTTTGGCAACCAGAGTTTCAAAAGCAGCTTTCGCCTTGTTATCAATTTCTGGCTGTTGTATCTCGGAAGGTATACCCCCTCCCTTTTTTAGTGGTACTGAAAGTATATCTGCCTCCGCTTCGGGAATGAAGCAAATATAATCTCCGTCAAAAGGCGCAAAAACAAATCCTTTCTGAGAAAAGTCAGTCAGATACTGTGCATTATTGTTGTTCTGAAAAATTCCTGTTATGATATTACTGCCCGGTTTACTGAAAACCGCAAACGGATAACCCGATTGTAATTGGGACTGTATTTTTTTAAATAGATCGGTCATGATTGATTTGAAAATGTAAAAATTTGAAAATTTGAAGATTACAATGGCATTTTCAAATTTTCAAATCATCAAATTGTACTATCGCCTTCTCGGCATTACCATATTGGTCAGTTTACACAATGAGATCAGTTTTCCCTGTTCATCGGTTACTTTAATTTCCCAAAGGTGCAGGCTCCTACCCTGATGGATAATCCTTGCGGTACCGGTAACAATTCCGTCTCTTTTGGCACGAAGGTGGTTGGCAGATATCTCGATCCCCCTTACCTCTGTGACTTCAGGATTTACGAACAATAATGATGCAGCACTGCCAACACTCTCAGCAAGTGCTACCGTAGCGCCTCCGTGAAGCAATCCCATCGGTTGATGTACGCGTGAATTTACTGGCATTTTAGCTTCCAGAAAACCTTCTCCCGCATCGGTGAAAGTAATTTCAAGCGTTTCCATTAAGGTATTTTTACAGAAATCATTGCACATTTTCAGTGCCTTTTCTTTATCGAATGACATAGTGTAGATTTAGATGTGTAAAATTACTAATAATGCATAACAGCATGCGAATAATCCTGAGAAACTTACTTAGCTTTGTATAAAATCTGTTTCTAATGAAGAAGTTCCTGAAGTTATGGGCTATTGTGCCATTGCTTTTTTGTTTCGTAATGATCTCGGCATATTTTAACGAACAATCTATGCGTGAAGAGAATAAAGAAACAGAATATGCTTTTGTTATCAAAGGACTGCATCAAAATGCTACAAAAAGACTTTACATTCATAACGGAGAAGAAGAGATACTGTTTATGCGTCCATTCTTTCTAAGTGAAAGGGATTCACTAAGATTGGGTGATTCAATTTATAAAGGCAAAGGGGCCGACTACTTGCTTATTTATAGAAAAAACAGCAATGGAGATTATAAGTTGTATCATAAAAAAAAGTCGGAACTTAAACCTTATGATCCTAAAGAAATAAATCCTTATTTTAATATTAAATAAACTAAATCATATATTACAACGTTAACAAGTAGATTGCTTTTTAATATTTCAAATTAATGGCTATTTTTACCAAAAATTGTTAACGCTATGCGCTATTATTTACTTTTGCTTTTTATTGGTTTTGGATTGTGTTTCACCTCTTGCCGTGAAGACTTCGAGTTTGAGCGAAGCAGTAATTCAAGCCTGAAATTTTCAAGAGATACTGTATATCTTGATACTGTATTTACCAATATTGGGTCAAGTACCTACACACTAAAAGTATACAATCGCAGCGATAAGGATATTAAGATACCTTCAATACACCTTGGTCAGAATAATGATTCCGACTACCGTTTGATGGTGGATGGCGTTCCCGGAAAAGTGTTTAACGATGTTGAACTGCTCGCTAAAGACAGTATGTTCATATTTATTGAAACTACCATTGATTACAGCAAATATGCCAACAGCGAAACTACTTTCCTGTATACTGACAATATTCAGTTTGAGCACACTAACGGAACACAGCAGGTAGAACTTGTAACCCTCGTACAGGATGCTGTATTTATCAAACCAAACAGGCCACTACCCGATGACATAAAAGAGACTATCTTTATTAACAGCCAGTCTGCCGACGGACACGAACTTACTACCGCTGAAGAACTACACTGGACTAATGAAAAACCTTATGTAGTATATGGCTACGCACTTGTTCCGGGTGGTCAAACGCTCACTGTCGACCCCGGCACAAGAGTACATTTTCACGCTGAATCGGGGTTAGTGGTAGACAATAATGCGACACTAAATATAAACGGCACAACATCATCTTCAGAAGAACTTGAAAATGAGGTTATTTTTGAAGGTGACAGGCTGGAACCTGAATTTTCTGATACTGCCGGACAATGGTCGGGTATCTATCTCATATCCGGAAATGATAACAGGATTGAACATCTGACACTTAAAAACGCTGTTGTCGGAATATTTAT
>QFQM01000351.1 GCA_003243255.1 Flavobacterium psychrophilum | reverse complement strand
GAATAGCAAGATCACTGAGTGTGATGCCGGGAGACAAGATTGATATGCAGGTGTTTGGAAAATACTATGACCCGAACACGCCACACACTACTGATGCTGCATGGAGCACCCTTTTAGGTTTTATTGAACTGGTGAGGGAAGCAGCACAAACCGTCGTTGTGGATGGAGTTGGATATACAAGTGGTATTTTACGTGTACCTCCGTATGCAGGAGTATTGACCGATCCGAATGAAAGTGCCGCTTATCCGAAAGCCCACCTGAACTGGGCCACCTTTGATCGGGATTGGAGGTTTTTGGATGGTGGAGCCAAACAGTTGCAGGGCGGAGCAGAAGATGGAACGGATGTTCCTTTTGCAGAGATCAGCAAGAGTATCGAAATCAAAGAGCCAGGTTATGTGTACATTTGGTTGAGTAATACGAGTGATCAACAGCGGGATGTGTTCTTTGATGACTTTAAGGTGGTGCATACCGAATCACCGATTGTTCAACAGAACGATTATTATCCGTATGGTTTGGTCAGTAACTCAAATGGTAGGGAAAATCTAGTAGTTCAGAGTTATAAGTTCAACGGCAATGAAGAACAGGATGAACTGCAAATATCTCTTATGGATTTTAATGCTAGATTCTATGATCCTTCATTCGGGAGATTTATTAACATTGACCCGATGTCGGAGAATATTCCTGACTGGACTCCATACAGATTTGGATTGGATAATCCAGTTAATTTTAGCGACCCTTTAGGTCTCATTGAACAACAAATCCAAGATTTTGATGGTAATTCTTGGTCAGTTGATTGCGTAAATGGAGAATGTGATAAGGCAAAAAAAGTCACTAATTCTGAAGGTGGTGCAGGACAAGGAGGTTGCCCACCTGGCCATAGATGCGAGACAGATAAGAATGGCCATACTAGTGTTTATGGCGATGACGGTAATGTAATGCGAGTTATTCCCGCCCAATCGTCACAAGATCAAATAAATGAGGCTATTGGGGATATAGGCAACCTGCTTACAGAAGGAGGCCAAGAGATGATTGCGGGAACGGTTCTGGCATTTATAGGTGACTACGCAGTTGTTAAAATTTTCCAGGGCGGTAAATGGGCATATACTATTTTAAAAGCTAATCAGATCAACAAAGCTTTATCTTCGGCAAGTGTTACAGATAAATTGACGAGATATATTCTAAATTTTGACCATGCTGTTGGTAAGGAAAAAGCTAGATGGTTTAAAGGTGCTTTGGGATATACCTTGGAGAATATGGACGACTTAGCAAAACAAATTGTCTTTAATAGCAAAAAAGCAGTACAAACTGAAATAACGCAGCATGGAGTGAAATTTAATCAGGTAATTTCCATAAAAGGAGCAAACGGTAAAACCATTGATGTCACCTTTGGCTGGATAAAAAATAATTCTGATGGTGTAGTTCGATTAGTAACAGCAATACCAGAATAGCTTATGATTAAAGAGTATGATATAATAAAATCAATTAGAAAATTAAGTGATAAAGTACCGGTCGGAACTAAGGGAACTGTACTTATGATTTATGACTCTGAACCTACGGAATTCGAAATAGAGTTTGTTAATGATGATAATAAATTTTTAGAAGTACTAACGGTTGTAATTAACGATGTTGTAAAGATTATGTGATCCGTTATCAGATATAGAAGTAACTTTTTATTTACTTGTGAATTTGCACGGAAATTGGAAAATAATGTAACAACAAGAATTAATGTCTTATGAATGATCGCGAAATACTGTGTTATCTCATTAGGTCATTGGTGGATAGAGTGAAACGATGGTGAGCTTGTATTTGAAACTGCTTTACCACTTTCAGTGAATATTTAATCGGCTAATTAGCTTTATATAAATTGTGCATTAATACGAAATGAGCCCTTTTGCTTAAAAACGAGCATGAAGAAAATTTGATGTACTAAAGAGATTGAATATCAATCGATAAACCCAGATTACGCAATAGTGATTTTCTAATGTGTAGCAATAGGCATTTTAGGGTCATGGAATTTGAAATTGGATATACTGAAAAAGAGATAACACCCTGGGGCGGAATGGTTTTCATGCGGCAAATGCTGGAGAAGATGGGTTTTCGAAAAGCGGTAAATGATCAACTCGATCTGCCCGTCTCAGGCTCTAGCCGAGGTTATTCAGCAGCTACCATTCTGGAAGCTTTTATGGTAAGTATTTGGTGCGGAGCCAATCGCTTTTTACATACCGAAGTCACTCGTCATGATGAAGCATTGAGCAAAATATTCAATTGGAAACGTACTCCCGGTCAAGACACCTACAAACGATTCTTTAGTAAGTTCACACAAGCCAAGAACCAACGGGTGAGTGATTATTTTTATTCTTGGATATTTGACTATGTGACCTTTGACCACTTCACCTTGGATTGTGATTCCTCTGTGATGACCCGTTATGGAACACAACAAGGAAGCAAGAAAGGTTATAACCCATCCAAACGAGGACGCCCATCACACAACCCGTTGATTGCTTTTGTTGCCGATGTAAAACTGGTGGCCAATATGTGGCTGCGCAGTGGCGATACATCTTCTTCCAATAATTTCCTTTCGTTTTTGGAAGACACCTTATCCAAACTAAAAAACAAAACCATTGGGTTGATCCGCTTGGACAGTGGCTTTTGCAGCCATGCGATATTCAATTATCTGGAACAAAAAGGTATTGATTATATCGTAGCCGCCAAGTTCTATCAGCCTGTACAACAGATCATTTCAAAACAACAAGCCTGGGTTATAATAGCTGATGGTATTGAGATTTCTGAAG
This sequence comes from Flavobacterium psychrophilum, assembly GCA_003243255.1. The sequence goes on along the minus strand of QFQM01000351.1, from coordinate 932 downwards.
TACCTTATCAGTCTGTGGGTTGGGGGAAATCAAGAAGGATGGTGATCGTCAGACAGAAATAAAAGATCGTCCTCACGCGGCAGGAAAAATGTTGACCTTGTTTGATGATGAGAGCATTTACAGACAATATCGGTACAGCGCCTACTTTACTACTCTTAAACTATCCGCCACAGAAGTTTGGAGGATATACCGTAACCGGGCCGATGCTGAAAACCGGATCAAGGAATTGAAATTCGATTTTGGGTTCAGTAGTGTCAACCTCAATGATTTTTACGCTACAGAAGCGGCCCTCACATTTGCCATGTTGAGTTACAACATGATGTCTTTGTTTCGGATGTTCATTCTGCAAAGCAAAACGCAGCATACCTTGTCAACCTTGCGTTACAAGACCTTTGCCATCGGAGCCTACTTTGAAAAAGCAGGAGACCATTTCATCTTAAAATTAGCACTGAGCATGAAAAGAAGGGAATGGTGAAGGACTCTAGGAACCAATCCAACTCCGTCAACCTACCTTTCTTATTTCCTATTGCGTAATCTGGGTTTAGTAAATTACATATAATACGAATCCAACCATCGTGCGCAAAAATGATCAGGAGGAAATTCATTGTACTTACTTAAGAAATTGAATTTCTTTATTGACTGATTGATAAATTAATACGTAAACTTTGTCGATTCACTGTAGGAATTTGGAGGTATAATCAATTGGCAGGATCAAATTTCCATAGATACGAATACGAAAGGATATAACCCGCATTTCCATTGCTGAACGTACCTGTAACTTGCAATGGTGTTTGACTTGTAAAAGAAGGATTAAGAAATTTTCCGGTTGACGGATCGAATTCATAAAAAGCATCTGACCAGGTACGCGAACCTTCGTTGGTTAACGTTCGAATCAGGTAAACTTTACCACCCGCTGTTACAGTTCCTAAGTT
>QFQM01000350.1 GCA_003243255.1 Flavobacterium psychrophilum | reverse complement strand
GCGGTAGTAGTGTTAGATGTTCTAAAGTATTTAATTCTGTTTCCTTTTCAGGGTTGCGCATGGTAGCAATTACATACCATCCCTTGTCATGAAACAGCCTAGCGGTGGCTTTGCCCAGCCCTGACGATGCCCCTGTAATAAAAATTGTCTTCTTCATTTTGTTGTTTATTAATTATGAAGCAAATTTCAGTTTTAATATACATTTTCGTTGTATCTCTATTGGAGCGAATTGTATCCGTATTGGATTTTAATAAAAGGTAACTATAGCTCTGAATAATACACGACAATGATAATCACAAATTAAAAATTGATTTTTCTGTAATTCACAGATATGAAAACGCTCGTCATGATATTCGGGTTGAAATTCTGACCGAGATAATGTTGAAAAGTTGCCAAAAATTAATTTTTACCTTTATCAGTGCTAAATACCAATAATACTTACCGGCAGATTTAGTTTCTTGTGTAGCTTATTATGATTTTGGATTGAAGTTTAATCTAAACAATATTATTATTTTACAAAAACTTGCACCATTTGTGCGAGTTTTATATTAACTGGAAATCGGAAACCATGATTCTCAATAAAAATCGTTAATTGATAGATGAAGTTAGGGATTGTATAGCTCTATTTTGACTTTGCTACTTTTATAACAAAAAAATGCCTCTTGCAAACTGCAAAAGGCATCGGTGGACTTGCCCGGACAATTTTCGAACACCTTTATAGAAGATTTGGTAATATTGGCGAGGCTTTCGGCGTAACTGTTTATGAAAATTAAGACAATTTTATGGTGTGTTAACTAACATATAAAGGCATCAATTTGTACTTCAATCTAAAATACCAATACAACAATTGTATAAGGCCAATGCAGTTTTTGTATTTTAGTAATTGATAAACAAATTAATAAGCATTACAAACAATCAAAAGCGAATAACTTTCGCTAACTTGGAGTAGTGCATCATATTAGTAAAATCCAAATGGACAAAAAAATAAAAGTGATCTATCTAATACTCATACTGACATTGAACTTTTCTTGTGTTGAAAAGAATTCGATGAATAATGACATATACAGCTCTGAATTGATAACGACCTTAAATAAAGATAAAGACACCTTAAAATTTAATTCCGGAATTCGTGCTATCTTACAGGACAGCAAAGGAAATTATTGGTTTGGAAGCCTTCAAGAGGGAGTTGCGGTTTACAATGGTAAATCATTCAATTACTTCACTATTAATGAAGGACTAACCGACAACCAAATCCATTCCATTCAAGAAGACAAACAAGGAGTTATATGGTTTAACACACAAACCGGAGTGAGCAGTTACGATGGAGAAAGGATTACCAACCACACTAAAGGAGATTTAGAAAATTCACAAAATAGTTTACCGGTTCAGGGCGTTGAACCATTACACAGTGCGTGGATGAAATTCGATAATGACTTATGGTTTGAAGCCGGTAATAAATCAGGAGTTTATAGATTTGATGGGCAACAATTACATTATTTAGACTTGCCCCCTCAAAAAGTCCTCAACCCCCACGACAATTTATTTGCTGTAACTGATATTTCAGAAGGCAAAAATAATATGATATGGTTTGCCACATATGCAGGTGTTTTTGGTTATGATGGAAATGATTTTACTATCATTAATGATGAAACATTAGGTTATGATAGAAAAACACAAGCTTTACATATACGAAGTATTTTTGAAGATTCTAAAGGTAGGCTTTGGATTGGTAATAATGGAATTGGCGTATTGCTTAAAGAGGGTAATTCAATTATTAACTTTTCAAATAAGCATCGCTTGATTTACCACAATAGCAAGGGAAATGCAGAAAAATCAGCTAAAGGCACACTGGAACATGTTTTTATAATCGCTGAAGACAACAAAGGAAACATATGGTTTGGAGATAGGGATGCAGGTATTTGGAGATACGATGGTAATCAATTTAAAAATTATGCCAAAAATGATGGATTGAAAAATGATTTCGCTCTTTCAATTTATGAAGATAGAAATAGTGAATTATGGTTTGGAATGGCAAACGGAAGCATATATAAGTTTAACAGTAAGACCTTTGAAAAGAAATTTTAAGAAATACTAACGCAAAAAAGCACTTTGCCAAAAGTGGCGGTTCAGTGTTTAATACTCCGCGCATTCTCACTGGCAATTGAATGGCTACTATAAACTTTGCTATTATGATACCTCTAAAATGCAAAAACCTACTTAACAAAATTAAGTAGGTTTTTTTCTTTCAATGTACTTGCTCGCACAATTTTCGAACACCTTTATAGAATATTTGTCAATATTGGCGAGGCTTTCGGCATAAAGACTTTGGATTTTAAGATAATTTTATGATGTGTTAACAAACATGTATTAGGTATCGATTGTCCCGTGGAGTGACCTATACAGGACAAATTCCAAACCACTTATGCAAGATCTCAAGAAATTAGCCTATTATTCGGGTAAACCTGTAAGATAATTTTTTCTTTTCCCTATTGACAGTGATATAAAGCTATTGGACGAGGTTCAAAGTATAAACGGAAAAGTTCCTGCTGATTTTAAAGATAACTATTCACTGAAAGTATATCAGAAGGAGTTATTGGACCAAAATAAAACCATGATATTGAAATTTAGGAATGGAAAAGAAATTAAACTTGATCCTCAGCCAAATATTGAATATAAATTCAGAAATGAAAAAGAGCTTTGGTAATATACAAAGCTAATTTTTATCTTTTTTAGTATTTAAGTTCATTTAAAAAGTTGACAAAAATTGATTTATCGTTTATGGACAAAACTCTCAACGCTGTTGAGAGTTTTGTAATTTTAGTATAAGAAATATCAGTTGTTATGGTTCGAATCTTGCAACAATGTTATCAGATTATAATACGATTTCTAATCCTTCATCGGCCACATAAGACAAACAAATCTATTATATTCCAGTGGATTTGTTATTTTTAAAACGTTTTTACAAAACCAATTCCTGTATTTTTACCATCGTAAAATGGCATGATAAAAGATGTGGATTTCTTTTCTTTTGCGTCTCCTCCTAAAAGCGTTTTGGTTATGACGGGGTTTAGCCAGTACGCAATTTTGGTGCTTAATATGCCTATTCCTGCTCCGGCAGCTACATCGGTAAGCCAGTGCCTGTTGTTGTATATCCTGAATAAACCGGTTCCGGTTGCGACGGCATATCCGGCTACACCATACCAAATGGATTTATCTTTATACTCCTGCCATAACATTTCTGCACCTGCAAAAGCTGTAGCGGTATGACCTGATGGGAAGGAATTATTAGAGCTTCCGTCAGGTCGTTCGATTTTAGTAATGGATTTGAGGCTTAGTACAGTTGTTGTCATAATCGCATAGGATGTAGCAAAAATAACGGCACGGTCTCTTAGGCTATGTTTTGCTTTTATCCCAAAAGCATCAAGAGCAAACACTGAAGCAGCCGGTGTCCATTGACTAAAGTCATCTATAGAGGTTTGTTGGTCTATATCTTCTTTTACTTCATCTCTGATGTTGGTATTCCAGCTTTTTAACTGATCACTTTCTATACCAACAACTCCATAACCTATAAGTACAGAAGGTATGATGAGTTGCTTATAATTGAATTTTAGGGGAACAACAGTATCAATACTAATACTGTCGTTTTCTTTAATCTCTTGTGCCGAAAGTGTGAATGCAGAAAATAATACACACAATAAAACTGCTTTTTTCATAGTAGGGGATTTTGAATAAG
>QFQM01000349.1 GCA_003243255.1 Flavobacterium psychrophilum | reverse complement strand
AAACTGGTGACACGTCACTGTATTGACTGCAGTAACTTTACACAAAGCGATTATTATGGCTAATTCATTCGGCAAAGAATACCTCGCCTGCACTGTTAAGCGCCTGCGTTACTACAAGACACTGGGTGAAAAGACTTTTGAGCAATTGCAGCAGGATGAGGATTTTCTGTATCAGCCTAATGCCGCTTCCAACAGTATCGCCATTATTATACAGCACCTGCACGGCAATATGCTGAGCCGCTGGACCAACTTTCTTACCGAAGACGGGGAAAAGGAATGGCGCAAACGGGATGAGGAGTTTGGTGTTATTCAATACAGTCGCGCACAGTTGATAGACATGTGGTCAGCAGGATGGGCCTGCTTTCTTGGAGCGCTTGAATCATTAACAGAAGAAGACCTCTTAAAGACTATCACCATACGCCGCGAACCGCTCATCGTTATTGATGCCATCAACCGGCAACTCGCTCACTACCCTTATCATGTGGGCCAAATTGTATACATTGGCCGTATGATCAAAGACCAGTCCTGGAAAAGTCTCTCGATTGAGCCCGGCAAATCGGCTGAATACAATGCCAGTGAAGGCATAAAAGATCCGGCGAACAAAACATAGTGTTACACGACTTGCGGATTTTTAATCCCCGCCAGCAGGATATTGTCCAGATACTTGTGAATTGATCTTATTTTCAAAAAAATCGTATTCTTTCTGCCCTTTCATATTATCTATTTTCATTTCTTTACATCTAATTTCAAGTGAGTAAACCCGGCTCATTTGATAATTACTACGTTCATCTAATTGATACTTAATTATCTTCCCATCTATAGTTCCAACAACGATTGACCGATCATTAATCCACTTGAGGCAAGTGATCTTTTTGTATTCAAATCTAACACTATGTGTATTTAGAACATTCCACAATAGGCCTTCTTTTTTAAGAGATATAATCCGAATATATCTTTTTGAATCGCATAATGCAATATTGAGATACTGTTCGGCTCTCCGTTTATATCGAAGGACATCAATAGCTATAACTCCCTTAATTTCCGGGTCGATCGCAGTCTCTGGAATTTCATCGGTTGCACCTCCAACCGGAAATAGTGTAATTAAGCCTGATTTTCCATGAATCCGTAACAAATCAGTGTGTGACACAATCCTATAAAAATACCCCGAGATGTCCTTGTTAGCCCCATCGACTGAAAGCACCCCTCTGGAACTCAATTCAAGTAAAAAGAGACACTGTTTCCTCCACTTATCTTCTTCTTCATATAAAAAGAAGCGTTTATTCAGATCGTGTATTTGACGCCGACTTGTATTACTATGGCCACTGAGGACAAAAGCTTCTTCTTCTTTAATTGAAAAATAGGTAAGCCTATCCTTATCTGTCAGTACATACACATCCGGTCCTTTGAACAATTTGGCATGCGGATCATCATTTTTCAATATAATTTTCGGAGAAACATATTTTTCACTTTTGATATCCCATAACCTTAACTTTCCATCTTTATAATAGGCAATCAGGCTTTCTCCGGAAGAATTAATACAGATATCAACCACTTCCATCGTCTCTTCCAATATGGCATCAGTAAGATCTGTATTCCTGAAACAGGCGTATTCAAAATTTACATTTTCAAGGTTGCAAAACCGTAAGGTCGACATAGAAAAATCCTTATGACTAAAATCAGCCATTGAAAAATCCAGGTGATCTAACAACAGATTTGTCCAGTCCTGCCAAGGTAGTTTAAGAGAGAGCATGCTTACAATACGCACACAATTACTGGCAATTATTATTTTCTCTTCAGGCAACAACTGATCATTTAAGTGAGAGCAATTTTGAAGAATCTGCCTGAAAAGATCTACGTTACCTTTATTACCTGCCTTATGATCAATTTTACTTATAAAAGAAGCTATTTCATTATTTAGCTTCAATGATTTTAGCAAGTCCAGCAATAATAAATACTCGCCATTAATATAGAGGCTGGCTATACGCCTTGCGATAAAGTATTCCTGCATGGAACGATGACAAAAAGCGACTGGCCACCTTTTACCTGGTAATGTTTCATCGTAAATAGTGACCATATTAAGGATGGACCGGAATGCAATTCTTGAAACGCCATCTTCCTGATCATATATCAGCGAATTCCACAATAATTCTACCAATCGATTATTTTGCCCGGACTGAAAATCGCTCAAAAAAACATAATTAACAGTGCTTTTTTGTAAAGCCATAGCAACTTCTTCCAGGATACCTTTAATATTATTTATCAACTGTGCCTTCGATATAAGAATATCTTTTTTAAGTTGATCTATTTTTTCAGAAAGCGTTTGATCAATATAATCTTCATATAAGGATACCTCGTTAAAATTTTCAAGAGACAGCTTCTTTAGCGTCTTCTTTATCATTTGCAAATACAAGGGTTTGGCAGCTAATCCTATCGGATCATGGGATTTTTCGATCACATTAAATTTATCGATTTGATCTATCCGTAGGGCATTCCTTTTAAGATAACCATGCACTACCGGCCTTTCTATAGAACAGATATGTACAATCACCGGTGTCTGTATTCGCTCAAGAAATAGCTCTTTACAATGTCGGTTTTCAAAAAAATGCTTCCGTGATGTCAGTACGACTTTTAAGCCATTAAATTCATCGTTTAGCAGTCTGAGAATGATCTCTATATTATTCATCAAAGCATCCGTGTTCATTTCGTACGACATCTCGTCAAAACCATCCAGAAGAATCAACAGGTTATATTTACTCTTTAGCTCAGACCAGTCGCCATAAGAAGCTCCAAACTCTTCAAGTCTTTTTTTGACGAAATCACGGGGATCAAATGATCTACTAGAGGCCAATAATCGCAATGAAAAGCGTATCGGAAGCCATCCTTTAGCAGCATTCTCCTTAAAATTCCGAATGAGCTCCCTGCTGTAGAGATAAGTAAAACCTGACTTTCCATCTCCGAAATCTCCAAGAATGATAAATACGGCTCCTGATTCAGTATCACTTAACCATTTGGTAAGCGTGGTATTTAAAGGCACTATTGCAGCTCCCCCATCATACCTACACTTAAGCATAACATGGTCTTCGTATAACTCGTTAAAAAGCTCCCTGGACTCCGTATTAAAAAGCAGCAGGTCAGGAGTATTCAGGTAACTTTTAAAAGATTTCGGAATCCTTGCCGGGCGATTCAACAACGTTCTAAAATGCTTGTGCTGGGATTCCCTGTATTCATCAGTCCAGTCCTTCGGATGTTGTTCTCCCGAAGCTGGTGTATAAAATATATCGTACAGATCGGGAAGCAACCCAAAAAAATTGGCGACACCTGTTTCAGGTGTCCATATCTGTATATCAAAAGAAAATTTACTGATTGTTTCATAATTATTTAAATAATTATGCAAGTCGTTTGAAATATCAGCTCGCGGACTTATTAGAATCCAGTGGGTAATATCGCTATTCCTATCTGCCTGTAATAATTTGGGAGCTATTTCTGCCATCCCAGGTGGCGAAGAATAATTTTTACATTCAACCAAGCAATGCAGGTTTTCCGCGTTTTTTATTGAACATTTAAAAGAAATGTCAAAGCCAAACTGGTTTCCTTTCTGTTGCCTCCGTAACTCTTCAAGTATAAAGACGTTTTCAGCCTCACCAATTGAAAAAAAGAGGCTGAATAATTCAAGTACTGCAGCTTCAAGAATATCACCGCTTTTTTCAGGCCTGATATAGTTGTCTATTTTTTTTATA
>QFQM01000348.1 GCA_003243255.1 Flavobacterium psychrophilum | reverse complement strand
CGGTAGCTGGCTTCCAGTGCGGTAAGATCGGCAACGATCGAAGCAACAGGCTCAGTTTGCTCTACGGTGCTCAACATTTTCAAAAGTTCGGATACTGATTTTTGTTGTTCCAGAATCACACGAATCAATGGGGTAAGTACCAGATTGCGTGCATCATCAGGAAGAAGGTTTTTGGGGTAGGATTTGATAAGACCGGTAGAAATATAAAGACCTTCCACAAAGCTTCCGGTGATCATTAATGAAGCCAGTTTATTGCGGCTGTCGTCCTTCAGATAACGATCTGTTTTTTGAACCGTAGCATTTAAAAGAGCACCCAATGAATCTTTATTGGCGATATTCGCTTCAAACTTGGTGAGTAAATCCGTATCGAAAGCACCGATAACACCGATATTGTCGGCCAGTGACTTTGCCGCGTTCAGGTAATCAATGGCTTCCTGTGTTTTGTCGTACGAAGAGAGGTACCCAATATCGGCAGCATAAACACCCAAGTTAAGAGCCGCTTTGTCGCTGATACTTGCATATTGGTCAACTTTTTTACGGTCGTTGATCAATGTAGGGTTGAATTCAGCGCCTGTTGCCTGAAGTAAATAAGGGATTTCGGTAGGTGAAGGGATATTATAAACTACGTCTTTGATCTGATCCTGTAAAGTTTGTTCAGCCTGATTGAACTCCTCAGAGGTGTTTTCCTCTTTTTTAGACCCGCATGACCAAGTGATCAGGGTGACAAGGGCCGTTAATAAAATAGCGTTAAGACGAGAAAATTTCATGGTTTAATGGTTTAAGCCTCCAATTTTAAGATATTTTTCAGTTCCATTAAAGCTAACCGGACTTTATTTTCAGGAAATCGTTTTCTACTTTGTCGGTAGTGGGAAGCAGTAAAACATTATATTTATATCAAAGATTTACATGAGTGCTACAGGTATAGGGTTGGCGGTTTTAATTGATGATAACGACATCGATTTGTTTGTTCAGAAGCGTTTCATCGAGATCAATAATTTTGCAAAGCAGGTCATCACCTTCCGGTCTCCGGTGGATGCGCTCGACTTTTTTGAAAAGGCCAATGAGCTGCCGGAGATTATTCTCCTTGATCTGAATATGCCTGTCATGGATGGGTTTGAATTTCTTGATAAGTATCTGCAGTTCCCCGAAAAAATAACAGGTTGCAGTAAACTGGTTCTACTTACCAGCTCCAGCAGTGTGACTGACCGTGAGCGGGCACAGACTTACCCGTGTGTGATCGGTTTTGTTTCCAAGCCGATGGAAGTCAAAAACCTGAACGACATTCGCGACTATTTTCAGTCTGAGGCAGAAAAAAAGACCACTATCGTGGTAGAAAAAAAGTAGTCGTCACTTTCCATTTTACGGCAGGTGGAGGTCAAAAAAATAGTCACCGGACTGGGTAACTGGTTGAATTTCAGTGGGCCCAGTCGGGAACGACCCCGGCAAGGCGAAAGCTATCCAGATAAGATCATCAGCCTTGCGAATTATTTTCCATTTGGTATAGATCAGCCGGGCGGTAGCTGGAATGCGGGAAGCAAATACCGATATGGATTTAATGGTAAAGAGAAAGACAGCAATGGGGAGTGGGGAAGTACCAGTTATGATTACGGATTCAGAATCTATAATCCGGGTATAGGCAAGTTCCAGAGTGTTGACCCGTTGACAAAGTCGTATCCTATGTTGACTCCTTATCAGTTTGCTAGTAACACTCCAATACAAAGTGTGGACTTGGATGGTCTGGGATATTAGGCTATAGAGCATTTTTAACATTAAATCATGGTAAACCCATAATAGGAAGGGGTAGGGAAGTATTTCAGACAGGATTCCGAAATGATGGTTCTGATTACCTTCCGAGTTATAGTTGATAATAATATTAATTTCTCCTTTGCAATAGTGGATATTCCTGGACATCCAGTAAAATTTTGGAATGAACCCACACCTCAAATGGGTCCAAGCAATAATGGATCGATGGACGCTGCTGCTAATGATGCCGATGAAACAGCTGATAAAATATCAGTTTACAATAAAAGTCAAAAATTAAATAAAGCAAATAGTAGTGTTGTTATTGTTGATATATTAAACAAAACTTTAAGTGCAGCAATAAAATCAAAATAAACGAAGGCAGCTTCTGATTTGGAAAATAATGTTAAGGGAATTATCAAGAGTTATCAGTTAGTTAGTGATGTCGTTCATAAAACAAACGCTAAGACACTAGACGGAATATTAAAGATTTTGGTGTTACTAAAGAGGATTTGATTACTCATCTATCTAATTATGTTTTAGATGGGGAACTTCCCTATAGTGGTTATTTTCTCAATTATTATAAAAAGGAATGGCAATATGCAGAGACTCCGTTTGACTACGAAAGATTTATCATTGACAAGGGGGATGAGATCTTAAAACGGTATAAAGGCGAAAAGAATATACCAATGAAAAGTTCTAGTACAAGTTTTGTTGACAAGTAAATAGATTCAAGTTGTGAGAAGTTTTGAAAAAATAATGATGCATATTTTTAATTGGGGGATGCTTCTCTTGGGGGTATGTGTCATTTACTTTGTTTCCCCTTTTGATTCCGATCTGATTCGAACTAAAAGAGGACTTTTTACCACAAATTACATCGCTTTTGCCCTTGCGTTAGTTTTTATTTTTATCAGCTTGAAGAGAATTATTAAAGGGATGAAAAAGCAAATTCTAAATGTTTTGCACTCTCTCCATTATTCTTACTTGAATATATTATATAATGGTTCGTCAATAGCAATAGTAGATATACCCGATAACAGATAATACAAAGATGCAATGAAAGAAGTTGATGATTTTATTGAAGTGTATAATCAATATCTGGATGCCATAAGAATGGATTATCCAGATATAAAACTAATTAAACGGAAAGATGTCAACACGATGAAAGAGGTGTATGATGGCATATTCTATTTTTTAACAGCCTTCGATTTTCCTAAAACTTATTATGACGGATTTAGCTTTGTAATAGAAGAAACTGAGGGATTGGATCGTCTTATACCTTTGCTTTTCATGATGGATATAATCTATCTTATGTTTACAATACGAATGATGAAAGTGTATATCTATGGGATGCAGAGTATGGAAAAATTGCATGGGCATGCGGGGAAAGTGTTTCTGCTTTTTTTAAGGCAATGATTTGCGTTTTACGAGTTCAAATAAAAAAACAAATAAAGAATACTTATGAATTGGATAAGGAATACCTTATTGTGATGTTTAATCAATGTATGGTCCTTAATCATAATAAAGATAAGTATGCTGAATTTTATGATTTTATGCTTGCACTCCCTGATTGATTAAATAACTAAATCCGAATGTGTGCTAGCAGATGCTGGTGCTGACGGGTATCTTCAGTTTACCGCAACAGCAGGTGATTCTGTGATGGGGCTTTCCAGTGAAGATGGCCGTTCTATTATTCCATTAACCATGGCATTATGGTGCAGGGAGGAAATATCTACGTAGTAGAGAATAGTAACGGGTCAAGCCCTGTTTCTACCTATACGGCTGAAGATGCGTTGCGGATCGAGCGACTGGGAACCACCATTAACTATTTAAAGAACGGAGGGGTATTCTATACGACAAGGTCAAAATGCTTGAGATTTATGACTTTCCGCAAAATTACGTCTTCCGTTTGATCGATGCGATCGGAGAGAAGGCGATGTTCGTCAAGCACGATAGTGATAAGGCAACGATGAAGTATTTATATTGACAGAAAATAGTTTCTGAAACAGAAT
>QFQM01000347.1 GCA_003243255.1 Flavobacterium psychrophilum | reverse complement strand
TGATCTTATTGTGAAGCCCAACGAAACGTTTAATGAATTTTACTTCTTCTTTAATGTGTTCTACTTTCTTTGAAACCTTTACATTACTTTTTATTTTCTGTTTCGTAGTGGATTTTACTTTGACATTTTTAGGTCGAGTTTGTGACTTGGATTGTGGACGTGGTTTCGCAACCTCAGACTCTTGAGGAGGAGATGACTCGTTACTTTTAAGATATTGATTGAGTTTTTCGAAATACAGGTTGACTACCTTTTTGATTGTTTCATTGGTATGGTAAGTATCCCATGTACTTCCATTACTTGTGCTCTTGACTACAAAGTCATGACTTTTACGAAGTGTGTCCGGTAGTCGTGATACTCCGATTTTTTCAATCTCTATGAAATAGTTATTAATAGTAATCATACCTTCTCGCTTGTGTTGAATGAAGGTATTTTGTCGTATGGTGGAGGGTAAACGATTTTAAACGATTCGATACGAATCTGAAGGATTCTGTTTGATTATCTTTGAATTTTAATGATTGAAGTCCATGAAATGGATCACCCGCATGCAGCCAAAAGCGGCTCTATAATTTTTAACAAAAACACAATATGAAAGTAAGTACATTAGTGATCGTTGGTGTTATTTTTAGTATTTCGTGTAATGCCCAATCGAAGAAAATTGTATTTGTTTGTGAGCATGGGTCTGCTAAAAGTGTTATTGCAGCAGCTTACTTCAATAAGCTTGCAAAAGAAAAGAATCTTCCTTATGAGGCGGTCGCTCGCGGTACTGATCCCGATACGGTGATTTCTGTAAAGACAAAGCAGTTATTAATCCGTGAGAATCTTTTTGACAAACATTTTGTGCCACAAAGATTATCTCAGCAAGATGTAGACGGGGCGCAGCAGGTAATTCTCTTCTATACACTGCCACAAAATATAAAAGACAAGAATAATATTCAATACTGGATGGGAGTTGACGCAGTAAACGGTGACTTCGTAAGATTAAAAAACGATATTTTAGCTAAACTTATTCCGCTTATAGATTCCTTATCAAAACAATAAAAATATACGATATGAATAGAAAAGATTTCATGAAGACCTCAGCCATCCTTGGTGGTGCGAGTCTGTTACCAACAAACAATGCTTTCTCTCAAAACCTTCAGCAGAGTGGACTAGATAAACTAACAGACAAAGACGGGAACTTTACCTTGCAGCCATTGCCCTATGCGGAAACTTTTCTTGAGCCATCAATGGACCAGGAGACTCTTCACCTTCATTATACTTTCCATCATGGTGATGCAGTGAAGGCTGCCAACAAAGATTTACAAATGATTAAAGAGGCAATTGACAAGAATACTCTTGATACGGTTGATTACTGGACAAAGAAATTATCGTTTCATTTATCTTCTCATATTCTTCATACAATTTTCTGGACTAATCTTACGAACAAGAAAAGTGATCCATCTGGTGCATTGCTTAAACAAATTGAAAAGGACTTTGGATCATACGACAAACTCAAGGTATTGATTGCAAAAACTTCTAAAGGAGTTGATGGTAATGGTTGGGGAATTTTAGGCTATCAACCATACACACAAAAACTTACTGTAATGCAATGTGAGAATCATGAGAAACTGACCCAATGGGGAGTGATTCCAATTCTGGTCATTGACGTGTGGGAACATTCTTACTATTTAAAATATAGAAATAGACGCTCGGAATTCGTAGATAATCTTTTTCCGATTATTAATTGGGACAATGCAGCTCAACGACTTAATGCTGCTTTAAAGCTTAGCTGACACAAGTTTAAAACCCCTCTCCACAATTTTTAGTGCTTTCATTTAGCCACTAATCCAGAATCTCTCCAAAATCAGTCCGTTGGTTTGCGGAATGATACTACTATTGAAAAGGCTAAGGGAGCAGAGAGCAGGAGTTGTGTTGCTACTGGTTGTTCTTTTAATCTCCATATCAACCTTTACAAGGATATTACTCACGATCAAGTCATTCTCCGAAGTAGATTTTACAGTAGTCAATGAAATTGGAATTTTCTTATTGGGTTTGTCTTATGACTTGATCAATGCCGTTTACTTTAGCTTACCCCTCATACTTTATCTATGGCTGGTACCGGATAAAATATATCAGAAGTCATGGCATAAGGTTGTCCTCTTTATACTCCTATTCATCTTTTCATTTCTACTGATCTTTAATGGAGTTGCGGAATGGCTTTTCTGGGATGAATTTAACGTACGTTTCAATTTTATTGCAGTAGACTATCTTGTTTACACTACTGAAGTGATTGGAAACATTCATCAATCATATCCTATAGAGTTGATCTTATTACTAGTAACAGTTGCTTCCGCATTTATTGTCTTCCTCATCCGCTCCGGAATAAGAACTTCTTCAATTCTTTATATGCCTTTTAAACAGAGATCAAAGTATGTAGGGTACTATGCTATACTGTTTTTTGTTATTCTCTTTACTGTTACAAGCAAGTATCACCATTTTAGTAAAAATGCCTACGTAAACGAATTGGCGGGAAATGGTCTCTACGAATTATTCGCAGCATACAGAAACAACGAACTGGATTACGAGCAATTTTATAAAGCGATTGGAAATGAAAAGGCTTTTGAGCTAGCGCGTCAATACATCAAAACACCAGAGGCGGAGTTCTTAAATTCTTATAAATTCAGCATAGTACGTAAAATCGTCAATCCTGGCCCAGAGACAAAGTTGAATGTTGTACTTATCAGCGTAGAGAGTTTTAGTGCAGACTTCATGAAATTGTTTGGTAATACTGAAAACATAACTCCATTTCTTGATTCGTTATCTGATCATAGTCTAGTCTTCACAAACTTATATGCAACTGGTACACGAACCGTCCGTGGACTTGAGGCATTGTCGCTTTGCGTTCCTCCAACTCCTGGGCAGTCAATTGTTAGGCGACCAAATAGTGAAGAATTATTTTCACTTGGAAAGGTCTTTGGTGAAAAAGGCTATGCGAGTAAATACATCTATGGTGGATATAGTTACTTCGATAATATGGGATACTTTTTTGGTCATAACAGTTATCAAGTAGTAGACCGGTCAGCTCTTAATGACAATGAGATTGACTACGAGAATATCTGGGGTGTTGCTGATGAAAATCTTTTTGATTTAACTATTAAAGAGATTGACACAAGTTCAAAAGAACATCCCGTTTTTGCACATGTTATGACTACATCCAATCATCGCCCCTTCACCTATCCAGAAGGGAGAATAGATATCCCTTCTCACACCAGCAGAAGTGGTGCAGTCAAATATACAGATTACGCAATAGGCCGGTTCATAAAACAAGCATCACGAAAGTCGTGGTTTAACAATACTGTCTTTGTTGTCGTGGCCGATCATTGCGCATCAAGTGCGGGCAAAACTGAACTGCCTGTAAATAAATATCACATACCAATGCTTATTTATTCGCCTGGTAATGTTCAGCCCGGTGTAATGAATAGGCTCATGAGTCAGATTGATATTGGCCCTACATTACTTGGTATGCTAAATTTCTCTTATACCAGTAATTTTTTTGGTTATGATATTTTCAAACTAGAGCCAGGACGCGAGCGCGCCTTTATCAGTACCTATCAGAATCTAGGCTATATTAAGAATGGGAAACTAGTAATACTCTCGCCACAGTTTAAGGTTGATTCATTTACACTGTTAGAAGACCAGGAACCCATTAACGTAGCGAACGATCAGCAAATCGTAAATGAAGCCGTTGCATGGTATCAATCGGCCAGTTACTCATTTAAGCATGGTTTA
>QFQM01000346.1 GCA_003243255.1 Flavobacterium psychrophilum | reverse complement strand
CTACAACCGATTACATAGAAACATACGGCTCTTAGCAAACGACAAAGCTGCCATGGCTGCATTTCGTCTAATGAATACAGCGATGTTTATGCAGTTACATCATAGTATTAGTACAAAACCCGCTATAAAAAACTCTGCGCAGGCTTTTACTCCGACAAGCAATGACGCAGAGTATTATCGCTCACTAACACTTGCTGATGAATACAAGTGGAGGTCTTTCCAAGTCGCCTTTGTTTTACTGAATGTTGATGGATTTGTTAGACCACCAAGCAGCGATTTAATAGTTGACGATGTATTTGAAACGGGCTGGCCAGAGCGCAATGAAATCGCGGATTTGGTTTGGTTCCCCACTGGTGGTGGTAAGACAGAAGCATATCTCGGACTTATCGCGTTTGCAATAATCTACAGACGATTTGTGAACGGTAAATTGGGGAATGGCACAACTGTCCTCATGAGATATACACTCCGCTTGTTGACTCTACAACAGTTTCAGAGAGCAACGCTGTTGATTTGCGCACTGGAGGCAATAAGAAAAGATGGTTACGTTCTGCCGGAGAAATTCTCGCTTGGAGTTGAAAGAATCACAATTGGGCTGTTTGTCGGTGACGATTCTCTTCCCAATAGATGGAAAGGAACAAAGAACAAAAATGGGATGTTCGATGAGCTTCAGAAGATTAGAGAGCAGCTTAAGACGGCACAAGATTCAGGCCGACAGGTAAAACTAAGATCAAGATTACCTCACACAAACTGTCCTTGGTGTGGTGGATTATTGTTTGTAGACGCTGATTTACCAAATGTATTCCCATCCGGTGAGGCAGAATATGGAATAGACGACAGGTTGATAATTGTTTGCAATACTTCAGGGTGTACTTATTACAACAAGAGAACAACCGATCCTGTTAAGAGCCTTCCGCTGTGTCTATTCGATGAAGATATATTTAAGTTCCCACCGACCCTTTTATTTGGAACGGTTGACAAATTTGCTGCGCTTGCAAACAAAGTTTCTAACGTTACTAATGAACGAAATCAAGATTCCCGAAGACTCTTTGGCAATGGAAAGGGGCAGGGAACTATGCCCCCGGATTTAATTATTCAAGACGAGTTGCATTTATTACTGGGACCTTTAGGGTCAGCCGTTGGTCTTTTTGAAAAAGCAATTGATGAGTGTTGCTCCTATCAAAATAAGGAAGGGATAAGGATACGTCCGAAGATTATCACGTCAACAGCAACCACTAGGAATACAGACAAACAAATTTTTGCGCTGTTTAATAGACGATCGGAGGTATTTCCGAAACAAGGAATTTCATTTGACGATTCCTTCTTTGCGTTCTATAAGAGATCAAAATTAAATCCAGAAGATTTCGAGTCAAATAGACGCTATGTCGGAGTGTTGCCGGTTGGGAAGACTCAGGTCTGGATGCAACTTCGGTTGGCTTCTATCTTTCTGGTTCATAGAGTTAAATTCTTGAAGAGAATAAGTAAAGAGGCGCTTTTCACCAATACCCAAGAATATCAGGACTATGTAGAAGCATTGGACTATTACCATACTCTATTATCCTACTTTAATAGTTTAAAAGAAGTAGGGAAAACACAATCACAACTTGGCCATTACTTACCGGGCGATGTTAATCAAGTTTATAAAAATACTCTTGCTTGGGACTTGATTGATAAGATGATCAGAGGCCAAGAAATCAATTCAGGCGAACTCACGGGGCGACTTTCAGGCGAAGAAGTAAAAACATCGCTGTCACAAATTGAGAAAAGTTGGGACATCATGAAGGCCAATAACCCCCCAGAATTTGTGATTGCTACAAATATGATTTCTGTTGGTATTGATATCTCACGGTTAAACACAATGCTCATTAACTCGATGCCGCGAAACACAGCTGAATATATACAAGCCACAAGCCGTGTAGCCCGACAACGAAAGGGTATTGTATTCACAGTTCATCATCCATTTCGCTCACGTGACATTTCTCATTATCAAAGGTTCAAAGAGTATCATGAAAAATTCTATGGTTATGTTGAACCAATTTCTGTTACGCCATTTGCTAGTAAAGCTTTAGAAAGATATCTGGCAATGTATCTAGCCGTAATTATCAGACACAACAATACCTGGGGACTTACTAATAATGGCTCGGCGGCTTTAGTTAATGCGGATCTTACCGAGAAGATTCGAAAGGTAACTTTCGAAAGGATGGCCGAAATTAAGGCCAATGCAGAAAGACTAAACAAATATCTGCATACAAGAAAGGACGGTTTGAATGCAAGTATCGAAGGAATAATTGAGGGAGAGGAACTACTAGACATTCAGAGCAAGATCGAGGAACTACTCAATCCGAGGTGGCTAATGAGAAAAGATGGTACTCACCCCCCGATAGATTTGCAATATAGAGACGACATTTCTATAACATCCTTATTCACTCCCCGAAATGGACTTGCAATTAATGATAACTGGAATGTGAAGCAATCGTTGCGCGAAATCGCTCCCTCGATCATAATTAAAACCGTTCAACAATAAGCGTTATGAAAAAGAACCCTAGCCGATCTGCAAACGAGGCACTTAGTAAATTCAAACTTTTGTCTGCATACGGAGGCCCTGGCTCAATAGTTCATACTGAGTACGGCAGTATATTAATTTCTAGTGTTGAAGAGTGGGGATTTATCCATAGAATAGGACACAATATTGATGAAGCTCACAAAATAAATAAAGATGAATCGGAGCATGTCCACGAACGATCTAAGGCGGAGGGAATAGGATTGTCAAATGACGAACGTCTCTTAGTTGAATTAAAGGCGGCAAAGAACTTATCAAATTTGAAGTATCTTATTTTGTTACCTGACATTGAGTTGAACGATACATTCAATACAATAAAAAATGATCAAACAGCCCTTGCCATCAATAGTACGTTCATGCCGAAAGGTTTTTTCGACAGATTGAACGTCTATAAAAAATATAAAACATGGTACAATGAATGGTCCAACGAAGGCGAACGGCCTGACTCAGATTTCTTTCCTCCAAAATATATTGTCAAAAAAAGTGACAAGAAAGATGATGAGAAAAACGATGAGGAATTTTCAGTTTTATTGAAACAAGATAACATAATTCTGATCTGTGACCATGGACATATTAGCGACTTTCCATGGTCAAAGTTTCTTAGGTGGAGAGTTGAGAATCCAGACGATTTGGATAAAGAAGTTCAATTATTGAACAAACCAGATTGTTGTAACAATCCCCTAATTCAAATAAAAGAAACGTCTGCAAGCGCAAGTGGATTTGATGGCAAATGGTTAAAATGCAATAATAAGGGTTGCTTCTATTCTCAAGGTGTTTCATTGAAAGGATTAATGAGTTGCAAAGTGAAATGCAGTGGACATAAACCCTGGGAAGCTAGCACCGGTAAATTTGAATATTATTACGGAGACAGGAAGGCTCGAGAGCAAAATCCACCTTATGAAAATTGTGCTTCGAAAAACATGCGCGTCGCTCTATCAACAGCCAACAACTTATACTTTTCGCGCATACTTTCTAGTATCTATATGCCACCCAAGCTTTTTCTCGATCCTTTGAAATTAAAAATCCTTAATCTTAAGGATGAGCTTGAAAAAGCAATAGCCTTGAAGGAGTTTATTAGATGCGAAGCAATTAACAATGAAATTAAGACTCTTGAGGGCCAGGTTGAGAATGATGTGGCTGTTTTAACAGACTCTGAGAGGGCGTCTAATTATAAATATGCAGAGTATCATTCGTTAACAAAAAGAAGCGTTG
>QFQM01000039.1 GCA_003243255.1 Flavobacterium psychrophilum | reverse complement strand
GCATATGCTGCCAAACTGGGCAAGACTACAGATTACTCGGTATATGACTACCCTGAGTATGAAAAAGACTTCAGCAAGGTATTGAGCATGTTCGGGCTTAGCACGCAGACTAAAGAAGAGCTTATTAAAGAACAGGTAGGCGAAGAAAACTACCGTGTTATTGAGCGCATTCGCCGCGTGAGCCAGATAAAAGGCAATCAGGTACTGATGCCATATGAACTTATCATACGATAAATCACTACAGGAAATAAAACAAAAAGCACAATGAAACCATTGTGCTTTTTGTTTTTAAACAGCAGTGGTTACTGCATTATGTCAGAAAAACACACACAACAATCACACTGATTTTAAGTTATTATAGAGTATATTCTCTATCTTAGAGCCAAAATTTAAAAATTATCATGGTTAAGAAAGTTTTAAAATGGACCGGTATCGTTTTACTGGTGATAATCATTGCACTGGCGGCTACGCCATTCTTATTCAAGAATAAAATTAAAGAACTGGTTTTAAAAACCATCAACGAGAAGGTAGATGCTAATGTAGCCTTTGAGGACGTAGACCTAAGCCTTTTCCGTAGTTTTCCTAAAGCCAATGTTACCATTGAGAAACTGAGCATTGTAAACAAAGCTCCATTTGCCGGTGATACGCTTGTATACATGGAGGAGATTGACCTCGATATGTCGGTTAAAGAGTTATTCAACGACGAAGGCCAACCGATGAATATTGAATACATAGGCACTAAAAACGGTGTTGTAAACATCCTTTTCAACAAAGATGGTGTTGGCAACTTTGACATCGCTATAAAAGATGATAAAGAACAGCCTGCAAGCAAGGAAGAAAGCAAACCTTTCGCCCTTAACATGCAGAAGTACAAAGTGGAGAACCTGCGTTTCCGTTACTATGACGAGCGTTCGAAGCTAAACATGGTTATAGACAGCCTTAATCATGAAGGTAAAGGTAACATGGCAGCCAATAAGCTTGACCTTGACACCAAAACCACAGCCAAGCTTTCGCTTACTATGGACAAAGCCAACTATATGAACAATGTAGCACTTAGCCTTGATGCTGTTCTTGGCCTTGACCTTGATAAAAGCATCTATACATTTAAAAACAATAAGGCTCTTATCAATCAGTTGCCGTTGGAATTTGACGGTAGTTTCGCTATGGTAGAACAGGGCCAGCAGATTGACATCACTTTCAAAACTCCTACCTCATCATTCAAGAACTTCTTAGGACTTGTGCCTGAAGCTTATTCAGGCAACCTTGCAACGGTAAAAACCGAAGGTGATTTTACCATCAACGGTAAAGTAAACGGATTGAACGGCGACAACTCTATCCCTAAATTCAACATCGCTATTGCATCTAACAATGCATCATTCAAATATCCTGACCTGCCAAAATCGGTTCAAAACATTGTTATCGACACCAAGATTATCAATGAAACGGGAGTGCTTAACGATACTTATGTAAACCTGGACAAATTATCCTTCAGGATAGACCAGGACGTATTTGATGCCAGTGCCAACATAAGAAACATTGTAGACAACCCTCTTGTTGATGCAAGGCTTAAAGGAGTTATCAACCTTGCTAATGTATCAAAAGCATATCCTGTAAAGGTTGATATTCCGCTTTCAGGTATATTGAGGGCTGATGCTTCGACTAAATTTGACATGAAATCGGTTGAAAACAGCCAGTACGAAAAGATACAGAACAACGGTAGCATGAGCCTTAGCGGATTTACCTATAAAGGCGACCTGCCGAAACCCGTAAAAATTAACGAGGCTGCAGTACAGTTCAACCCGAGCCGTATTACGCTAAGCAAGTTTGATGCTCTAACCGGAGGTTCTGACATTAACATCAACGGTACGCTGGATAACTTTTACGGATTTGTTTTCAGGGACCAGACGCTTAAAGGGAACTTCAACATGAGCTCGAACAAGCTTGTAGTTGCCGACTTTATGGCTCCTGAAGCTGCGAATACAGCCGCTAAAGCAAAGACGGAAGGTACTGAAAAAACAGAAGCCCCTAAGCAGGTAGCTGCTACCGATGCGGTTAAGATCCCTGCATTCCTTGACTGTACGATCACTGCAAAAGCAGGTACAGTAGTATATGATAACCTTTTCCTGAAAGATGTATCGGGCAAAATGATTATTAAAGACGAAACTGTTGCCATCCAGAACCTGAAATCATCCATATTCGGAGGACAGATAGGAGTAAACGGAGATGTTTCTACCAAAGGTGCTACACCTAAATTCAACGTAGATCTTGCTCTTAACAATGTGGATATTACACAATCGTTCAACCAGCTTGACATGCTTAAGTCGATTGCTCCTATTGTAGGTGTAATCACCGGTAAGATGAACACCAACATTAAAGTTGGCGGTAATCTGGATGCCAAAGAAATGACGCCTGACCTTAAATCGCTTTCGGGTGATTTGCTTGGGCAGCTGCTTCAGACAAAAGTTAGCCCTGAAAACTCGAAATTGCTTACGGCATTAACGTCTAACGTTAAGTTCCTTGATCTTTCAAAAGTTGACCTGAATAAAAAGATCGGGCTTACCTTCGAGAACGGTAATGTGGTGATTAAGCCTATTGACCTGAAATATCAGGATATTCCAATCAAGATACAGGGTACGCACGGGTTTGACCAAAACATGAACTATACCGTTGCTTTTGAAGTTCCTGCAAAATACCTGGGTAGTGACGTAAACAAACTGATAACCCAGGCCAAAGGTGATCCAAGCAAAATAATAGTTCCGGTAAATGCCGTACTTACAGGTAATTTTAAGAATCCTAAAGTATCTACCGACCTTGGTAAAGCTGCCACTAACCTTACAAACCAGCTGGTACAGCAACAAAAAGATAAATACATCAATGAGGCTACCACTAAAGGTAAAGATGCACTGGACAAACTGCTAGGCGGGGGTAAAACAACAAGCACTGACACCACCAAAACAACTGCGCCTAAAACCAATGCCGAAACCCAGAAACAACTGGAGAACAAAGCTAAAGAAGGTGCAGGTAAACTAATCAACGGCTTATTTAAGAAAGACAAAAAACAAGAATAGCAAAGCGCAGTTAAGTGTTATTGAGTTTTGGGTTTCGGGTTGCTGACTCAAA
Organism: Flavobacterium psychrophilum; assembly: GCA_003243255.1. The sequence continues at coordinate 26,635 of QFQM01000039.1, read as the reverse complement.
CCGCTGACTCAAGCCTATAAAACAAACCCGCCTGATGAAAATAACATCAGGCGGGTTTGTTATTTTTAAGTGTAAGAGTAAGCAACCCAGAACTCTGAACCCGAAACTCAACCTGCCTGCCGGTAGGCAAGTAACTAAAAAAACGACGGAGGCTAAACGTTTATCTGCACCACAAAACCTTCATAAGATCTCACGTTGAAAACAGTACCATCTTCAAACAACAGGTATTGCCCTTTTATTCCGGATAATTTACCGTTAAAGATTGGAGTCTTAGACAGGTTAAGGCTCGTTCCCAGTTTTTGCGGATATTGCAGTACGGGATAATCCAGGGTATATAGTTTCTCTTCAGTAGTTTCAAAATAGGGAGCTACCTCATCAGGAAGCAGCGAACGCACCTCATTGCGCCTTGCGATAAGGTCAATCGGGGCTATATCGTTCAGCAGCATTTTCTTCCAGTTGATCTTATCTGAGAAATGGCTTTTAAGAGCCACCTCAGTAATTCCTGCAAGATAACGGTTAGGCACTTCAACCAAAGGCGTAGCCCACGATGCCCCCTGATCTATCCAGCGTGTAGGCACCTGCGTTTTGCGGGTCACCCCTACTTTCATATCACTTGACGCGGCAAGATAAACAACGTGCGGTTGTACCTGTACCCTGGTTTCGTATTCAAGGTCACGATCGGCAATACCCAGATGGGCCGTACTAAGTTCCGGACGCATGATCCAGTCGCCCGCAGCAGCCGAACTGTAAAAACAATCATAACAAAATCCCTGTCGGTATATCTTTTTCTTCTTACCGCAGTTAAGGCACTGAAAACCCATAAAATTTATCTCTAAGTCTTTACCCAACAGCTGATTTACGTTTAAAAAACTGCTTTCAAAAACCAGGTAATATTGTATCGGGCTGCCGGGCTCTGTTTGCATTTTTGTTAAAACACCTTCGTATTGCATATAAATTTTAGTATTTTTATGGGCATAAAGATACTAAAATATGGCGTTGCCGATTATCAATTCCATTGCTTCGTGGATCCTTAAAAAGCGCATCCATGATATTGAATTGTTCCTGAAATACCCTAATGAGGTGCAGGAAGAACTGCTAATGAACCTGATCCGTACCGCGGAGGGGACTTCCGTTGGCAGAAAACACGATTTTTCATCCGTAAAGAATTATAGAACTTTTTCTGAAAGGGTGCCCGTTTCTACTTATGAAGAACTGGAGCCCATGATCGAACAGACCCGCAAAGGGGAGCAGAATGTTTTTTGGCCGAGCCAGATAAAATGGTTTGCCAAATCGAGCGGAACGACCAACGCCAAGAGCAAGTTCATTCCAGTGAGCAACGATGCCCTTGAGGACTGCCATTACAAAGCCGCAAAAGACCTGCTGTGCCTTTATTTAAACAACAATGAAGAATCGCAACTCTTTACAGGTAAATCGCTTCGCCTGGGCGGCAGCAAGCAGCTATATGAGGACAACAACTCTTTCTTTGGCGACCTCTCGGCCATATTGATAGACAATATGCCTATCTGGGCCGAATTCAGCAGTACACCAAGCAATAAGGTATCACTGATGAGCGAATGGGAAACCAAACTACCTGCCATCGTAAAAGAGACCATCAACGAAAATGTGACGAGTTTTGCCGGTGTTCCTTCGTGGATGCTGGTACTGATGAACCGCGCACTTGAAGAAACAGGAAAAGGCAACCTGATGGAAATATGGCCTAACCTGGAAGTGTACTTTCATGGAGGTGTAAGCTTTGAACCGTATCGCGACCAGTACAAAAAGATACTACCAAAATCCGACTTTAAATATTACGAGATATATAATGCTTCCGAAGGTTTCTTTGCCATTCAGGACAGCAACGACAGCAACGAACTGCTCCTGATGCTCGACTATGGCATCTTCTACGAGTTTATCCCGATGGATACTTTCGGAACACTAAACCAAAGGGTAATTCCGCTATCGGAGGTACAGGTTGATAAGAACTATGCAATTGTAATCACGACCAATTCGGGACTATGGCGCTATATGATCGGCGATACCGTTAGGTTTACATCGGTTAATCCGTACCGCATAAAAGTAACCGGAAGGACCAAGCACCATATTAATGTTTTTGGCGAAGAGCTTATGGTAGAAAATACCGACACCGCTATTGCTAAAGCCTGCAAAATTACCGGACACGAAGTGATTGATTATACAGTTGCTCCCGTATTCATGAACGGAAAAGAGAAAGGGGCGCATGAGTGGATCATTGAATTCAAAGAACCGCCTGCCGATGCCGAGCATTTCCGTACCGTTCTGGATGAAACCCTGCAGACACTTAACTCCGACTATGAAGCCAAACGCTACAATAATATGACGCTGAATCCGTTAGTATTGAACGTAGCAAGACCAAAGCTTTTTTATGACTGGCTGAAGGAACAGGACAAGCTTGGCGGACAGCACAAGATACCGCGCCTGAGCAACGAACGCCATTACCTTGAGCAGCTTAAAGCCCTGCAGGATAGTTTTTCGGCTGATTTAGCCTAAACTTTAACTGATAGATTTTCAGTAGTTTGGCACAAGGTTTGCTTTACTTATTACATGAAACAGATGATAATGAAGAGGAAATACATTTTTACACTGGCTGCAGGTTTATTGCTACTGGCTTCCTGCGGACCCAAACTGCACCGTTACAGCTGTGGCGGAAAAAGACGCTGCATCAGCCATATTGAAACTGCTAAATCGGCTGCTGAAAAGATAAGTCAGAAACGACAAACAAAAGACGCATAATGAGAGCCTCACGGAAGTGGGGCTTTTTTTGACCTCACCCCCAGCCCCTCTCCAAAAGAGAGGGGAGCAAGAGCGGTATATTAATTCGCCAGTAGCGAAATATCCACTACTTTAATAATCTCTTCGAAATCGGCTATTACGGAAGTATGGGCTGCGGTGTTTTTTGGGTCTTTTATATACCTGTCGATATTGTAAAGCCACAGGTCCATTTCGTCTTCGGTATGATTACGGTCATGCGAAGACAATGGCAGTTTATTGAGTTCTTTAAAGATAGTATCGCGTATTTCCATCCGTTCTGAAGCATCAGATGTTGCAAGGAAACCGGCAATAAGCTTATTAAGCAGTGCCTTTTTTTCAGATTTGGTCATAGTGTTGGATTTGGTATCTTAAAGGTACGATAAAACAGGATTATTTCCCTAACGGGAAAATAAAAACCCACTTGAATTATCTGCTACCGAAATTATTTCCCTAACGGGAAATTCTCATTACTGTTATCGTTTAGCAATTTAAAATTCCTGAAAATTCCTTTATTTTACACAGCAATATTTAAATTACACTAAATGCCTTTATTTGAAACTAAGTTAAATTTCACGCAGTATTTAATGTTAACACTTTCTGCGTTTTTTATCCCTATAATCGCAATTATATTGTATTTCATTGCCGATGAAAAAAGCGACACCTCCTATCTCTTTTTTGTAATAACATTGTTTATTCCATTTGGATTTGTCTACCTCTCTTATATTATAAAATCTTTTCACTTATTCAATGACTGCCTAATAATCAGAAGACCGTTACATTTTTGGAAGTCTGAAACAACATTCCAAAAAACTGAAATTGAAAAAGTCCGATTTTGGCTATCAACATCCCGAATCGGAGCCGGGTATTATGCAGGTATAAAAACCAAGCATAACGAGAGCAGTTTTATGATTGTGAATTCACGTAAGACCTTACTAGATTTCATAACAGCCTTACAAGCTGCCGGAATTGAAACCGATGTGCAATTCGAAATTAAATAATTCCCTTTTAATTCATTCCTTCCGCGAAATTTGACAATGATGCTAAACTCTTAGCTACCAAAATTATTTCCCTAACGGGAAATTCTCATTATGGCTATCATATCGCGTAGCGATTTAATTTCGGTAGACAAGACATTCAGATATCGTAAACATTTCCCGTAGGGAATAAATTATATCTACAAGGTTTTGGAAACCTTGCAGGAAATATAGACCTCACCCCCAGCCCCTCTCCAAAGGAGAGGGGAGCGTAGACAAGCATTAATTTTTCATAATCATTAATATCAACCCTTTGTTAAAACCGCTTGACCCGCTTCTTTAAAATGCGTATCTTAGTGATAGATATACAACCCATATATGCCCTATTACAAAGCAATTTTCAGGCTGCCGGGAGGCAGCGAACTCAAAGCCGATAGAGGCTACGTACCTGATGCGTTTTTCAATGCCCTTTTTGAAGTTACAGTTACAGATATTGTTGACATTCACGAAGGCGGATTTATCCTTTCTACCGAAATGCATGAAAAACTGAGTGTACCCGATCACTTTACCAGCTATGCTATTACCGGACTGAATGCCTCTGAAGAAGAAAAATATTCACCTGAATTCCACATCAAGCTACTGGAACACCTTAGAGAAGCAAACCATGCCCGCCCTATTGAGGAGCATTACAACTATCAGGTGTTTATGATGGAATATATTGAGGAAGTACCGGATGATGATTAGGATTTTCCGCAGCCAAAAATATTAATTCACTACGAAAAAAATCAACAGACGTTGCAATGCAACGTCTCTACAAAAAACATTATAAAGCCTCGGAGAGGCGACATATTTATAGAAAAAAATTACATAACCCATTAAGAGCTCCGGAGGAGCAGCATATAATCATGCCGCTCCTCCGGAGCTCTTAATATTCAACTTATAACAAACTATAAATATGTCGCCCTGCCTACCGCAGGCAGGCCCTCAGGGGCTAAATAAAAAAACCGGACATTTCTGTCCGGCTTTATAATAATTCCTTGCAACGCGGAACTCAGAATCCTGAATCCGCAACAGCGCAGCTTATTTAATGCTTATCGCACATCCACCACCCGGAGCCAGTTTCTGGTCCAGTTTGGTTTTGCTTGTTACCTTAATGGTTTTGATGGTATAGCTTTGCGGATTTTTCTCGTAGTGAGCATCGGCACCATCAGCGTAGATTGTTGCTGTATAGGTTTTACCTTTTGGAAGGTATTCAAATGTAATCTTAGCAGTACGTGCATTCTCATCATTAATAGCACCTACATACCACTCGTTTTTACCTTTAGCCTTACGTGCAATTGTGATATAATCGCCCGGCTCTGCTTCAAGGATATATGAATCATCCCAGTCTACCGCTACATCTTTAATGAACTGGAACGCATCCAGGTATTTGTTATATGTCTCAGGAAGGTCGGCAGCCATTTGTAAAGGGCTGTACATCGTTACATATAACGCTAATTGTTTTGTAAGCGTAGTGTGAACGAATGAGTTGTTCTCAGGATTGTAAGCGCTTACTTTTGTCTGGAAGATACCCGGAGTATAGTCCATAGGACCTCCCATTAAACGTGTAAACGGAAGGATAGTAGTATGGTCAGCATTGTTACCTCCAAAAGCTTCATACTCTGTACCGCGAGCTGCCTCGTTTCCAATAAGGTTCGGGTATGTACGGCTTAGTCCTGTAGGGCGCACCGCCTCATGAGCATTCACCATGATTTTGTAATCTGCAGCTTTTGTAATAGCATAGTTGTAATGATTGATCATGCTTTGGCTATAGTGGAACTCTCCCCTAGGGATAATATCGCCTACATAACCGCTTTTTACAGCGTTATAGCCATAATCATTCATCAATTGGTATGCTTTATCCATATGACGCTCATAGTTTGCTGCAGCACCCGATGTTTCGTGGTGCATAATGATCTTAACTCCTTTTGAGTGTGCATAGTCATTAAGTGCCTTAATATCAAAGTCAGGATAAGGCGTTACAAAGTCGAATACATATTCTTTCGACTTACCGAACCAGTCTTCCCAGCCTTCGTTCCAGCCTTCTACAAGTACAGCATCAAAACCGTGTTTTGCAGCAAAGTCAATATACTCTCTAACGTGAGCATTGTTAGCAGCGTGCTTACCGTTTGGTTTTGTTTTAGAATAGTCAAGCTCACCCAGTTTTACGTTAGTAAGGTCGTTGTAAGCCCATGTGCTTTTACCTGTAATCATTTCCCACCATACACCAACATATTTCACCGGTTTGATCCACGAAACATCTTTATATTTAGTAGGCTCGTTAAGGTTTAGTATCAGTTTAGAAGCCAGGATATCAGTTGCTTTATCACTCACAACTACAGTTCTCCAAGGTGATTGTGTAGTTGTTTGCATATAACCTTTATCACCAACAGCATCCGGCGTAAGCCATGATTCAAGGATCATGTTCTTATCATCAAGGTTAAGCGACATACAAGAGTAATTGATCAGTCCTGCCTCGTGAATGTTGATATACAGGCCATCGTTGCTCTTCATCATAAGTGGCGTCTGTAATCCTGTATCAGAGAATGGATGCTGAGAAGCATTTGGCGTAACCGCTTCTTTCATCTTACCGCGAACTTCAGACAGTTTAGAAGTTACTGTGCTGTATTCCTGCGTATCATAATCTCCCGGAAGCCAGAATGCTTTGTGGTCACCAGCAAGGGCAAACTGGGTTTTCTCTTCTTTGATTACAAAGTAGTTAAGATTTGGTTGTTCAGGAAACTCATAACGGAAACCAAGACCGTCATTAAACACCCTGAAACGGATGTTGATGAACCTGCCTTTTTCAGCCTGTTGGGCGATAGTAACCAAAAGCTCGTTGTAGTTGTTACGGATGTTCTTTTGCTCACCCCATACCGGGCTCCAGGTTTCGTCAAAGCTTGTTTGTTTTGTACCGGTAACGGTAAAACCTTCAAGCATATCGGCTTCTTTTTTAAGGTCAAGCCCCAGTTTACTGGTTTTTATAACCGGTTTGTTTTTGTATGTAAGTTGGTAAGTAGGCTCACCTTTAGCACTTAAGCCAAAAGTCAGCGAAAGGTTTTTGTCGGGTGACGTGATGGTTTGTGCACCTGCCAGAGCCGCTGCCAATAGTAAAATGGCAGAAAACAGTTTGTTCATAGTATAGATTTTGTCTTTTGAAATGCTAAAATACCTAAATTCAGTACATAAACATAAATATACACAATCGAAACCGTTTTCGTGTTGACAACTTCTTGTTTTTTCGATTTTTGGATTGTTTGATTTTTTGATGATTCGACTGCCGGAATTTTAAACTTTCCGATAGTTGAATAAGTCAATTTTTGATGCTAAAAAAACAGAATGATTTTAAAAAACCAAAAGCGTAACATTACTTTTCAAATTAATGATTTCCAGACTTTTGACTATCGCTAATATTACGCAGCAAAATGGCATTTTTAGCGTTTTTGAGATACCAAAAGCGTAATATTAACACTTTTTTGAGCAACTTCTGTAAGATATTACTTTAAATAAAAAATCCTCCGCCGTGGCAAAGGATTTAGAAATTTTATCTCGTATTGCAAATCACTGAAAACTGCGACTGCAAACTGAATACTTTTTACGAAGCGGTCTTAAGGCGTTTCAAAAGCGTCCTGTTCAGGTGGTGTTCCACATAGTCTTTATCAATATGCAGTTCCTTCTCATCAGAACCCGGCAATTCGTACATTGCTTCGGTCAGGATAGCCTCGCAAAGCGAACGTAATCCTCTGGCACCCAGTTTATACTCTAATGCTTTTTCTACAATATAGTCAAGCGCATCGTCTTCTACTGTAAGGGCAACCTCATCCATAGCAAACAACTTAACATACTGTTTTACAAGGGCATTCTTAGGCTCGGTAAGGATAGCTCTAAGCGTTTCCCTGTCAAGCGGATCCATATGCGTTAGCACCGGCATACGCCCGATGATCTCAGGGATAAGCCCAAAGTCCTTAACGTCCTTAGGGATAATGTATTGCAACAGGTTATCCTTATCGATGTTATCAGCATTTTTAGACGTACTGTACCCAACCGCCTGACGGTTAAGCCTTTTCGAAATTACACGTTCAATACCGTCAAAAGCACCACCTGCAATAAACAGGATATCCTGAGTATTTACCTCGATGAATTTCTGGTCAGGGTGCTTACGGCCACCTTTCGGCGGAACGTTAACTACCGTACCTTCAAGCAGTTTCAGCAACGCCTGTTGTACTCCCTCACCCGATACATCACGGGTTATCGATGGGTTGTCGCTTTTACGGGCAATCTTATCGATCTCATCGATGAATACGATACCACGCTCAGCTTTCTTTACATCATAATCAGCGGCCTGTAGCAGTCGCGTTAGTATACTCTCAACGTCCTCCCCTACATAACCTGCTTCGGTAAGCACCGTAGCATCTACAATAGTAAGCGGTACATTAAGCATACGTGCAATGGTCTTGGCAACAAGGGTTTTACCCGTACCTGTCTGCCCAACCATAAGTATATTACTCTTTTCGATCTCTACACCATCATCTCCTGTAGGCTGCATCAGCCTTTTGTAATGATTGTATACTGCAACCGAAAGTACTTTTTTAGTCTGATCCTGGCCAATAACATATTGGTCAAGGAATGCGCGTATCTCTTTTGGTTTTTTAAGCTCAAGCTCGGCAGATAACGCCGATGTGCCTGACTGCCTTAATTCTTCAAGCACAATACCATGCGCCTGTTCAATACAACGATCGCATATGTGCGCGCTGATACCTGCAATAAGCAGGTTGGTTTCCGGCTTTTTCCTTCCGCAAAAAGAACACTCTAATACTTCTTTAGCCATTTTTATTTATTTGGTAGTGCAACAATAAGACTGAATACCAGCCTTATTGTTACATTACACTGGTTTTATTTATTCTCTGATCAAAACTTCGTCGATCATTCCGTATTCCTTAGCTTCAGGGGCTTTCATCCAGTAGTCCCTTTCGCTGTCTTTGTGTACTTTCTCAAAAGTCTGACCTGAATGCTTAGAAATGATCTCATAAAGCTCATCTTTAAGTTTCAGCATTTCTTTTAAGTTGATCTCCATATCGGTAGCAACACCCTGTGCACCTCCCGATGGCTGGTGAATCATAACCCTTGAGTGTGGCAATGCCGAACGTTTTCCGGCTGCACCTGCACATAAAAGCACTGCACCCATAGAAGCAGCCATACCTGTACAGATAGTAGCTACATCAGGACGGATGTACTGCATCGTATCATACATACCAAGACCTGCGTAAACGCTTCCGCCCGGTGAGTTGATATAGATCTGGATATCTTTAGAAGCATCTGTGCTCTCAAGGAACAATAACTGCGCCTGTACGATGTTAGCGATCTGGTCATCGATACCTGTACCAAGGAAGATGATCCTGTCCATCATAAGACGAGAGAAAACGTCAAGCTGAGCAACGTTCATCTGGCGCTCTTCCATGATGTAAGGCGTCATTCCTGTAGGTGTAACGCGGCTTATAAGTTTATCGTAGTATAAGTTGTTTATGCCGTGATGTTTAGTGGCATATTTGTGAAATTCTTTTCCGTAATTCATAATTGAAGTAAAATAAATTTATTTGTTTGCATTAAAGAACGAAACGCCAGCCCAAACGGACTGACGTTCAAATATACTTATTTTTTACGAGAATTATTCTCCGTACATTTCTTTAACAAACTCCTGATATGTAACATCTTTCGTTTTGTATTTCACTTTTTCTTTGAAAAGGTTAAGCATTTTTTCGCTCATTACCTGCTCAGAAAGTCTCTTAACTTCATCTTTGTTAGAAAGTACTCTTGCAACGATGTTATCTACATCTTCCTGGCTTGGATCAAGCTGGCCGAATTGTGCCATTTGTTTTTTGATAACCTCTGCAGTATACGCTTTAAGGTCGTCAAAAGTGATCTGAAGGCCGTTCTCAGCGATTACTTTACCTTCGATAAGCTGGTAACGAAGACCATTCTCAGATTTTTTGTACTCAGCCTCAGCCTCTTCAGACGTTAGCGCAGTCTCACCTGCAGTCTGAAGCCATTTTACAAGGAATTCAGCCGGAAGCTCAAATTTAGTGTTCTCGATAAGCGACTCAGTTACATCGTTAAGGAATTTCTGATCTGCCTGAGAACCGAATTGCTGCTCTGCATCTTCTTTGATCTTTTCTTTAAGCTGCTCTACAGATGTTACAACACCTTCTCCAAACAGTTTGTCGAAAAGCTCCTGGTTAAGCTCAGCAAGCTCAGAAGTGTTTATTTCTTCAATAGTGAAGTTCACTTCGATATCAAGACCGTGAACATCATCATGACCAACTTTTAGGTAATCCATAAGTTTGTGGTCATCATCAAAAAGGCCTTTTGTAGAAACAGTAACTACATCACCAACTTTTTTACCAAGGAATTTTTTTCCTGTAGTTTTAGTTTTAAAGATGTCAGAAGTAATGGTAGCCTCAGCGTTGATACCTTTCTCTTCGTTAGTGAAAGTACCGCGGATATCATCTCCTTCTTCTGATTTCTCTTTAGAAACCAGTTTACCAAATTGTTTCTGGATGCGCTCTACCTGCTCATTAAGCATAGTTTCGTCAGCCGTGATGTTGTATTTTACAACTTTATTTTTAGCACCAAGATCTACTGAAAACTCAGGAGCAAGGCCAAGTTCAAACTCAAAAGAGAAATCGTCAGCATCCCAGTTAAAATCTTCAGTTACTTTTGGTAGCGGGTTACCTAGTATATCAAGTTTTTCTTCTACAAGATAATCGTTAAGAGAAGTCTGAAGTAATTTGTTTACTTCATCTAAAAGTACAGCTTTACCGTATTGTTTTACGATAAGGCTCATAGGAACAGCACCTTTCCTGAAACCCGGAATGCTTGCATTTTTCCTGTAGTCCTGTAAAACTTTGTCTACCTTTTGTTTGTAATCTTCTTTGCTTACAGCTACTGTTACAACAGCGTTTAATGCATCTACCTGCTCTCTTGTAATATTCATTATCTAAATTTGTTTATATCATAAATTTGGGTTGCAAAATTATAGTTTTTTTACAACCCATACAAGTTTTTAAATTATTGTCTACCAATATCCTGAAAAAAAAGAAGCCGAATTATATCCGTTAGTCTTTTTGACCCGAAAGCGAAGATACCAGCGACTGGCAAAATGAAAGCACAAGACTGAACAGCAACGCCCTCCAGAAACCGCTAACTTCAAAACCATTCACAAGTTCATCGCACAGCATAATAATTAAGGCGTTAATGACCAAAAGGAATAACCCCAGCGTAAAAATAGTTACCGGCAGGGTAAAAAGTACCAGTATCGGCTTGATAAAGATATTAAGCAATCCCAGCACCAATGCCACGATAAACGCCGTAAAAAAGCTGTCTACCCTTACTCCCGGCATAAAATAAGCCAGTAGTATTACAAACATTGCCGTAAAGAAAATATTGATCAGTGTTTTCATAATATCCGTTTTATACAAAAATAAAAAAAGCATTTAAAATGCGGGAGATTTAGTCTCTGCATTAATAAACTCTAACGTTGCCCCTCTCCGGAGGAGAGGGGTTGGGGTGAGGCCAAAAATAAAAAAAGCATCCGCCGGAGCGAATGCCTTTTAGGAAATATTTTACTAAATATTAGTTCGACGTAAGCACCGTAGCACCCGGATATTCTCCAGGAATCACAAACGGAAGATGCGCTTTATAATGACTGTTGATCACTTTTATGAACTCGTTAGCAACAATAGCATATCCTCTTGCATTAGGGTGAACACCGTCAAGCGAGAACACTACAGTATTTGCAGTTGCAGAGCTAAAGTATCCTGCTTTATAAACCTGCCCGTCAGCAGTCTGAAGACCTGTTACAAGCTGAGCAAGAACTAAGTTCATATCAGCAACAGCAAGGTTTTTAGCAGAAGCTACAGCCTTAATGGTGTTATTAAAGTTGGTAGTTGCAGTGCTTACAAGAGCTACTTCCGAAGCAACAAGCACGTGCTGATCCTGAAGCGGATAAGTAACACCAAACTTGTTAAGCGGATCGATACCTCCTGTAGCAGTTGCACCAATAGCTGTTCTTGTAGTTAGCAGTACAAGATCGGCAGCAGTTGCCTGTCTTGCCTGTCCGTAAACAGCACCAAGATATGGCGCTAATGCTATAAGCTGCGGGTTACCGCTTGCAGCCGCTGCTGCTGTAATCTGAGCACCTAAATCCTGAAGCGACTCATCTTTTATAAGCAGTGGATTAGCATCGGTAGCCGAAAGCAGATTCAACCTCGTTCCCTGTCCAAAAATAGTAAGGATTTGTTTAAGCGGGCCATAAAGCTGCTGGTTAAGCTGTGCGATAGTCGCCTGCCCTACCTGCTCATTACCCTGACCTATCACTGAAGCAGTAAGCGGATTGTAAGGAACTGTAGTAAAGAACGGTATAGAAGTTACGTTTGGTATTGTTGCACACACCCCTTTTGTGTTAGGGTTTGTAGTAAGCGTATTTACGATTGTAGAATAAACACCTGCAAAGTATTGTGGATCTGTAATATCATTAGGTCCATAACTTGCAGGATTCGGGTTACCTGTCTGGTCTACACCCACACCTCCTGAAGTTGCATACGCAAGTACGTCGTTGCTACCTATCCAGTTGGTAAAGAACGTAGGGTTTTTAGCCATGGCATCTGCCAAAACTGTGGTAGTAGGCGAAGTTGCCTGACGCACAAAATAAGGGTTGGCCTGCCCTGTAGCTACTCCTGCAATATTACCATATCCCGGAGCTAGTAAATGAAACGATTTTGCTCCCGGCACACCCATGTTGTTGTAAGGACCCGGCACTATGTTACCAACTTCTGCGGTTGGCATTCCTGCAAGCGGCTGAGGACCTCCTACAGATGCATTGATTATAAGTCTTGTAGCAGTTATCTGGTTACCTCCCAAAAGGAAACCTCCCATATTATTCACATCATCCTCATAAGATGGCTGCGTGAAAGCACCTCCGCCTACAAGAGCAAACTGTTGCGCAAGGATATTAGGATATGAATACTGTTGGCCTGATCTAAACACTGTACCGTCCATATAGCCGGCAGTTAGTGAGTTACCTATAGCAACATAAGAACTGAAGTCGGCTTCGCCGGCACTATAGCTGCCATTGGTAACCTCGTTATCAAATTCCGGTTCACAGCTTGCAAATACAACCGACAGAACCGCTAAGTATATAAATTTATTTTTCATGATATTTTTTTCAGATTAGAACTTGTACGATAAACCGATACCCGGTGAGAAAACCACGTTTTTGTAAGTTCCTCCAAAAGAAACATTCGGGTTACCATCCTCACTGTAGTGATTATAAGAAGCATTAACTTCTTTAAAGTGCAGGTAAAGGAAAGAAGCATCAATACCCAGGTTTGGCGTAATCATATACGTTAAACCTCCTGTATATCCCATTGAATCGTTCCTTGGTGTTTCAGGTGCGAAATACCCATCCTGTACCGGGCTTTCGTCAAAGTAGCATCCTGCACGGAAAGACAGTTTATCATTGTGTTTGTACTGCGCTCCAATTCTGTAAGTGCTCGCATCTTTATAGTTACGAGGGTTGTTAGACTGAGGAACCTGAGATGTAGCCGTTGGTTTAAAATCAACCACAAGAGCATCATATACATTCCAGAAAGCCCTGTTATAGTCAAACGCCACAAGCCATTTATCAGTAAGTTCTACTGAAAAACCTGCAGTTAATTCTGCCGGAAGCGGAAGATCTGCATTAAAAGTTGTATTACCTAACTGTATATCCTGCGGTGATGTCGGAGCATCGGCAAGGTAAGCCGGCACATCATGAAAAGTAGCATCGCCATCACGTGCTTCCATTGTAATTTCAGAACGGTAGTTAACCCCTATCCTTACCTTGTCGGTAGGGTTAAGCATGAAACCTGCGCTCCATCCCCAAGCGGTAACATTTTTTGCTTCGATAGTAACATCAGTTTTATTACCCTGCTCATCGGTAACGCTTCTTCCTACATTTCTGTTGAACTCTACACCACCGGTAACAAAGATAGGACCACCACCCACACTGAACTCATCGCTAACTTTTACCGAAACGACAGGCTGTATATATATTGCCTTAAGGTCGATGTTGTTCACAAGGTGAGCTCCATCCCAATCCTGATCCCATTCTACAGCACTACCATAAGGGCTGTAAACTGCCAGACCAACAGACAACCAGTCGGTAGCTTTATAAGCAATATAAGCACTGAAAGGAGTACCCACATTTTCGGTAGAATTTCTCAGGTTATTTTCCAGACTCTGGAATTTGGTACGTGCAAAAAGCGCATTTGCACCTACTGATGCACTGAAACGGTCTTCAAGAAACACCGCTCCTGCAGGGTTAAAGAACAATACCTCGGCACTGTTCACCACACCTACACCGGTATGGCCCATCGCTAATTGTTTCTGACCCTGAAGACTCACGCGGTATCCTCCGGCAAAGGCCGATGATGTTGCAAGAGCCATCATTGTTAAAGATAATAGTTTTCTCATAAGTTAAGAAGTGTTAGTTTCCCGTTGTTAAAAATTGTATTTCAAATTTATAATATTTTATGAATTACACAATAGGAAACGTCAAAATATTATGCATTCATAATAATTATATTGTCAAAAATTACGCATCAATTTTGAAAAATTATCATAAATATTATTTAAAATTGCGCGATTACACCAAAACTTAACACCTGTTCCGCCTCACTATAGCTTCAGGCTATTAATAAAAACATAAATAACTGGCTTAAGCAACTGCTTTGTAGTAAATTACACCTTAAAGAAAAAATTTACATGAAGCTGCTCCGAAAAATTGTAATCATACTCTTATCGTTACTCCTGCTCATAGCCATCGCCGGATTTGGCCTTAGCCGTTACGTATCCAACAAACTGCCTTCTATCCTGAGGGGAGAAAAAGACTTTCCTTATAATGTGAGCTACGAGAATCTGGATATTGACCTGATAAGCGGCAGCTTTGCTATAAAAAACGCATACCTGGCACCAAAAGACAGTCTCAACCAGGGATTACAGGCAGGCGCCTACGGAAAAATAGAACGTATTGAAGTGAGCAACTTCAGCATATGGGCTTTGCTACGCAAAAACCGCATCAGCGTTAGTGAGGTTATCATCATTAACCCTGATGTGACCCTGTACCCCCGAAAAGAAAAATACAATACTCAGGACGATTTTGTAAAACCGTTTGAAAACACCATCACCACAGGAAAACTATCAATACGCAATGGGCGCTTTAAAATGCTTGACTCGCTACAAAAGCCTTTTGTAAAAGCTGCCAACATCAATTTTAACCTGACCAATATTAAAGTAGACAGCACTACGCTTAAAAAAGACATTCCTGTACGCTACAGGGATTATGCTTTTAAATGCGACAGCCTGTTTTTTGATGCAGGGAAACATTACACCATCACCGCCAACAGCCTGGCAACAACCGACAGCACTTTTACGCTGGACAATTTCAGGATGAAACCAAAACAGACACGGGTACAATTCACTCAAATGCAGCCCAAAGAGCTGGATCAGTTTAACCTGAGTGCTAAAAAAATCAGCATACCCAATCTGGAATGGGGATACCTTCGTGACACCCTTTATGTACACACACAAAAAATGACTCTTGATGGCGTATATGCCAACATCTACCGAAGCAAAGAACCGGCGGATGATTATTCACGTAAAAAGCTTTACAGTGAAATGCTTCGTTCCCTTAAGTTTGACCTCGATGTAAAACAGCTCGACATAAACAACACCATAATTGAATATGAGGAGCAGCTCACTTTTGCCAAACCGGCAGCGAAGGTGTCGTTCTCTAAATTCAACGCTAAAATATCGAACATCTATAGCCTGACGGGGCGCAAAAACCAGGAAAAAAAACTCCCCCCTACCGTACTCGATGTAAAATGTCTGTTCATGAAATCGTCACCGCTCAGGGTAACATGGAGCTTCAATATTCCGGACAAGAGCGATGCCTTCACTATTATGGGACATCTGCAAAACATCGAAACCCAAAAAACAGATGCCATCACAACCCCTTTGATGAATGCCAAAACCGACGGAACGATCAAAGAGGTGAAATTTACCTTTAACGGAAACCTGCGTCACGGCAGCGGGCCTTTTGCTATAAATTATGACGACCTGAAAGTAGGAATACTCAAAAAAGACGGCAAGAAAGAAAATAAGATTGTGAGTGCTATTGCCAACACCATCGTAAAAAACGACTCTGATAACAAGCTAAAAGAGACCCACGTAGAAGTTGACAGGATTCAGCATAAATCGGTTTTCAATTTCCTATGGCGATTTACCGAACAGGGACTTAAGCAAAGCGTATTACCCAAAACTGTAGTAAATATCGCTGACAACAAAAAAGAAAAGAAAGACGAAAAAGAGAAAGCCAGAACAAAGGGGAAGAAGTAATCAGTGGACAGTATTCAGTATTCAGTCACTGATAACATTAACTTAAACACAAGATACACAAAGAACACTAAGCACCGTGCACCTTGTGCCTGCCTTGTGTTCTTTGTGGTTAAGAATATTAAGACTTTAAAAACTCCAGCGTTTCCGCTAAAAAATCCTTTGGATTTTCGGCATGAAGCCAGTGTCCTGAATTATGTATTGTTTTTATTTCCGTCTGTGGGAAATGTGACTTTATAAGATCAAAATCCTCATCCTTTATATAGTTGGATTTGTCGCCACGAAGGAAAAGCGTCGGCTCATGAAACACCGCTCCTTCCGGAAGTGCTTCACCTATATTATCGATAACTTTATTAAAAGCATCCAGGTTAAAACGGAAACCAAGCTTTTTGCCGGGTTCAACCCAGTAAACACTTTTCAGCAAAAACTGGCGTGTTCCCCAGTCCGGCAGGTGTTGCTCCATTACGGCTTCAACCGCGGCTCTGTCTGTTTGTACTGAGAAATCAACCGCGTTAAGCGCTGCCATTACATCCTGATGGTGTGGCTTGTAATATTTAGGGCTGATATCGGCTACCACAAGTTTGTCAACCAATTGCGGATACTCAACAGCAAAAAACATAGCCGCCTTACCTCCCATAGAATGCCCGATGATATCAACCTTACCTAAATTATAGTGATTGATATATTCCACAAGATCCTGAACCATTGCTGCATAGGTAAACTCATCCGAATGAAAGCTCTTACCGTGGTTACGCATATCGATAGCGTGCGTTTGAAAACCGGCAGCAACATATTGCCCTGCCAGTGTTTTCCAGTTATCGCTCATCCCTAAATATCCATGAATAATCAATAGCGGCTTACCCTCCCCTTGTATAACAGAATGTAACAGCATATTATTTCAGACGTTGAAGGTACATATTCACTACATTCTCAAGCCCCAGGTATAATGACTCTGATATTAGAGCATGTCCTATTGACACCTCTAAAAGCCCCGGAATATTCTCTTTAAAGAATTTGATATTATCAAGACTCAGGTCATGGCCCGCATTAATACCAAGATTCAGTTTATTGGCCAGTTCGGCAGCAGCCACATAAGGTTTAATACCATTTTCATTACCCAGTCCGTAATCATGGGCAAAAGCTTCGGTATATAGCTCTATCCTGTCGGTCCCTGTCAGTGCAGCACCTTCAACCATAGACAACACCGGATCTACAAAAATCGATGTACGGACACCATTGCGTTTAAATTCAGCAATAACATCTAGCAAAAAATCTTTATGTTTTATGGTATCCCAACCTGCATTAGAGGTAATGGCATCATCAGCATCCGGAACCAGCGTTACCTGTGTAGGTTTGGTTTCCAGAACAAGATCGATGAATTTTTTAACCGGATTCCCCTCGATATTATATTCGGTATACACTACCGGAACAAGGTCGCGTGCATCCTGGTAACGGATGTGCCTTTCGTCCGGCCTTGGGTGAATGGTTACCCCTTCGGCACCGAACTTTTGTACATCGGCAGCTACTTTTAAAAGGTTAGGAACATCGCCCCCTCTTGAATTACGCAGGGTAGCTATTTTATTTATGTTTACGCTTAATTTTGCCATATCTTTGTATAGTGTGCATTTTCACACAAAAATACAAAGTTAAAAAGGCATAGTCTCTTTATTTTTGATTATTTTGCATAATATATTTCCATTTGCCCCATGACAGACATTACAGATTTTATCACTAAAGACATCAAGGCTTTAAGGATTACCGACAGTGTTGCCGATGCGCAGGACCTGTTTGCCGATTATCCGTTTTCTCACTTCCCTGTGCTGGAAGATGGTGTATATATTGGATCTGCCAGAGCTGAAGACGTAGAGCTTATGGACATTGACAAAACGATGGCTGATGTTCGTTTTAGCTTCGACCGTTTTTTTGTGAGGGACACCGCACTATGGCTTGATGTATTGGAAGTTTTTGCCAAAAACGAAACCAACCTGCTACCGGTTCTTGATAAAGACAACAAATACCTGGGGTATTATGAGATTACCGACATTATTACCTTTTTTCACGAAACCCCTTTTCTTAAAGAGAACGGAGGCATTATCGTAGTTGAGAAAGGCGTTGATGATTACAGCATGAGCCAGGCTGCACAGATTGTAGAAAGCAATAACGGCAGATTGCTGGGTCTTTTCATCTCTGAAGCCAATATGGAAAAGGTTCAGATTACCTTAAAAATAAGTCTTGGAGGCATGAGTGATATATTGCAGACCTTCAGGAGATACAATTATGATATCATTACAGAGCATCAGGAAGATGCTTACCTTAATACGCTTAAAGAACGTTCCGATTACCTTGACAAATACCTGAACATCTAAATCCTGCCTATGAAAATAGCTGTGTACGGACAATATTATAAAGATAATACCGACGACATCATACAAAAGGTACTTGCAGTTTTTGACAGGTATAATCCGGAAGTGGCTATTGAAGCCAATTTTTACAACGTACTCAATGAGCATAACCTGCTCAATAAGCCTTTTGCCACCTATTCAAATCACGAAGATCTTGACAGCGGTTTCAATCTTTTAATATGTATTGGCGGTGACGGCACCATGCTTCGCGCTGCTACCTACGTGCGCAACAAAGGCATACCTATTTTAGGTATCAATGCCGGACGCCTTGGTTTTTTGGCAACAGTACAGCAGGAAAATATCGAAACTTTGCTTCCGCTGATCTTTGAGCACAAATATAAAGTATCGCCACGATCGTTGCTTACCCTCGATTATGATGGTAAAGACGAAGAATTGAGCGAACTGGACTACGCCCTTAACGAAGTGACCGTGAGCCGCAAGGACACAACTTCGATGATAACTATCGAAACCAGGCTTAATGGCGACTACCTGAATGCTTACTGGGCCGACGGGCTTATAATTTCTACCCCAACGGGGTCTACAGGCTATTCGCTAAGCTGCGGCGGACCAATTTTAATGCCCGAAGTAAACAGTTTTGTAATAACCCCTATTGCACCTCATAACCTTAATGCAAGGCCATTAGTTATACCCGACGATACAGAGATAGAACTGATTGTGAGCAGTAGGGAAAACCAACATCTTATTTCATTGGATTCCCGAATAATAACTGTTGAAGTAGAAACTGTATTGCGCCTTAAAAAAGCCCCTTTTAAAATTAATCTTGTTGAATTCCCTCAGGAAAAATTCCTGGTAACGCTACGCAAAAAACTGCTTTGGGGAGAAGACAAAAGAAATTAAAAATGCACAATTTTATTCTGTCTACATACTACACTGCATCTTCTTCCGTTTTCAAGACTGTATTTAATGCTAATTATGCAATTATAGATGTAAAAAGTCTATTGTTACGATAATTAGAAATCTATATTGTTATATTTGCAGCCAATTTCGAAAGAATGAAAAGGATCATTTTTATTTTAGTAATAATCTTAACGTCACTTAACACCCGTGCCCAGATCAATGAGCTGGGAGTATTTGTGGGCGGAGCCAACTATATTGGCGACGTTGGACCTACTAATTATATCGCTCCAAACGAGCCTGCACTTGGCATTATATACAAATGGAACAGAAGCCCGCGTCACTCGTGGAGGGCTTCATTTACCTATGCCGACATCAAATCTAAAGATATAGATTCTGACGAGAGGTCAAGACAGCAACGAGGCTACGAGTTTAAAAACACAATAAAAGAATTATCTTTAGGCCTTGAATTCAATTTTTTTGATTTCAACCTTCATGAGCCCGATTTTAAAATTACGCCCTACACCTATGTGGGTTTAAGCTATTTTTGGTCTGATGAGCAATATGTATACGGAGGTGAAACCTTTAGGGGTGATGCCAAAGGCAATTTTGCTATACCAATGACAGTAGGTATAAAGAGCAACCTGTTCGAGAACTTTGTTCTTGGATTTGAAGTTGGGGCGCGCTACAGCTTTACCGACAACATTGACGGAAGCAACCACCCTGATTTTGAGCCGTATGCTTTTGGTAACATTAATAACAACGACTGGTATGTATTTACCGGATTTACGCTAACATACACCTTTGGCGTACAACCGTGCTATTGTGTAGAATAAACGATGGATAAAACAACTACTATAAATACAGATAATCTCCCCAGACATCTTGCAATCATTATGGATGGCAATGGCCGTTGGGCTAAAAAGCAGGGATTATTGCGCGCTATAGGCCATGAAAATGGTACTAAAGCGGTTAAACAGGTTGTAGAATCCTGCGCTAAACTTGGAATAGAAAACCTGACCCTTTACGCTTTCTCTACAGAAAACTGGAACAGGCCAAAACTTGAAGTGGATGCCCTGATGAATATCCTGGTAAATTCACTAAAAAAAGAACTTCCTACCCTTATAAAAAACAATATAAGGCTTAACACCATAGGAAACACAGACCTTTTGCCTTCAAAAGCACGTAAACAGTTACTGGACGTGATTGAGCAGACAAAAGGCAACAGCAGAATGACACTTACCCTTGCCCTTAGCTATGGCTCAAGGGAAGAGCTTATCTCTGCCTTCAAAAAAATTACCGATAAAATAAATAACGGCCAGCTGACGACAGCCGACATCAATGAAACTACCATAAACCAACATCTGTACACTTACGACCTGCCCGATGTTGACCTGGTTATCAGGACAAGCGGAGAGCACAGGATAAGCAACTTCCTGCTATGGCAAATTGCCTATGCCGAGTTGTATTTTACAGATATTTTATGGCCGGATTTCAGAGAAAAAGACCTACATGAAGCAATCATCAGTTACCAACAAAGAGAACGTAGATTTGGAAAGACCAGTGAACAAGTTAAATAAAAAAACAATGCTCCAGAGAAGCATTAAATTACTTTTTGGCATCATACTATTAGCCGCCGGCAATACAGCTGTTGCGCAGGATGGCCCCCGTTTGGAATCAGGAAGACAGTATATCCTTGCCGATGTTCTTGTAACTGGTAAAATAAGCTATAACGAGCAAACGGTTGTTACTTTTACCGGTCTTGAAAAAGGCCAGGTAATCAATGTACCCGGTGAAGAAATAAGTACTGCCATAAAAAAACTATGGAAACTTGGCCTTTTTAGCGATATTGAATTTTATGAAGTAAAATCACAAAACGACAGTATCTGGCTGGAACTTAATATTAATGAACTTCCAAAACTTAGCGAAGCAAGAATTCAGGGTGTAAAAAAAGGAAAACGTGAAACCCTTATAAAAGATACCCAGCTTACTAAAGGAAAAATAGTAAACGAAAACCTGCTTACTACTACCAAAAATTATATTGAAAACAAATATAAAAAGGATGGTTTTTACAACACCAAGGTAGCGATTAACGTAATCCCTGACAGTACCAACACTGTAAAAATGGTGGTAAATGTAGACCGCGGCAGCAAAGTAAAAGTAAAATCTATCGAATTTACCGGCAACAACAAGCTTAGCAATGCCAAACTGAAAAAGGCAATGAAAAACACTAAGGTTAAGGCCTTCCCTAACCCATTGCGCATATTCAAATCGTCTAAATTCGTAGCCGACAAATACAAAGAAGACCTTAACAGTATTGTTGACAAATACAAAGAAAAAGGTTACCGCGATGCCCGTATTACTGAAGACACAGTAGTATACGACCCTAAGAAAAATATGGTGTCGATAAAAATGAACATTGAGGAAGGTAACAAATACTATTTTGGTAACATAAAATATTTAGGTAACACGGTATATACCAACCAACAGCTTAACCAGATACTGGGTATTAAAAAAGGTGAAGTATATAATGGCATCATGCTTCAGAAAAGGATTGCAGACCCTTCTAAACCGGACGGTATGGATCTTACCAACCTTTATCAGAACAACGGTTACCTGTTCTCTAACATAAATGCAGTAGAGGTTAAAACAGCTAACGACACGATTGACTTTGAGATCAGGATAGTTGAGGGACCTATTGCTTATTTCAACAATGTAACCGTAGTAGGAAACGACAAAACCAATGACCACGTTATATACCGCGAACTTAGAACGAGACCGGGTATGCGTTGGAATAAAGAAGAAGTTATCGGTACCATCCGCGAGCTTGGAGCACTGGGCTTCTTTGACCCGGAAACCATTCGCCCTGACGTAAAAAACCCTGATCCTGCAACCGGAACTGTAGATATCGAATGGAATGTTACCGAAAAAGGATCGAGCCAGATAGAACTACAGGGAGGTTATGGCGGTGGAGGATTCATCGGTACACTTGGTCTGTCTTTCAATAACTTCTCTGCAAGGAATATGTTTAATAAGGAAGCTTACAAACCACTGCCTATGGGTGACGGGCAAAAGCTATCATTACGCCTTCAGGGTAGTACTTATTTCCAGACATACAGCTTATCGTTTACAGAACCTTGGTTTGGTGGTAAAAAACCTATACAGCTTTTCACTACCCTATCGCACAGTAAACAATATTTGTATAACTTTAACACCCGCGATGTAGACAGGACTAAGAGTTTTACGATATCTTCGATTTCAGTCGGACTGGCTAAAAGGCTTAGCGAACCTGATTATTACATGAGGTTATCTCACGCGTTGACATTCCAGTATTATGACTTAAGTAATTATAACACAGGATTGTTTACCTTTGGTAACGGTCAGTCGCGAAATATTAACTATACCATAGAATTAAGCAGGGATAACAGAGGATACAACATCATCTACCCTTCAACAGGTTCTTATTTTAGTGTAAGTGCAAAATTAACGCCGCCATACTCAATGTTTAACGGTATTAATTATGACAACCTTGGCAACGAGCAAAAGTATAAATTACAAAATACCGGTTCTCCATATGCAGGTTATGATGGTGTAGGTATCGGTACAGGAGATTATATCCGTCAGGAAACCGTTAACGGTTCAACGCGACAGTATCGTGCAAATTCATGGCAGGAAGCATCGGCAGATCAGGGTAAAGTAGACCAACAGCGTTTTAACTGGCTGGAATACTACAAGATCAAGTTTAAGGCAGATACTTATACAAGGCTTGCCGGTAGCAAATCGCACGAGCTGGTATTGCGTTCACTGGCAGAATTTGGATTCATGGGAGCTTACAACCAGGCAAGGGGTCTTGTTCCGTTTGAAAGGTTCTACCTTGGAGGTGACGGACTTGCCAACTATGCGCTTGACGGCAGGGAGGTTATACAGTTAAGGGGTTACCCTAACCAGTCGCTTGCACCGGTAGATCCGGTAACAGGTATACAAATTGGTGGTACTATATATAACAAGTTCTCGATGGAACTTCGTTACCCAATCACGCTAAAGCAACAGGCATCTATTTATGTGCTTTCGTTTGCCGAAGCAGGAAGATCGTTTGACTCATTCAGGAATTACAATCCGTTTGCGCTTAAACGTTCGGCAGGTGCGGGTCTTAGGGTATTTATGCCTGCATTCGGATTACTTGGTATTGACTTTGGTTACGGATTCGATCCGGTTGAAGGCGGAACCAAAACTAACGGATGGGAGACGCACTTCATCATCGGACAACAGTTTTAAAAAATTGGCATGATATTTTCTAATACGTAATAGGTTATGAAAAAAAGTTTATTTACAGTACTTTTTGCTTTAGCAGCCTTAGTGGCCAATGCACAGGCATCGCGTGGTATTAAGATTGCTTATCTTGACATGAATTATATTCTTGACAAGGTACCTGATTATGCTGATGCAAAAAATCAGCTTGAGCAAAAAGCTTCAAAATGGAGACAGGAACTGGAAGTAAAGCGAAATGACATCGCTAAACTTAAGGAGAGCCTTGCGCAGGAAAAAGCATTACTTACTAAAGAACTTATCGAAGAAAGAGAAGAAGAAATCGCTTTTCAGGAAAAAGAATTATTAGATTATCAGGAAAAAAGGTTTGGCCCTACAGGTGACCTTATGTCCCAAAAAGCGGTACTTGTAAAACCTATACAGGATCAGGTATTTACTATTGCTCAGGATCTTGCCGAAATCAGAAAATATGATTTTGTTTTTGACAAATCATCTGATCTTACCATGATTGTTGCGGCAAAAAAACATGATATCAGCGACCTTA
Organism: Flavobacterium psychrophilum; assembly: GCA_003243255.1. Next base: position 2,339 of record QFQM01000039.1, on the reverse strand, counting down.
TCATCAAAAGGATGTCACGTGCTGCAAAACAGGAAAAACTGAGCAGCAAAGAACTTAAGGAATTCGAAAAACAGGAAGCTAAGGAAGAGCTTGAATCGAACCCTGACTATGCTGAAAGGCAAAAAGTTATTGAGGAAAGACAAACGGCAAGAGATAAAAAAATAGAAGAGCGTAAAGCTATACAGGAAGAAAAGAAAAGAGCTTACGAAGAGAAGCGTGAGCAGATGAGGCTGGAAAGAGAAGCTAAGAAAAACGGCACTACTCCACCAACAAAAACAGCAGCTCCTGCCACGACGGATGCTAACACTCCATCAGGAAACAAAACAGATAAAACTGCTGCTCCAAAATCAACAGCCAAAGAAAACAATGCTGCTGATAATGGTGCTAAAACCGATACAAAATCGACAACAGCTAAAACTGCTGCTCCTAAAACAGTACCTGCAGCTAGCTCTAAAACAAATACAAAACAGGCCGACACTGAAGCTACCGATGGCGATACAGAAAAGGCTGCACCGGAGAAAACTGCTGCTCAGCTTGCTAAAGAAGAGCGTGACAGAAAACTGGAAGAGAGAAAAAAACTAATTGAGGAGAAAAAAAGACAAAGAGACGAAGCGATAAAGGCCCGCGAGGAGAAAGCTAAAGCTCAGAAAGAAAAAACTTCAGCACCGGCTACGGATACACCTGAAGAAAAAGAAACTCCTGAAACACCTTCTAATTAACATAACAGAACAAAAACGAAAAATTAATAATAAATACCTTAAATGATGAAACAATTGAAATCTTTATTAATTGCTGCGTTACTTTTTGCCGGAGCTAGCCAGGCTGTTTCTGCGCAGGCTAAAGTATCACACATTAATGTACAGGAATTAATGACGAATATGCCAGAGATGAAAGCTGCCAATGCACAGTTAGAAAAACTTGGTAAAACATATGATACAGAATATGAAACAATGGTTACTGAGTATCAGAATAAAATAAAAAAATATGACGCTGAAGCTAACACTGTTGGTGAGGCTGTAAACAAAACTCGTGAGGCAGAAGTACAGGATATGCGTACAAGAATTCAGCAATATCAGCAAACTGCTACAACTGAGCTTCAGAAAAAACAAGAGGAAATCGTTAAGCCTATCCTTGAAAAAGCAAGAACAGCTATCCAAAAAGTAGCTAAAGCTAAAGGTTACCAGTATGTACTTGACTCTTCTACAGGAAGCGGAGTACTTCTTGCTGACGGTCCGGACCTTTTAGCAGATGTTAAAAAAGAACTTGGTTTCAAATAATATCTCCACAGACACTACAGAACGGCTCATTTTATGGGCCGTTTTTTTTATATTTGTTATATGGATAAAAGCACAAACCCTATAGGATTATTTGACTCAGGCATTGGCGGAACATCAATATGGAAAGAAATACACAGCCTACTCCCTAACGAAGACACCATTTACCTCGCCGACAGCAAAAACGCCCCATACGGACAAAAATCAAAAGAAGAGATTATTGAGCTTAGCTTCAAGAATACCGAATACCTGCTTGAACAAAATTCCAAAATAATTGTTGTTGCCTGCAATACAGCAACTACTAATGCGATAAAAGAGTTAAGGGCAAAATATGATATTCCTTTTATAGGAATAGAACCTGCAATAAAACCGGCTGCCTTCCACACAAAAACAAAAACAATAGGCATTCTGGCCACAAAAGGAACGCTCTCAAGCGAACTTTTCTATAAAACGGTATCAAGCCTAAAAGGCATAACTGTAATCGAGCAGGTGGGCTTTAATCTGGTAAAACTTATCGAAGAAGGAAAACTTGGGTCTGCGGAAATTAAAGAGCTGCTTAAAGAATACCTGCACCCTATGATTGAAGCCAATATAGACCATTTGGTGCTTGGTTGCAGCCACTACCCGTATCTTATTCCTCAGATAAAAGAAATCCTCCCTGAAAGCGTTAAAATCATCGATTCCGGAGAAGCTGTAGCCAGACAAACAAAATTGATACTTGAACAGAACCATCTTCTGAACATAAACGCTCATAAAAGCAAAAATGCCTTTTATACAAACTCAGATCCGTCTGTACTTAAAGGCATTTTGAATAATGAATATGAGGTAATAAATAAAGACTTTTAATCTTCTTATTTATCTTTTTCGAACCATGAAGAATACATAACATAGTTATTCGATATCCTTTCTATCTCACCTGCAAAATCAGATGCGCTGATATCCTTTACTTTTTTTGCAGGTACCCCGGCATAGATTGTACCGGATTCAACTACCGTATTTTGAGTAACCACCGCTCCGGCTGCTATAATAGAATTGCTTTCTATCACACAATTATCCATTACGATA
>QFQM01000345.1 GCA_003243255.1 Flavobacterium psychrophilum | reverse complement strand
ACATAAGCGGACTAACAAGAATAGCTTTAACTTTACCCGAATCGGTATATTTCAGATTGATGTTTTCTGTTTCGCCGGAAGGGCTGAAAGCAACACTATTAATGCGTTGCACATCCTTAAAATTGCTTTCACAGGAGTACAGCAAGGCTATAAAAGCTACAGTTACAATAGCTATACTTTTATTCAATTTCATGAATTATAGATTTGGAAGCGTTACATTTTCGTTGATCCAGCAACCAAAAGAAATAACATCCCCTTTTTTCTTACCCAAAACCTTAGCTTCTGCCTTGTTAGGCAGATTCTTACTGTATCTTTTAACAGCCTCTTCAGATGCTATTTTATATTTAGCAACAGAAGCTGCTTTTTTTGCAGCATCAATAGCCAGATAATTAAGCACTTTTCGTTCAAAGTCTGTTAGCTTACAGTCGCTTTTAGGCGACATACTTGCATACATTTCAGCCAAAACAAGATATACATCTACCCTGTTTGTATCTAACTCTACAGTTTTTAAAAGATATTTTTTTGCTAAAGCTTTATCAGTGCTTTTTACAGCATTGGCCATCTCATAATAAATCTTGGATTTTCTGCGAAAATCTTTTTCAATATCGGCAGATTGCTCCAAATACTTAACACCCGAAGCAGCATCTCCTTTTCGCAGGTAGATCATCCCTAATTTATAAACAGACTCTTTAGTGTGCTTCATAGAATCTAAAGCCACCGCACCTTTTATCAGAACCTCTGACTTAAAACATTTTTTTGCATATAGCGCATTAATCATCGCTTCAGTCCACACATAATCTTTCTTATGGCTTTCGTAGTTTTTAGCGTAATATGCATTCATTTTATCGCAACTGATATAATCTTTACTTTGCGCAAAAATAACCTCGTTTACATTTTCAAGCCCATCGATATTGATGTCTGCATTGGCAATAAACTGTTTTTCAATCTCAGTCATCGAATGGGTTTCCTGCTTTTTCAGTAGCGCCTCTTTTTCTTTAGCTATCTCTACTTCAGCAGTAAGTACCTGAGAGGTTATCTCCCCATATTTATCAAAATACTGATCATCAGAAATGCCTTTACCTGACTTATATTCATCAAAAAATAAATTATAATACGAGAGTAGTGAATTATAATCAACAAACGATTTCCTGTTTTTTACGAAAGCAGCATCAAAAGCTTTGTAAGCTTCAGCATTATTTATAAGCTTATAATCATATTGCAACTGAACTTTTTTTACAGCAGCATTGCTTGCAGGATAATTAATCGACTGGTCATTATAAATTGCCACAAGATCTTCAACAAGAGGTTTTTTATCTTCCGACAAAGTAGCCACTTCAATTTTATACTTCAGAATGACTTCAGCATAATTATATAAATCCTCACTTACTTTGGGACATCTCTTTCTAAGATCTGCAAGCATTCCATAAGCATCATTATACTCTTTGATTAAGTACTTGCCCTCAAAGACTTTAAAACTGTCCTCACACTTGGGAGCAGTTTGCGCCATGGCTGTAAAACCAAGCATACTTATAAAAAAGACCCTAAGTAATTTCATGATCCGGATTTTTTTAAATTAATCGTATCTCCTTTTTGCAAACCACCTGTCGTTAATCGAAAGACTCAGCATAATATTTACATAATTCTCCTGAACAAGATTTGCTTTTGTAGTTCCCTTTTTACCTATTTCAAAACCAACATTCAGGTTTGAAAAACCAGTTCCCAAAGGAAGCCCCATACCAAAGGTAAAGGCAGTATCATTTATATCCTCATTATTTATAACAAGCCCTGTATTTTCAAACCTAAGACCTGCCCTGTAAGTCACCCTGCTCAGATAGCTGTTAAACGAATTATACTTAGGAATATAGTATCCTCCAAAAGCGATTCTTGACAGCGATTTAAAGCTCACATTGGTAACATTATCAAAACGGGCACCCAGCGAATTACTGCTTTGCGATGTATACTCTACTCCGGCAAACCATTTATTCGTACGCCCAAATCCGGTACCAACCGAAAATACAGAAGGCATATCTACCTCATCTTTAACCTGAACCGTTGCAAGCTGATCCTGTACGATTTCAGCATCAAGAGCTGTTAACGTTATAGTCGCTAAATCCCTGTCCGTAGTACTTTTAAGTGTACTTTTTGGCGAATAGGTAACACTGCTGGTCCAGTTTAGATCTTTCAGCTTTGTCTGGTATGTAGCCCCAAGATTGAAAGACACACCATTGTAAAAAGATTCGTTTATTTCACGGGTTGGATATTGAAGTAAAGTCCCTGGTAGTGTTACGATGGATTTTGTTTCGATATCACCAAAATTATACTGAAAATCAGCACCCACACTTAGTTTTGGAGTAATCCTGTAAGATCCGCCAAAAAAAGCACGGTTAATCCCTCCGCTACCGTTAAAACGCCTTACATATTCTACATCGTCAACTATCTTGTTATCCTGAATTTTATATCCAACAGAGGTATACGGCATAAGCCCGAAAGCAAAACCTACCTTGTTAAATGGAAGTGCTACAGCCAGATAATCTAAAGTCACACGACTTGCATTTTCTTTTCCGTCGTTTGTTTTTAGCGTCCTGACCTTATCACTGGCACCAATGGTATAAGTCGTAAATTTTAAAGAACTGTACGTCGCAGGATTTTGCAGATTTATGTGGATACTATCGGGTAAAATCCCTAATCCACCCATAGACCTGTTTTCAGTGGTCCCTTTAAACTTTACATCCCCAATACCATAATAAGAATAAGGCGATGCATTATTTTCCTGTGCAAAACCGGCCGCTGAAAAAATCAGGCACACGCCTGCAATAATTTTTTTAATCATTTGTGATCGTATATAGATATAAAAGATTCAAACTTTCTAACAAGAAATTTGAATTGGCAAATATGGTGTTTTTTAATCTTTTAGCCAAAAAATCGGCATCTCCACCGGTTAATATTATCGTTAGCTCCTGATACTGTTCATTATACTGCCTTACAAAGCCCTCCAACTCATGCAACATACCATTTACAACTCCCGAATGCATAGACCCTGCAGTACTGTTACCAATGAACTCCTCCGGCATTTCCGGATATAACAACGGAAGTTTTGCCGTAAAATTATGCATGGCATTATACCTTAGTTGCAGTCCCGGAGATATTGCACCCCCAAGATAGTTATCATTGCTATCTATAAAGTCATAAGTAACGCATGTTCCTGCATCGATAATAAGCCTGTTTTTTTCTGGATATCTTATTACAGCACCTGCCGAAAGCACCATTCTGTCTATTCCCAAAGTGGCTGGTGTAGCATACTTATTTGTAAATGGAAAATTAACATCGCGGCCAATTATCCCCAATTTGCTTCTTTTTCCCAGTTCAGATAACAGCTCCGGTGCATCATTCCCTACCGATGAAAGCAAACTCACTTTGATTTTTTCGTATTTGCTGAAAATATTTTCAACCTGATCGGGCACATCATTTTTAGCGAACACAAACTTCTCTAAAAACACATCCTCCTCAAAGACAGCCGCTTTAATTTTTGTATTACCTATATCTACCGCTAAAAGCATTTCTCTGTTATTTAAACGGTAAAGATAGTGATTGATTTTTTTTATCTTTTGTTTTGGATAATATAAAAATGGTTCTATATTTGCACCCGCAAACAAGTTCACTGAACGGCTTGAAAAAGCAACTAATTTGTGAATTTAAAGCAATGGTACCTTAGCTCAGTTGGTAGAGCAATGGACTGAAAATCCATGTGTCCCTGGTTCGATTCCTGGAGGTACCACAA
>QFQM01000344.1 GCA_003243255.1 Flavobacterium psychrophilum | reverse complement strand
AGCAACAAGTTGATCTTGTCTGTCATTGTTGATGCTGAGAATTCCTCAGACGAGACATAGAGAACTTTACCAAATGTGTTGGCCAGATATTTTGCAAACTTTAAAAGCAGTGTTGTCTTACCAGCACTAGGTTCTCCATGCAGCATCATGGTAAAATTCTTGGCAGGCTTTCCAATGAGCGTAACCCACGGTGAAGAGAAATTCAATACTTCGAATTTTCTATTCGCCATTTCTTCGGCAGTGAGAACTCCATTCAAACCCTTATTATGAGAGCAAGCTCCTTTTTTCGCATCCGAGTATGTTCTCTTCTTGCACGGCCTAAGTTTTTTCCCAGCAGTATGATATATTTTCCCAAGAGCGCGATCTGGTTTGCAGCCGCATGACTTTACAATTCCCTCCATTCCATTCAGCTCCGCTTTGGCCATGCTGATTGTACCGCCACTTTTTACTTTCTTGAGAGTGTTAAGAATAGTTCTAACCTTATCGAGATAAGGATCATCTTCAGCGACTTTCTTTTTACTAAGCGAAGTATCAATCTGTTTTATGAATGAATCAATCTTGTTATGCTCGGCTGTTTTGCCTTGCATCCCGATGTAGCGTTTAATGATGTTGATAGAGGGATAAACTTCTTCACCTCCGGCAATAACTACAAGCTTTGACAACTCCTTATCATTGATCTCAATTTTCAGTTCACCTTTCATGGAGTTGTAGAGATTGACGAGCTTATCCTGGATAGCCAGAATCTCTTTGGCTAAAGGCGATGTCTTACGAATGAGTTTTTGAACAATAGACTTTTGAAGACCTTTGATTAGCGTAAGAATGCTGTTAGGTGATTTGATCTTATTGTGAAGTCCAACGAAACGTTTTATGAATTTTACTTCTTCTTTGATGTGTTCTACTTTCTTTGAGGGTTTTGCATCACGCTTACCTTGTTGCCTAGTGATGGGTTTTACTTTGATCTTCTTAGGTTGAGTTTGTGATTTGGCATGTCGTTTTGGTTTCTCGGTTTTTGACTCGGCTTGCGTTTGATGCTTACTTGATGACTCACTACTTTTAATATATTGATTGAGCTTTTCAAAGTACAGGTTGATTACTTTGTGTATTGTCTCATTATTATGGTAAGTATCCCATGAGCTTCCGTTACTTGTGCTTTTTACCACAAATTCGTGGCTCTTGCGCAAAGTGTCCGGCAAGTTAGAAGCTCCGACTTTCTCGATTTCAGTAAAGTAATTGTTAATTGTAATCATACCTTCTCGCTTGTGTTGGATGAAGGTATTCCCGCTTACTAAATCAGATAAACGATTCTAAACGGGTCTGAAAGATTGTGAACGAATTTACAGGATTGTGAATGATTTTGTTTGAATGTATCACTATGAATGATCCGGGAAAAAGACAGCATGTCTGAGGTACCCAGAATTTAGCTACTTGTTCTTTCTCTCTCCCTGTAAATTAATAGATTTAATTCCCGACTAAATTTATCAAGCTCATCCAAACAGGTTTTAAAACTATTGATTGTCAATTCATGCTCTTCTTCTTTGAGAAGACCTAGTCGCATCAACTCAACAAGTCCCAGCATGGTTGAGATAGGTCTCCGAAACCGATGTGAGACTGAATAGGCCAAATCGTTTAAGGCTTGTTGATATTCCTGATGATTGTCTTTGTTCAACATGGCTGCTTCTTGGTGTCCAAGTTTTGTTTTGTTGATGTTAAGAACGTTCACCAACTACTCACGGAGGTATGTTATTCAAAGATTCACTTATTAAAAGTAAAGAACCATCTACTGCTGAAAATAACGGAATCTACTTCTATTAAACTCGTAAGCTGGACCTACTATTTGATAGCGTAAAACTTGCTTCGCAGAGAAATAGATTTGGCCTCGATTGAACCCAATCTTTGAAATTCATAACTCCGTCTTTGATACTACTAAGGTTTCGTCCTGCGTTTCGCGCCAATTTTGTTTCATCAAATCAAACAAAAATGAAACGTAATATGAAGACACAGAAAACATGGTTTATCACTGGAGCCTCAAGAGGTTTTGGTTTAGAGATTACCAATGCCGTATTAGCCAGTGGCGATAAAGTAGTAGCAACTGTTCGCAGTAATGCAGAACAGTTGCTGGAGGATTTCAATCAGAATCCTAATCTAATGGTGGTGACGATGGATGTCACTGTTGAATCACAAGTAAAGAATGCCGTAGAAAATGCTATTGGCAAATTCGGCAAGATTGATGTGCTGGTCAACAATGCAGGTTATGGATTGCTTGCAGCAGTGGAAGAGGCCACTGATGCTGAAGTAAAGCAAAACTACGAAGTGAATGTGTTCGGGACGCTGAATGTCATTCGTGCAGCGTTGCCATTCATGCGTAAGGAACGCTCAGGTCACATCATTAACATCTCCTCTGTTGGTGGCCTGGGTGCTTATATCGGCTGGGGACTTTATGGTTCAACCAAATTTGCAATTGAAGGAATCACGGAAGCATTAGCACTGGAACTTGCTCCATTGGGTATTCATGCAACGGTAGTAGCGCCTGGATTTTTCAGAACCAATTTCCTTGATAAGTCCTCTCTGATTAGCAGCAAACTGATCATTGATGATTATGCTGAGACAGTGGGTGCAATGCGTGAGTTTGCTGCGAACGCAAACAAGAAGCAACCTGGTGATCCTGAAAAACTTGCTGAAGCATTTATCAAGCTGGCAGCATCTGAAAATCCTCCTGTTCACCTTCCCTTGGGAAATGATACACTTGAACACTATCGTTCAAAAACAGCGGCTTTTGAAAATGACATTAACCAATGGCATGATGTCATTACAACGACCGATCACGCAGATGTTGTTGCAGTCAAATAATTCTTTTAAACACCAATCAATTGTATAATCAAAACCTTTTAATACTTATCAATTATGAAAACTTCAATTAAAATCATTGCCCTTGCATTCTTACTTGTTACTATGACCAGGTCTATGGTCAACGCACAGCATTCCGATGAAACAGGATTTAACATGCCGGCACTAAATCCCAAAAGTCCACTGGCCGACATTAACGGCAGCCATATCGGAATTCGTGTTCCTGACTACGAAGCTGCTATCAAATGGTGGACAGAGAAAATGGATTTCCGTATCGTTCACGAATGGCCTTATGGCGATGAGAAACTAGCGTACCTGGCTCCGGCTAATGACAATAGTTTTTGGGTAGAGGTGTTAGCCGAAGGACAACAGACAACCAAGAAAAAGTACACTGATCTGGGTGAGAGTTTAAAAGAAGGTGGTTATCACCACATTTGTGTACACGTAAAGAATGTAGATAAGAGTCTGGCTGAACTTAGGAGACGCGGTGTAACTATTATCGGAGAGCCTTTCTACCTGGAAGCTATTAGCCGCAAGCTTGCTTTCATCTCTGATCCCTGGGGAAATATGATTGAGTTGTCAGAAGTAGTTAAGAAATAATTACCAAACATCAACGATACTAGTCTATATAGAAAGTGGCGAAGTCTACTTTCTATATATTTATAAAATCTGAGGCTGTGCTTTGAACCAGGCTGTTAACCGGTATGCCGAATCAATCATTATGATTGATTTCTTAATTGGATTACATCACGTAGCGGAGAGTTTCCATATAAACGTGCGTATTCCCGGCTAAACTGCGAAGGGCTTTGATATCCTACCTGAAAACCGGCCTCACTCGCATCCAATTGATCTATCAACATTAGTTTTCTGGCCTCGTGCAGTCTGATTTGTTTTTGATACTGCATGGGTGTGAGTAGGGTTACTGACTTAAAATGTTCATGAAGAGAAGATTCACTCATTCCGACAAAATCTGCTAGCATTTTAATTTTCAATGTCTCACGATAGTGATCTCGAAGCCATGAGATCGCTTTAACAATTC
>QFQM01000343.1 GCA_003243255.1 Flavobacterium psychrophilum | reverse complement strand
GAAATGATTACTCCAAGTAGACACTATAGAATAAAGCTCAGAAAAGCAAATAGTGACACGTTTCCCATTGTCCACGGTAATTAATTGACCGTTACTGTTCTTTAGACTTGGAATGATATCATTTACTTTCATAGCCATGTTAGTAAGCGCCTAATTCTTCTGCATATATATACAACAGTTAGAACCAGCCCATCCGGTTCCAAAAGAAAAGAATTTGGAGCCTTTGGGTAAAGGTCCTTCCATGATAGATTTTAGATTGACAATAAAATCAATACTGTCCAAATGTCCATACTTGTTATTATTTTCTAATAGTAGTAATTCCTGGCCAAAACCAATATGCTGAAGGCATTGGGATATTAATAAGTGATTGGCGTTCTGAACCATTACAGCGAGTACATCTGTAGGACGAATGCCATATTTTTTCACAAATGAAACCAAGCAAAACAAGTAATTCTTGCATATTAGCAAACTTGCCATCGGATCATATACATTCGCTTTATACAACGATCCGTTTGTATAGGAATGGTGACCTAGTATATGAACGCTGTCGCATTTATCGCTATTTAGATATATTATTCCTGCTCCGTCTCCATGTATGCCATAAGTTCCTACAATCCTTTCTTCGTGTTGGCGAAATAAACTAACATTTACGATAAGTATATGCTGCATTTGTCCGGCAATCAACAAGGTTTCTGCTAATATTATTGCGTACTCAGTATTAGCACAATGGTTGCCGGAAATATGTATCACATCTGCATTACATAATTTATATATGTATTGTAAATAATGGCCGATGTATCCGTGCTCACTTGTTCTATATTGTTCATTGACAACTATAATAAGTAAATTGATAGATGTAACATCTATGCATTGTGTATTGAGAAATCGGGTCATTAAATTATCTGCCATTTGCCATTCAGTCAAACCGTCAGCAAAAGAGACTTTGTTGAGTTTTAAAGTGTTTCTATAAAAATCTACACCTTCCTGTATTGATCCAAAAACAGGAGGGAATCGATTTTGGGTACATGATTCTTGAAAGATTTCTTCAATCCCTATCCTTGCTTCAGGAATAAAAGTATCTAATGCTTTAATCATAGTACACTAATCAGCTTGAATTGGCTTAGTATAAGAATATTCATTATTTGAATCTTTATGTACATCGTCAATTGGAAGTGTCAATAATATTGAACGCTTAAGAATAGTCACTCGAATAATGATCAATTCTTTGTTTTTGTATCGAATAAGTTCTCCTTTCAAGCCTGCCAATGGTCCGCCTTCAATCAAAAGTTGATCTCCTTTCTTAAGTACATCATCTATAACCTCCATGATTCGGCCTGATTCTATTGCTGCCCTCAAGTCCGAAATCAAATCATCACTTACTTTGGCTAAGTTTTTCCCGCATTTAACATATTGCAATACTCCTTTTAGATCGAGCCCTACGTAGTAATCATTAAGTTGTTTTAAATAAATAAACAAATACGAAGGGAAAAGCGGAAATTCTATTGTCTTTACTCTATCACTCCATTTCCTTCTTCTTTTTACCATCGGCAAATAATAATCAATTTTCCAGGAAGCTAATTGTTTCGCTACGGTTTTTTCCTGCTTCGGCATAGTGTATAGCAGGTACCATCCTGGGCTGAAAGGAACTAAGCTCATACAAAATTAGAGTAACAAATGAGGCAGTTGAGGACCGGGAGGAGATTAATATAGCGAATGGAAAGAATAGGGTGGGATAGTTGCCTTACTTAGATGTGAATGAAAATGCAAGAGCTATCGCTAAGTAAACTCACACGTGTTACTTGTGAAACAAGCCTAAGAATACTGAGGCTTTTATGTCGGTCATCATTGCAGCATTAAATTACAATTAATCTGTAACGAAATCGGGTATTGCGATTATTTTTTTTAAAATAAATGTATCGTTATTTAATGGATAGACTTCTTGGTCAGTAATGCGATCAGTTTATTTATTTAAAAGATTCAAAAGGTGTTGCATAACCGATACCCGCTTATTAGAAAAGGAGTGATCTGTTTTCCATACATCATATTTGAAATTTTTACTATTGTATCTTTTAAGAGTGTCAGCCAGGTTCTTATTCCCAGAGTGTTCATCCAGCATACAGATCATTTTGTCGGAAAGTTTGGACATATTCGCCGCTAAACGGAACCTGTTCACGTTATTAAATACGGGTTCAAATATTTTTTCTAGTGGGGTGTTTAAAACAAAGTATTCCCCTGCATTTCTTCGGGCAGTTGAAAGCAATTGTTGTGTATCAGTTACATTTTTGAATTCTTCGTAAATATTCCAGGTAGATAAAGCAAAGCCTTTTTTCACACTAGGTAAACGCTCCAACGATTTCAGGCATACCCAAGCTCCCATACTATGACCAAAAAGCGCGATATTAGAAGTGTCTATTTGTAAAGAGTCGCTATACTTTTTGCAATACCCCACCACAGTAATAACGTCCTCTACACAATTCATTAAACTAAACTGCCCATGGCTTCCCCAAGACCCACGATAGTTAAAGTAAATAACGTTCCATCCATTTGCCCGTACTACCTGTGCAATGTCAAGGTTTCTTTCATTCCCTGGATATCCATGTAGCAGCAATAAGGTTGGATGTTTCCCTTTTCCGTTCGCAGTATAAATAAGCCCTTGAGCCAGGCTATTACCCAGAGGGATGGTTAATTCATGCATAGTAGCGGGAGAAGAGGAATCCCATTCAATGTCCTGAAGAACAATTGTTTGCTTAGATGTAAAAGGAGAATAAGAGGCAATAAAGACAACGCTTATTACCGCAAGCGCAATCGAAAGATTCAATTTCATATACAGGTGTTTTTTTATGACTTATCCGATCTCAGCAAAGAAATGTTGTGAAACCCTTTGCTGAGAAGGCAAAAACAAATTCATATGATCTCAATAAGTTGGTTGGGAATTGTCGCTAAAATGGGATACGAACTACTTTAAAGAGAATAGGATTATCTAAAGCCCCGAAGATTTACTCAATGATTGCAATATAATCTACTTTTTATTTTTACCAAATTTTACTTTTACTTATCCTACATTGGCCTATACATTGTTCAAAATTAAATGTAGCTAGGATTGTCTGAATAAGGATAATAATATTCAATTTTGTTCAGACTTAGTAGCAAATCGCTGCTTCTTGATCCTTCCCCTTAGTAATATACTTCCTTCCTTTACTTGTATAAATTATAAGTCTTCTCATTGCTGCTTGAAACTGTGAGTTTCTTTGGCGATAGCCATAAAAACTATTCTGTACATCATCTCGCGAATCCATTATTAGTATTATGGAGCAATTAATGAATGGTTCTGCTCAAGAACTGTATGAAAGTATTAATAGTAAGATATTACTATATGCTTCCTCAAAAAGTATTACAGAGCTATTTGCTGAAACTGCAGCAGAAAGTCCCGATAAAATAGCCGTGTGTACCGAAAGTAAAAAACATACTTATGCTGAGCTGAGTAATAGAGCTAATCAATTTGCTAATTGGTTAATAGGTATGGGTATTGTTAGAGAAACACCTGTTGCTATTTATCTTTCACCGTCATTCGAATCAATAGCAGCGATACTTGGTATATTAAGAGCAGGTGGTGCTTATGTACCATTACCTACTTCATGTTCAATAGATTCATTGATCGATTTGCTCGATCAAGTAAAATCTCCTCTCTTAATTTTTGAAGTCGCCTATTTATCTCAGGTGAATAAGCTGCAATGGAGTTGCCCTCAACTTAAAATGATAGCATCTATTGATAGCGATGATTTTTATTCAAATATAGAGATCGATGATTCAATGTCGCAGAAGGAACTATGGGAATACATAAGTCTTACTGGCAGAGATGATATTGGAAAAGGCGGGTGGATCAATAGTTATAACCGGCAGCCATTC
>QFQM01000342.1 GCA_003243255.1 Flavobacterium psychrophilum | reverse complement strand
AGGCGTCTAAGAGATGAAAATCCTGTTAATTATGCATTAAATGATTTTCCTAAAGATGTTTTAGGGAAAAATCCTGCAAGAGGATTTCATGGAAGTTTTTCTGGGGTCATCAATATTGCAGATGTTGTTCCTTTGGCCAGTGGGGGTATAATGATTAGAATGACAGTTAATCTAGTAGATTTTATGACAGCAACTTCAGGTACAAGAGCCTCCGGAACAGTAGGGGGATATAATGTTGAGAATCCACTAGCGGTTTACAAAAAGGAGAATCCTTATGGCGAAAACGGCCAATTCAGAACTATATGTATAAATTATAAAATGCAAATTACTGTTATTCGATGATGGATACGAACATTTTAAAAAAGTTGAACTACATCTTGCTTTGTTTTATACTCATCTCATGTGCTTCGGGATCTAAAAAAAAGGAGGATGTTTTAGGAATTTATCTATTTACATACCCTTCAGGCGAAATAGAAATTTTAGAATTGCAAGAGAGTTTGTATAGAAAATTAATATTCACAAACGAAGAAGAATATAAAAAAAGATTACAGCCGAAGTATATAAATGAAGGTAGCTGGTCAATAAATGGAAACGAGTTGAGATTCAATCAGTGGTTGATGTATTGTAAAATGGGGTATCCCTCAATGATTCAAAATCCACCAGAAGTTACAACTGTTTCGAGTGCATATTGGCACTCAGGATCATTTCAATTAGAGAACCCTAGTATCTCTATTTTCGATGAATCTGGATACATTTTTTTTAAATTGGACAATAAAAATTTCTTTCTTCAAAACTAATGTGGTCCCCAAAAATAGGGCAGCAGGTTGGTTGACCACTCAGAAGATCGCCTAAGTATCAGCGAGCAATGCCGGCTGCTTAGTCTGCATCGGTTCGGATTGTATTACAGGCCGTGCGGTGAGAATGAAGAAAATCTCAAACTCATGAAGCTAATCGACGAGTTTTTTCTTGAATTTCCTTTCACAGGAACGCGTAAAATGCTTCGTTATCTTGACCGCGTGCGCGGTTTGAAAGTTAACAGGAAGCGAATGAGGAGACTCTATCGGATGATGGGCTTTCATACCCTTGCTCCAAAGTCGAAGACAACCATTCCTGGCCAGGGTCACACGATCTATCCTTACCTGCTTAAGGGCCTTGTCATTGACATACCCAATCAGGTGTGGGCTGCCCACATCACTTACATTCCGATGCGCAAAGGCTTTCTATATCTGATAGCTATCATTGATCTGCACAGCCGATTCGTAATCAACTGAAGTCTTTCTAACACCATGGATGCTGAGTGGTGTGCCGGGATGCTGAAGGAAGCAATCCGTCTCCACGGTTGTCCACAGATCTTTAACACTGATCAGGGAAGTCATTTACCAGTGAGGTGTTTACAAGCGTGCTGAAGGAAAACCAAATTCAGATCAGCATGGACGGCAAAGGAAGAGCCCTGGACAATATCTTTATTGAGCGGCTATGGAGAAGTCTGAAGTACGAATACGTTTATCTGAACGTCTGCAATGGCGGCGTGGAACTTTTCGCCGGGCCTGTCAAGCTACTTCGATTTTTACAACAATCGCAGGATACACCAGAGTTTGAATTACGCGGTGCCGATTGAAATCTTCAGGGCCGCCGCGTGAGTTATCCACATATCAACAAAAAGAAAAAAGATCTAAAAAAGAAAAACTACAACAATAACAATTATAATTACTTAATCTGTTGTCCTAAAGAAGGGGTCCACCATAGTAATTGTTGACTTTAAAGGTGAAATATCCAACAATGAACTTCTCACATTTGATGTGAACAGCCCAAGCAATGGATACAAGCCTAAAGAGAAATACACTTTTAAGTCTATGAATGACTTGAAATAATCATGACAACTTCAAAAATGACCGCACCAAGTACGTCAAGTAAGAACAGATCAAGCCATGAACTAATTTTATGAAGGGTTACCTCGAATACATTATAAACAAGCTGGCGGATAGCAACGAACTGCTTGCTATCGAGTGCCTGGATAAAATACATCATAGTGATATTCATTTTCATCGCGGTATCTTTCAGAACAAGAGTCAACTCACTTCATTATATGAACTACGATGGAAAATGGCGGAAGAATTGAACCGTGATAAGTTTAAGATGGAGGAGCTGGAAAACTGGAAGGACGCCATCGTGAAACTAAAGACGGCCAGTTTTCATGAGGCGCAGTTAAACATCATTGCCACGGAGGAAAAAACGTATTTTATCTTTGTTAACCTTGATATCAATCAGCTTGCTGCCATCTTCTTTTTATATCAAAAGAAGTCACTGGATGAACGTGAAAAATATAACCAGGAAATAAAACAACGCGGGTATACTGTCTCTGGACAACGGTATCGCAAAGGAATATTGCTTGATGATTGAACAAGCAATCGATTAAATCACCGAAAAACCATTTTTGAATCTGATAATTAATCCCTTCCTTTAAAACTCCAAAATGGACAACCTTGTTGCCAAAAACTGGACAATAGCTGCTGGCAATAAAAAAAAATTTAATTGTTGGAGTAAATATTGGGTATGAGATTAGGGAAATTGTAGATGCTTCAGAATATAAGGATCGGGTGATCTATATTCCGTCAATGCAATATTCACATCAGGATATCTTCTTTCTGTTAAGTGAAGATCATCTCCCTGCATTGGAACATGTTGATTTATCAAAAGAGGAAATTGAAGAATTGCAGCTTGTACCTATTAATAAAAAGCTGAAAATATATGCGTCAGTAATTGATCTGAATAAAGACGAATTCACTAAGAATAATTGGCAATCAGAAACTTCGCTTGATAATGCCGATGCAAAAGTGCAGGTTGCAATTTCATTTAAATCTGAGATTCATTGGAGTGAAGAAAGACAATTAATACAAATCAATTTGTCTTCAGAATATAAAGAGCAGTGAATTCAAAACGACATAAATGACATTGAGCCTTTGCCATTATCACCATCATAAATTATCAGTTCAGTTTGCAGTTTGTGAAGTAAAGGTATAGTTATGAAAAGAGCATCAATAATTAAATTTAAGGAGACGCAAGTTTTTTTATTTCAAAGTACTTCCACAATGATGGAAGGGGGTGGAATCAATACAGAGCCTTACATAAAGCTAGAAGCTTCGGTATCAAAAGAGGATTTACACAAAAGCTTGATTACGGTTTTAGATGCTAGTAAAATGGGAGTTCCAAAGCCAAAAGATTTTGAAAAATCGCTGAAACAATACATCAATGCGATTGGCCTAGAAGCTCATGAAGATTTATACAAAGACTCATTTTGTGTTAGTGTTGTTGATAGAAATGAGACCAGCTCTTTTTTGCCTTCACGAAACGAAGGCATTAAAGGCGGTTTTGTGATTTTACAAGCCGATAAGATTGAGATACCAGAGAAGAGTAATACAGACGAAGTCGTTCATGCTTTAATAAAAGCAATTGAAAAATGTAAATAGTATAATAACGTTGAAGCACAGTTAAGTGGTGGAACGTGTTAAGGTCCTCTACGAAATGACTTATATTTTTTGAGCTACGGGTAAAGACTCGGAAATGTTCTTTGGAAAGGCTTGGATAAGGCTGATTTACCTGGGGTTGATCTTTGTGACCGTACCGCAAAGTGATCCTGATACTTGTACCACACTGGAAGCGCAGTACGATAATACCGAACGCGGCCATTATTTAAAATACGATGATACACGCAGGGTATTAAGTCATTTATTTGATCATACCAATGGAGTGAATCCTTCCACTACACTGGGATATTCGATACGCCTGAATGGTTCGGATAATGAACGCAATGGAATAGCAAGATCACTGAGTGTGATGCCTGGAGATAAGATTGATATGCAGGTGTTTGGAAAATACTATGACCCGAACACACCACACACTGCTGATGCTGCTGCATGGAGCACCC
>QFQM01000341.1 GCA_003243255.1 Flavobacterium psychrophilum | reverse complement strand
AAAATGAAAGAGATTGATAAATGGATGGAGCAATTCAGGAAAATCCTCGAAACTCAGTTTAATCAACTGGACCATGTATTATTAACACTTAAAAGACAAAAAAAATGACCAACAATTTGCTATTCGATTTTACCGTTGACAAAGAAGCCAAAACGGTGTACATCACAAGAGAATTTGATGCAGATCAATCCCTGGTATGGGATGCATTTACCAAAGCAGAACTCCTTGACCAGTGGGTGGCACCCAAGCCCTATGTGTCCAAAACTAAATTCATGGATTTCAAAGTTGGCGGGCGCAGGTTTTATGCGATGGTAAGTCCGGAGGGACAAGAGCATTGGTCAATTCAGAAGTACACCTCCATAACTCCCAAGACCAATTTCAAAATGTTTAATGCTTTTGCAGACAAAGATGAAAACCCTCAATTGCCGGGTTCGGATTGGGATTACACCTTTAGTGAACAAAACGGAACGACAAAAGTGACTATTACTGTTTATAATGAATCTCTTGCCCGCATGGAGAAGATGATTGAGATGGGCTTCACCGAAGGATTTAAGATGTCAATGGTCAATTTGGAAAATCTGTTGGCCGCTGCATCGAAACGCTCCTGAGTGATCGCGATACCTACGTTAAGGCGAAATGCCCATCACCCTTGCCGACTTCATGCAATTATGGGCGATGGGCATTTCATCTGATCTGGAATTAAAATTATTTAACCGATGAAAAACCAGGTTCTTTTTGCAGCCTGCCTGCTGCCGGGTCTTTTGTTTTTAATTGCTGACCTGATCAGGTTTTGAATGAAATACCTACACCAGATAGCTTGCCAGAATCCCTATGACAGTAAACGAGCAGATTAAAAAATACATTGCCGGCCAGTCCGAACCAAAGCGTAGTGAATTGAAGGAGTTGCACCAGCTCATACTTCGGGTTCTGCCTACATGCAAATTATGGTTCATCGATGGTAAAAACAGTGAAGGTAAAACGGTAACCAATCCGAATATCGGATATGGATTTTATACTATACAATATGCGGATAAAACAACCCGGGAGTTTTATCAAATCGGTTTGAGTGCAAATACAACGGGAATCTCGGTGTACATCATGGGTATAAAAGACAAGACCTACCTGGCCAAAACATATGGAACACAGCTTGGAAAGGCAAGCGTAACGGGATACTGCATTAAATTCAAAACGCTGAAGGAGATACACATTGATGTACTTGAAGCGGCAATTCGATATGGATTTACGGCACAGGAGGGAAAAGTGTGAGTTCATCAATTGATTATCCAAATAACGGATACGGTTACTACTTTTTATTCAACTCTGAAGACTATGCCTGCCGTAGAGGTTTTTAAGACAAATGTTACCAAGAAAGCGCACAGCGAAAAACTGCTTTCTGCCCTATCGGCACTCTACCCTTCGTGTAAAATAAATTTTGATTTGTCTGACTGCGATAAGGTACTTCGTGTTGAAGGCGATCACCTAGAGGCATCACACATCATTTTTCTTGTCAGAGAGTATGGGTTTAAGTGTGAGGTGTTGGAGTGATATGATCAGCGTTCCTTTCTTTTGTTTACGATCCACCAGAAGTATTTGCGAAGCGATAAGTCATTTCTGAAATAATCCTTATTTTTCCTGTTGAGTAGATGCCCGCATTGCATCGGCAGATTTACAGTTGAAAAACAAGTCAATGATGAAGATACGATTGATAGCTCCATCCGATAATGTTCTGATGGCAGCTATTCTCAGAAGAAGCCTGGAAGAGTTTGGATTGAATATACCGGGAACAGCCTACTTTGACGAAAGTACCGATCGGTTGTTCGAGTCTTTTCAAAAAGAAAGAGCTGCGTACTTCGTTGCCGAAGAGAATGGAGTGATTTTAGGAGGTGCTGGAATCTATCCCACGGAAGGTTTGCCTGATGATACGGTGGAGTTGGTGAAGATGTATGTATCTTCAGCCCATCGCGGCAGAGGGGTAGGAAAAAAACTTTTACTGAAAGCGATTGAATTTGCAAAGTCATGCGGCTACCAGAATATCTACCTGGAAACCATGCCTGAGTTAAGCGCGGCTGTTTCGGCTTACATAAAATTAGGATTTACTTCATTGGATAAGCCCTTGGGAAACACAGGGCATTTTTCGTGCACCATCTGGATGCTGAAGGAGTTGAAAAGAGACGTTTAAACAGCATCGATAGGTGCGACTTTTTGGGGCTGTTTCCTTTATAAAATAGTAAATGAATAAGAAGCGCAGGAAGTCAACACCATAGCTGATGTCCTCGTTCGCATCTACGTTCACTGAGCAAAGCCTCCGATGCATTTCAGGGAGAGAGGGAAGACAGAACGCCCGTACTTTTCAATCGGACAAAAAATTAAAAGATCAATTAACGACCAGCAATAACGAAACAAACAGGACAGCATATCTGCCCTGTTTGTCGCTGAAACGGGTACCGATACATCAGAGTTGTTCAATCTCCTTACGTATATCTTCCTTCGTTCTTCCTAATTTTTTCTGAAGGCGACCGAGCATTTCATCGTCTTTGCCCTCTGCAAAAGTCAGGTCATCATCGGTTAGTTCGCCATACTTTTGTTTGAGCTTACCCTTCAGTTCGTTCCAGGTTCCTTTTATTTTTAGCGTTGTCATCACTGTATTTTTTAGTTAAACATCGATTTCAATCTATCACTGAAATTACGATGCCAGCGCTTCTCCGGATTTCAATAAAATGTAGATGTATAAAAATGACATCAGAATGATGATGGCGGTAAAATTGGGTAGTCCATTACTCAGATAAGGATACGTATTATTTGAGGATATTTCACGGAGGTGCATTTCTGATGCAGCAGATCATTTTATTTGAACTAAATTGCTTGTACAAACCCTCTAATTATTCAGTTATGAAAAAACTCATCCTGCTTTCCTTTTTATTACTTTCTGTTTCTTCTTTTTTACAAGCGCAATGCAATCCGTACTTCCCGATTAAAAACGGAGCGGAGTGGGTGTACGAAAATTTTAATGGTAAAGGAAAAACCACAGGGAAGAATCAGCAGCGCGTGACGGCCTTCACGTCATCTGCCTCTGGCTTCAAAGCCACTATCCACACCATTATGCTCGATGAGAAAGGTAAAGAGCTCACCAACGGTGATCTGGAAGTAACCTGTGATCAGGGAGTGATTCTGATGGACATGCGCAGGTTCATTCCACAAG
This sequence comes from Flavobacterium psychrophilum, assembly GCA_003243255.1. Next base: position 729 of record QFQM01000341.1, on the reverse strand, counting down.
AGCAAATGAAAGCTTTTGGTGCGAGCGAAATAAAGGTAGAGTCAGCAAACCTGGAATTTCCGGCTACACTTAAAGCAGGACAAACGTTGAAAGACGGGTCGATCACGGTTACAGCAATAGGTAGCCAGATACCGATGAGTATGGTAGTCACTATTTTTGAACGAGTGGTGGAAGCTCAGGAAAGCATTACTACTCCGGCCGGCACTTTTGAATGCGTTAAAATCAGAAGCAAGATGCATTTAAAAAATCAAATGGGTATTGTCATGAATTTCGATTTCAGTTCCGTTGAATGGCTCGCACCCGATGGCGGTAACATCAAGAGTGAGTCGTACAATAAAAATGGTAAGCTGCAGGGATCAACCGTGCTGATCAGCAGAAAGTAAATTGGTTTGATCGCAAAACAATAATGACCTCAGTTGATCCTGATGTCATTGTTATTTTCATGGCAATAATAAAATATGCAGGAGACTCTACAGCTAGGGGCAGGCGCAATTGGAATACTGGCATACATTATCCTCGTGGTTGGTATTTTCAAGACCGGCATGGAACAAAGCTTCGCTGCTTTTTTGCTGTGGGCCTTGCTCGATCTCATCGCTACCATTACTTCGGTTTTGCAGCAGGGTAATTTCTGGCTGCCACTTTCAAATGTGATTGGTTCTGCGGTGATTACGATTTTGCTTGTCGTAAAAAAACAAGTGTCGTGGTCGAGGATGGAGACCCTGACTTCGG
>QFQM01000340.1 GCA_003243255.1 Flavobacterium psychrophilum | reverse complement strand
ACTTCAGTATTTTTGGGAGGAAAGATTAACGTCCTGTCTAATGCAGGAACAAGATCCCTTCCTTCCGGCATTAGACATCATCATCAATCGTAAAAACCAGAACAAAATGGCAACAAAAAAAGCGCCCAAAAAAGCAGCTAAAAAAGCAGCACCAAAAAAGGCCGCTAAGAAAGCAGCTCCTAAAAAAGCAGCTCCTAAGAAAGCAGTAAAAAAAGCGGCTCCCAAAGCAGCTAAGAAAAAATCAGCCAGGAAACCTAATGCAGCTTTCATGGCACCTCTCACGCCCAGCGCTACACTCGCTGAAGTGATCGGTAGCAAACCAATCCCAAGAACAGAGATCGTTAAAAAGATCTGGGATTACATCAAGAAGAATGGTCTGCAAGACAAAAAGAACAGAAGAAACATCAATGCAGACTCTAAGCTGAAACCAATCTTTGGTAAAGACCAGATCACTATGTTTGAACTGGCAAAGGTTGTTAACAAGCATGTAAAATAGTCCTTCAGGTCTTACTAACCCTTTGCCGGGCTACCTGATAACCCGGCAAAGTTTTTCTCCTCTCCTACTTCCTCTTCCGATAAGCAATATTGTTATTTACTGCACTGGTATTCTATCTCCAAAGTATCGTACCGGTTTCCGAATATCCGGGCATCTTCAGATATCATCTTTACAGGTAGCCCCCAATCGTTATAGGCTGTTATCCCGTTATTTGGATACAATGGGTGGCCGAAATATAATGGATTGTTCACGCTATAATCCCAATGTATAAGTGACCATACAGGGTTGGTGCGATAAGGATTTACTTTATCATCGTAGGTTGCCCATTCTGTGACACGGTTGCCTGCTGCATCGTAGGCATAATTGGTCGTATGGGCAACTGTTCCATCCAGCGCCAACTGGTTTGTTTTGTATATCCTGCCTTTGTTGTCAAGGTAATGCACGTAAACATTATACTGATAAGCTGTAGCGGCATTGGGCGGAATGACGTCGGTTATCTGGCCTGAATAAATAAAGTAGTGCTGCCACTACGGCAAGCATCGTCAGGCGTACTGTTGTTTTCATAACTGATAAAGTTTGTGTTTAATAAAGGTTGATATCTGTAAGGTTCGGGCAATAGCAAGCCTTCTCCTTACAGGTTTATGAAATGCATAACCGGGATATTGTGTATGGAAGATATTGGGCGGGATGCCGGAATGTGATGGTGCAGATTAACGGGGGCTGATTAAGAGGGTGCGGTATTGTTGTAAGCCCCTTCGACAGGCTCAGGGTGACATCCAATAGGCTCAGGGTGACAGCGTAACTGTACTAAAATTAGGAGTTATTTCAATATCAATGGACGTACAAATACGGTTTTTGATTTTCCTTATTTACATCGATGGTATAAATGCCAAACAGGTAATGCCCTATGAAGACATCACCTGTTTAGTATTCATGTTTGCACATAAAATTGCCTGCTACAATGGTAGCATAGGCATCGGTGTGCGGTCATAATAGCTTGTTACCCGATCGAAGTAATCATGATCATTGGTGTCGGGCCAATGGTCTTTATCGAATCCGGGGGATTCTTTCAGGTAATCTTTATCACGATTCAATACGAATACTTCTTTGGCATGGTTCAATCTTAATTCTTTGAAAGGGATGGCAAACAGCTTTCCGCCTAATCCGAGGAAGGAGCCGCTTTGCAATACTGCATATTCCACTTCGCCTGTATGGAGATTGATCATCAGGTCTTCTATTTTACCCAAATCATCTCCATTGGGATTTTCTATTCTGTCGCCAGTAATAGAACGGGCTGTCAATCGCCTAACGGGATTATTGGCATCCGGGCCTTCATGGTTTACTCCCGTTTGGTTGACGGCTTCGTAGTTCTTATTATATGTTTCCATGATCATCCTCCTTTTTTTTAAGGCTTAAAATCATAGATGGTATAAATGCTGTGCCAGGCAGCGTGTATTGCACTCCCCTTATTGTACCATTACTTCAGCAACTTTACTTTCTATCAGAGTCTGGTTGAAGCCGTGAAATACGTGGGTAACCTTACTGTTTTTATCCAATAATATGGAGGAAGGGCAGCCGGAAAGTCCCAGTTGATCAAACAGGGCCTGCCCCTTGAATAGCATATGGTAGTTTGGCTGGTATTTGTTGTAAAAGAATTTCATGTCGTCTTCTCCGTCTTCGATATTAATGGTTATGAGCTGAAAGCCGTCTTTACCAAACTTTTGCTGCAGGGTATTATAGTGTGGCATGGCCTGCATGCAGGGTCCGCAGGATTTGAACCAAAAGTCGAGCAAAACCACTTTTCCTGCAAATTGTTGTAATGAGATGCTGTCGATCGCTTCAGCTGTATAACGTGGCAGGGTGAAGTTGCGCACCGGGGCGCCTGCTTTTACAATTGGTTTTCTTTCTTTGGCCTTGAATGGGCTGTACCGTGCTGCATAGGTTGCATATAACCAGGAGTCGTCTTTGGGGGCGGCAGGGTTGGTTTCGATGGATCTATATGTAACGGTAATAAAATCGCGGTCGTCGGTACCGCGCACTATTTTGGCAACGTATTGATAAGGCAGCTGTGTTTCAGAGTCGATCAGCAGGTAATAGGGCCTTTTAAGATTGGCGTCTGCAGGCAACTGCTGTATACCGTTTAGTCCTCCGAAGTAACGGCCTGGCGCTTCTATCCTGACGGACAGGAAGCGTCGTCCTTGCAGGATGGTATCGCTGATGGATTTTTGAATGTTATCTGTCTGAATGATCAACGGCAGGATATTGCGCAGCGTGGCCAGGGAATGATAAAGAAAGGTGTTGCTTTCAAGGGCTGCGGCGGTTTTAACAGTAGCTGTATCGATCGTTCTATTGCTATCATCCAGGCCCAGCGTGCGGGCTCCGTCATAGATAAAACGGACGGCGGGGCGGGTTGCCTGAAAACGCAGGCCGCCAACATTGCGGGACTCATACTGTATATAGATGGCAGCGCTGTCCATATTGTGGTAGTTGTCTTCATGATAGCGCATTTCCCGGGTATAACGGTAGCTCACCGACTGCATGTTGTTTAGCTTCGCGAGGGTTTTCTGCAATACTGCTACTGCTTTATTTTTGTCTTTACCGGATTGTGCCTGGATGTCAATACCAAGCAGGAGCAGGCAGAAAAGGGGGCTGTATTTCATATTTAAATGGTTGTTGGGACAAACCTATAACCTGCATTACGATTTATGTAACCGCTTCGACAAGGGATGTTCAAAAAACGATCAACTGATTGGTTGGAAAGCGTTAGTCGAAATAAAAGGAGGTCTCGTCGAAAAGGCCTGTGCCGACCGTCTGTTGCCTTATTTTGCTTTTAAATTGGGCTATCTTTAATCGCTATGACCAGACCGCTCGGAGCATTCAAATGGGACAAGTACAGGGTGATCGAATGCGTGTTCTTTATTTTCATTTTTTTCCTGGTGCCGATGGGCTCTGACCTGGAATATATGATCAATATAGAGCCTCGCAGTGATGAGCCCGGTTATTGGCGTGAGAGTGTTATCCGCAGGCTGGTGTGGGGTTGTTTCGATGTAGTGCCTTATTACCTATTTTACAAACTGGCCATCCAACGTTTATTGGTCAGAAAAAAATACATTTATTTTCTCCTTTCCTTCCTCGGCTTCCTGGTATTTTATGAGTTTTATAAGGTATATGGTACTTACTGGACGATCACTCAATTAGAATTTTTGCCCGACTTTATGCGGAAGGAAGCTGCCAAGTGGATGAAATGGCATGGAGGGTTACATTTTACCGTGCATTATACGATGCTGGAATTGATAAAGATCACGGCGCTGGCTTATTTTATTCATTATGACAAGCAGGGTAAAGAGATGCAGCAGCTGAAGCAATTGCAAACCGAGGCAGCCCTTGAATATCTTAAGGCGCAGCTTCAACCGCATTTCTTTTTCAATACACTGAATAATATTTATTC
>QFQM01000339.1 GCA_003243255.1 Flavobacterium psychrophilum | reverse complement strand
TATATCAATTGGAATGTTACCTGTCATCTGTGGATTTCCTTCGATAGCTAGGTTTGTTAAACTGGTCTGATTTGTTAAGGCCGCAGGCAGTGTTCCGGTTAATTGATTCCGATAGAGGTACATCACTTTAATTTTCGGAAGGTTGATTACAGTCGGTATTGAACCAGAGATCCCTGTAAAATAGATATAAAGACTCTCCAAATTAGGTAGGACGAAAAGCGATGCAGGTAAGGGGCCACCAAGTGATGGCAGATTATAAAGCCCTAACCAGGATAGGTTTGTCAAGCTTCCTATCGATTCAGGTATAGCTCCCGTGATTGCATTATTAGACAAATTCAGAAAACTCAATGAAGTCATCTCTGAAATAGAAGATGGAATCCTTCCATTAATATTGTTGTACTGAACCCGCATTGTATTGACCTTCTTCAACTTGGCTATTGATGAAGGTATTCGTCCTGTCATATTATTATAATATAAATCAAGACGAGTAATGTCACCTCCCGAGGACGTGATTCCATACCAGGTACCCATTTGGGCCGCGGTGGCTGTTGAAGGCCAATTTCCTGCTGTTGGCCATTGTGTAGCTGTATTCCAGGATACACCGCCTAAACTATCGTACAAGTCTTTTAGCGCTTTGAATTCAAAAAGATCCGGAACCTCACCTTCCGCTGCAGGAATCCATAATTGCGTAGTTGGCGCAGGTGTTGTTCCCGATAAAACAGCTGCCTTAGTGTACAGAACTTGTGAGGCACTTACTGTGATGGTGCGTACAGCAGTTCCGTTTTTGTAGTAAATCACTTGTGTTCCTACCCTGGCGATCTTTAATACATCCCCTGCCTGATAACTCCCCAATGCCGTTGCTACCCAGTCCTGATATGCGGTTAAATTACCATTGGATTCCAGGCGAAACGAATAACTGAGATTGGAATAGTCAAATCCCTGACCTGCTAAACTTAATCCCATTACATACGTTGCATTTTCTCCAGCAACAAATTCGATCCATCCATTTGTATTTGCTGGTAAGTAGTTTGATCCATAAGCACCATATCCCCAAGAAGGTGAACCTGTCTTTGTTAATGTTCCTGCACTCTCCGAAACACCTTGCCCAGGAAGCCAAATGGATTTGTAAGCGATATTGTAAGCCTGACTTGCAGAACGACCCACGGCATCCGTCACGGTTACGCTATAAGTTCCCGCCGTCTTATTCGCAATTGACGCTGTTGTCTCTCCACTTGACCATAAATACGTGTATGGCGTTGTTCCTCCCAGTGCAGTAATGGAAATACCCCCTTTTCCATTTAGTGATTCAATACTTGATACATTTGCTTTCAATTGAAGGATGGATTGCATAGAGCAATTGACAATCGGACTAGTTCCCGATGACATCAATACTTTTACACTTAATCCTAAAGCTGCATTTGTGCTTATGGTGCGTATCACCGTTCCGTTACGATAATACTTCATCTGACTTCCTTCTCTGGATATCCTATAGATATCGCCCGAGAAGAAGCTTCCCAAGGTTGTACTCGTCCATTCTTCGTTTGAAAACAGGTTCCCAACTCCACCTTCATTATAAATTCCGAAGGTCATGTCATTAGTAGCATAGCTGCTGCCAGAAGAACTAAAGCCTACCATGTAGGTGCTATTAAGGTTGGCGACAAACTCCACCCAACCATCGGTATTTGGCGGCAAAAAATTTGAGCTATTTCCTCCTGAACCCCAGCCAGTGGTTCCGGTTTTTGTTAATATGGTAGCCGATTCGGTAACACCAGCCAGGTCTTTCCAAAACATTTTATAGCCAATACTAAAAGTTCTTGTTGCCGTCTTACCGGCAGCATCTGTAATCGCCACTACATATGTTCCTGGCAATTGATTAGTTAAACTATTGGAAGTACTCCCTCCTGTCCAGCTATACGTGTATGGACTGGTTCCCCCTTTCACATTGACGGAAATGCTTCCGGTAGCAGTAGCACTAGTGACACCTGTCACTGTTCCTGTCACGATCAATTGAGGGCTTTGAGATGTAGTGACTACAGGTAAGGTTCCGTCCAACATGGTAGCTCGTACTCTGAGTTCGAAAGCGGGATTGGTTGAAACGGTACGCACCACAGTTCCGTTTTTATAATACCTTATCTGGCTCCCTTCACGGGATATGCGATATATATCCCCTGTGACAAAAGTGCCTAGCGATGTGCCTACCCAGGCCTCATAGGTGGAAGCAGCTCCACCTTCGTTACGTATTCCGTAACTAAACGTATTATAATCAAACACCACTTCGTTTGTACTAAAGCCAATAACAAAAGTTCCATTGTTATTGGAAGTAAATTCTACCCAGCCATTAGTATTGGGAGGCAGAACATTTGAAGTGTTTGCTCCTTTACCATAGCCCCATGGTTGTCCCGCATTCACGGTGAGCGAATTATTAGTATTCACCGTTACATTGGTGATATCTATCCATTTCGTGTTGTAAACACCTGCTGGCAGCTGGCGTCCAAGTCCTGGAATGGCACAAATCAAAGAGATGATAAGAAGTGAGAAAAATAAAATTCTTGGAGTAAGGTATTGATGCATAATCGTAAAGCAACGGTAATCAAAGCAGACAGACTTCTGTTAAACAATTAACAGCTAAGATTTTATTAACGCTAGTTTATAAACCTGTGGTTGCTGATAGTTAATCGACAACTCTGCAGTTAATAAGGCTCCGGTAAGGGTTATCAGCACATACCCTCGCTTACCAGTCTCCACTACTTCTAACCTCATTTTGTCACCCTCCTTCTGTGGCTGCACTCCAACAATCTCAATGACATCAAACGTTCTCCGAATTGTGCCATTTGAGTTTTTCCATTCCAGTTTTTCTCTACCTTTTAATAGCAGCGTTGTACTTTCAGCAACAATACTATTATCCGGATTAGTGGTTTGTTGTGACTTCCATTGAGTTAATATGGAAGAGTGATCCTGCCCGTAACCAGTTAATGAACCGATTACCATGGCAGATAAACACAAAAGTTTACCTATACTCATAGGAGTGAATTGTTAAAAGTAAAATGATGAAATTAACTAGTTGATCAAAAGGAAATGATCAATCTTGATGAAAAGGCTCCAATTAAAGAATATTGGTCGGACGCATTTGGGTAAGTGCATGGTTTCGGTATTTGGGTGGATTAAAGCTGACTATATAATGTTTGTTCATTAATTAAGTCACCGAAATCTAGTAAAAAAAATTAAAAACAACCTAACGAGACAATTAATTTAATCTCTGAGAAATATAACTCCTTCAGGGAATCGAAGCAGTTATAGATCGATTTGAAAATCAGATCCTGAAGGTGAAGTAATATTTTAAGTACACCGAATTTCCTCTTGCAACATGAACTTGGCTATTGGTAAGAATAATCTCTAATACTGTGGGAAAATGAAAGAATTCTTCTTCTCTTATCGCAAGACAGTCTTTTTTGACTTTGCTTATTTTATAAAAACGATGAACTTCTACTTTTTATATCTGTGGCTCGTTTCCAATCTATCGAGGATGGTGCAAGAGAAAAAGAAAATTAAAACGTAATTAAAAAAAAGGTGAATATTTTCTCCACCAAATTTTTTAGTGATACATCATAGTTGTGTTCATTTCATTGGGAATCTCACAATTGTACTTATCTTCATTTGGCTTTAATCAACCCATCAACATGATTTGTTTGCCAGCCACTTCTGGGACGAGTAGTATAGTAATAACCACCTTTCTATTCTGTCTTATCGTTCCCGCTTTATTGTCTGGTCGAATGACAGTACCCAAGCCTCAAACTGGCGATAAAGAGATATCGTATTTTGAAGTTATCGACATTTCTTTAGTCAAAGCCGAAGTAGACACGTCAATATTAAACTACGAGCTACATTCTAAGATCACAATATTAGAAACAAAAAAAACTGGAGTCTAAATAGAAATGGAAACCAACAAC
>QFQM01000338.1 GCA_003243255.1 Flavobacterium psychrophilum | reverse complement strand
AGGAAATATTGGAACTGGAATTCAAACTTAACTGGAATGAACTCTGGGAGATATTTCTTGAACTTGAGCAAGCGGAGTTAATCGATATGCATTCTCAAGAGATTGCAAAAATCTCAGACCAGGTGCTGGGCACTTATAGTTTCTACAAAGCGTTCATTGATCCGGCGACAGCGACTATATCGTATTCTCATTGGGTAACTGTTTTCATCGAAAAGTATAATTCACGTATTCGAAACACTTTTATCGATATGGTGAATACGTATGATTATTATGACATGCGGGACAGAGCTGTCGCACTTCTTGCCAAGGTGCAGCAAGCAGTTCAAAAAGATGCTAATAAGCTATACCTGTTCTTTTCCATGTTTTGGTTTTATCGTGATATCGATACGCTTATCTTTGTTCAGGAGTGGATTGAGTTGCTGGAAGTGGAAGAGTTCACTCCAGACAATGAAGTGATCATTGCTTTACCCAATGACTATCAATACGCCACCACATTTGTTGACTTGCTCACACCATTCTGGCATCAGCAATTGTCGTTGAGCCGACAGGCCATTGAGATGGGAATGCAAATTCTTGCTAAACAACCTTCGCGATTAGCAGACATGATGAAGGCCTTTCATGAGAATCTTTCGTATCACCGATTTGATTATAACAGTGATTATTCAAGACAGCAAACCTTACTGGATGTCCTGGATCAAAACAGTATCAGCCCTACGGATCAATATGTTCGTGACCAGGTATTCCTGATCATGGCTGATCATTACCTGGAGTGGGAACACACCCAAGTGGAGGGGAGCGGTGGTGGTAGTATGAGCATTTTTACTTTTACGTTAGTTGCAAACGATGCGCTCTGCCTCCTGAGAAAAAGAGTGTTATCAAAAATATTTTCTCTTTCCAAAGTCTATAAGAACAAAGCACTTCATATACTGGAACAATATGCATGGGCCGGTCGGGAATTCAATCCAGATGTCTATAAGACAGAGCAAGCACTAATGGCAACCTTCATACTGAATGAATTGTCTCCGACTAACTACAGGCACTGCAAATTAGTGAAGCGTTATCAGCAGACTTTAAAGGACAATGGAATAGAAGTTCTTCATGATTTCAGCTCGTTCTTGCAGTCGCCTATTATGGATGTAGCCACCTTGCTAACCTATGATGAAGATGACTTTGATCTCAGGGACCGGGAGAATCACAAAAAGGAACAGTTGCGATCATACATTGCAACGATGAGTATCGACGACCTTGAATCGATTTTTCACTTCATCAGTAACATCGATCAAAATTCTAATGAAGAGTACGCACTGCAGCTATTCATGATTACGTTGGCAGAAGAAAACATAGGGCTATTTTCTTCTGCTGTTGATCGCATCATGAAAGATGACTTGAAGGTTTCTAATAACGAGGGTTGGTTTGTTACGATTGTAGTTTCCAAAAATCTCGTTGATGTTAATTCTTTTTATCGACAGATCAATTCGAAGTTGTATAAGCAGAAGCAAATATGGAAGCAGGCCTTCTTTTATGCTCTTACACAAGAGCATGTTTCTGAGTATTTTCTTGATGAATTTATTTTCTTCCTTAAGAGCCTGGATTCTTATTACTACGCAGGTGACTTTGATAAGTACGATAAATACACCCAAGCGTTCTTGCAAAAATATCCATCCGAAGAGCATGTTAATTTTGTCACCGTTGCAGCCGAGATCCTATTGGAAAAATCAAAAGAGACATCGATTTACTTTGACCGACACGTATGTGAAAAAAGTTCGACCTTCTTTGCTGGGAATATTGAACTTCTGGAAAAGGTATACATTCACCAGGCGACAGCATTAGGACATTATGATTATTCTGGAACCGAATTGAAAGCAGTCTGTTCTCTTGATCGTAATTTTCTAGTAGCGTATATCCAGCACCTGGCATCAGAAGCAAAGCCACTCCGGTTTTCAATTGATAAATTGCATTTGAGTTTTGTATGGGAATATGATGACCATGAAGCAATCATCGACAAAGCCTTAGGTATTGTTATTGAAGAAGCTCCACCGTGGTCAAGCTTTAAACACATGGCCAGTGCATTCTTTCGGCTGGATGCAGGAGCTGTTCAGTACAAGGAAAAGATGGTCCAATACATAGGCCATTTTATTTCAAAGTATAACCATTCAAAGAATCACATGGTCGTTATCATGAACGTGGTTTCTGGCACATTTGCCGATATGAAGATGGACTTCTTTCGCCAGATGGCAATAGAGAATCCTGATCCAGAGATTTATCGAAACATGCCGTTTGAGCAGGGTGGCTTGGCAGGGTCAACTTTGGTACCTTCTATCGAAAGACAGATTTCATTCAGAAGGGCGCAGGTAGATATGTTAAAAACTTTGCCAAACCCGCTTAGATACGCAAAGCTGATTCAACATTACGAAGAGATGATCTTATGGCTGGAGGATCATAAGGAGCGCGAGTTAAAGAAAGATTTTATCGGGTGGAATGAACGTTAATAATATGAAAATAGAGGATAGAGAAAGTTGGTTTGTTTTAGGGAATGGATTAGAAATGACTTCTAAAAAGATAACATTCTCGCCTAATCTCTTTCTTCAACAAATTGAAAACGAAATTTCAGTATTTGATTTGGCTGCCGCTGGAGCAAAAGGTTTCAGGGAGTGGACAATGTTAGAACCTGTGTCGCGATTTTGTCGATTAGAAATAGTTTCAGTAAATGAAACTCCTACGCTAGGATATGATTCCCTTAATCGAGCTTGGCTATTAGGAACATTGTTGGTTTTAAGAATGTACTTACGGTCAAATTTTATAGCATGTTCGTCATATTCATGGAATAAAATTGCTGGCGTTCAAAAGAGAAAAACAGATGAAAAGAGTTCACTCGAACCTTTTAAAGGTAATCTCTTAGATTACCATCGGAAAACTATTCATCTGAAGGATATCTCTAAAAAAATGATTGAAGAGTCCGATGTCGAATGGATAAACAAATATTACGAAAATGCCAATTTATTGGCAGCGCAAAATGCTAACTTCAGATTCTCACTTGAAACAATTAATTCTTGGCGTTATTCGAATGATAATAGAAGCGCTGTTGCTATCATTTGGGCCGCAATTGAGTCCATTATCGGAGTGTCGTCGGAGATCGTCTTTAGATTGTCTCTCAATGTGGCTTCCGTCCTAGAGTCAAGGGGTCATGGTAGGTTGGAAAAATTTAAGCATATAAAAAAGCTTTATGGGCTCAGGTCTAAGATTGTACATGGAGGTGATTTGAAAAAGGAAGATGCTGAATTCGCAATTGAAGAATCGTTCATTCTACTTCGCGATCTCTTGACGTTTATGATCGAAAGAAATAAGGTTATTTCTGAAGAAGATTTTGAAGCTGCAGTGTTTTTATGAACAGATGTTGTACGATCAGAAAATGATAGATGTTTTTTTTAAAAACTCGTAAAAGTGTTAGCTCGTGAGAAAACAAATGAATTTCGTTTCTGCCCTTAAAGAGTTTGAAAGTCTCAAGAGCGATCTCGGACGTTATCGTTATCAGATGAAAGTTGACGATTCTGTGATTGTTAGCTTTTGCCAAAAGCTGGGCTCGTTGTTAAGTCATTTCTATACAAGTAATTTGATCATCAATAGTTTTGGAGGCGATTTAATTCCTATCAAATTCAATGCTAATCGACTCAACGGTAATGAGCGAATTCAAATGCTTGACAAGTTACTAGAATCAATTCTAAATGACATCAAACTAAAAGAGAGTGAAGAAATATTGACACCAAAAGAATCAAATCAAATTGAAAGCCTTAAGTCCAACTATAATGATTTGATGCAGGAGCGAAATGAAGTTGTAGTAAAGCATAATGAACTAGTTACGGAACTAGATGACCTCTACCCCAAGATTCAAAGTAAGCACCCGACCAAGTGCGTCTTCCTAGTAATTTATTAGTTCCGTTGTTTTGTGTAAAAAGAATTATGAGGTATAC
>QFQM01000337.1 GCA_003243255.1 Flavobacterium psychrophilum | reverse complement strand
ACCAATGTTAAGGCTGTCAAGTGTAGGGCACTCTTTTTTAAGATTTACATACACCTTAAGACATTTTACAAGCTCATTCCAGTAATATGATGTATCTCTGATACCGGTATTGATAAAGAAGTGAAGCATTTTTAGCTCTACTTTCTTATTCTCATGAATTTGTTTCCTGTAAAAAGGAAGGATGTTTTTATAACCAATTCCTAAACGGGATGTATAGAACTCAAATTTTGGCTCTTCCTCAGCAGCGATACGTATACCAATTTTAAACTTACCATTGATTTGCTCCTGTAGAAGGTCAAGTTCTTCGTAGTTGTCAATTATTGGAATGGTTCTGCTGTGACCATTATTAATAAGTCTTGCTATGTTTTCTACATATTGGTCTCTTTTAAAACCATTACATATTACATAAGTATTTTTGTTGATTTTACCTTTTTCAAGGAGCTTTTCCACAATGTTTACGTCAAATGCAGCCGATGTCTCAATGTGAATGTTATTCTTGAAAGCCTCATCCATGATGTATTCAAAGTGAGAACTTTTAGTACAATAGCAATAATAGTATTTACCTTCATATTTGTTCTTCTCCATTGCATTTCTAAACCATCCTTTAGCTTTACGGATGTTGTTAGAGATTGCAGGCAGATATGTAAACTTTAGAGGCGTACCGTATTGTTCTACCAGTTTCATCAGGTCGATGTTATGAAACTGAAGGTTATCTTTATTAAGCGTGAATTCTTCCTGAGGGAAGTAAAATGTTTGATTTATAAGGTCGAAATATTTTGTGTTCATTTGAAAATTAATGGGGCTTTATGATTATAAAAATTAAGATTTTTCCTAAAATTATAATCTGATTTTCAAACTCTTATATTCGCATATATAATCTGCAGTTTCTCACGGCAGGTAATTTCGGTATAAAATACAGACATGTCCGCAATCCTGCGTATAGCAAAAAGAGAACTATTTGCAAGAGCAAAAGCCTTTAATTTACTGATAGTCCCAAAAAGGGAAAACATGCTTTGGTTCATTTTCATCAGGGCAAATGTAAAAAATATTACTTCGTATTTAAAAACAAATCTCTTAAAAAATTGTTAGGTTTTATAGTCTTCAAACGCATTGAATATCAATGTGTTTTCTACAGTTTTGCCTATAGCGGTTTTTCCTATTTTGTCCAGAAGCACAAATTGAACCTCTCCGGATACATTTTTTTTATCATGAACCAATAATTTAATGATTTCTGCTATATCGTTTTCGTTAAAATCAACCTTCTCAAAAATATTCTCAATAACTGTTTTTACTTCGATATAGTCATTGATAGAGATAAGATTTTGTTGTAATGAAAGATATGCTTCAGTAATCATCCCGATAGCGATTGCTTCACCATGTAAAAGGGGTTCTCTTTCAGGATTATCGAGAAAATAAGATTCAACAGCATGGCCAATAGTATGCCCGAAATTCAAAGCCTTTCTAATGCCTCTTTCTGTAGGATCCTGTTCTACGATGGTGTTCTTTATAATTATAGAGTCATATATCAATTGTCCCAGATCATCAGTAGTAAGATTGCTAAGGTCAAAGAACTGTTGCCAATATCCTTTATCAGCTATAAGACCGTGCTTAAGCATTTCAGCAAGTCCTGAACGCATTTGTTTTGACGGTAGTGTATCAAGAAAAGTAGTATCTACCAATACTGCTACAGGATTATTGATTACTCCAATCTGGTTTTTGAGTACACCAAGGTCAACACCGGTTTTACCGCCAACAGAAGCATCAACCATTGCCAGTAGGGAAGTAGGGACGTTGATGAAATCCATCCCTCTTTTAAATGTAGAAGCGACAAAACCTCCTAAGTCTGTAACTACACCACCACCAAGATTTATGATAACACTTTTACGGTCAGCACCAAGTTCAGTTAATGCGTGCCATACTTCAATACAGGTTTCAATTGATTTGCTAGCTTCACCCGGATCAATTTCAATAATTTCTATGGGTAAATCAGTTGCTACCTGTGCCAGGAAATTTGGCAGACAGTATTGTGATGTATTGCTGTCTGCAATTATATATAATGATGAGTAGTTTTCACGAATCAAAACGTCCTGTAAATAGGTGTAGCAATCCTCATTAAAATATATGTTATAAGCAGATGTTTTGATGGCTTCCATAAATTTGCATTAAAGAAAAAGCAAAATAAGGCAATTAATACTTTAAATTCTTGAACAGTCTTTATATTTGCACAAATTTTTTAAACACAATGGAAAAAATCTTCAATAATACTGCCGATGCTTTTGCATTAAAAAGTGACACTGAACTTGACAGGGCATATTTTCTGTTTAAAATGATAGCTTCCCAGCCATTGGTAAGGATAGGCACAGCGGTTACAAACTTTGCGTTAAACTTGCACCTACCGGTTGAAGGGCTTATCAGAGCTACAGTTTTTGATCACTTTTGTGGTGGTACGACTGAAGAGGACTGTCTTCCGGTGGTAGACAAAATGTTTACCAAAGGAGTGTCTTCCGTGCTTGATTATTCAGTAGAAGCGAAAGAAGATGAGTCTGAGTTTGATAAAGCTCTTGAAAAGACTTTGAAAACCATTGAATTTGCTAAAGAAAGAGCTGCAATTCCTTTCGCAGTATTCAAGCCTACAGGTTTTGGAAGATTTGATCTTTGGGTTAAACTTGGAGAAGGTAAGCCTTTTACAGCAGAAGAGACTACTGAATGGAACAGGGTAGTGGAGCGTTTCGAACTTGTGTGTAAAACAGCTCATGATAATGATGTGGCTTTACTTATAGATGCAGAAGAAAGCTGGATGCAGGATGCTGCCGATGATCTTGTAGCTGATATGATGCGTAAATACAATAAGAATAAAGCAATTGTTTACAATACACTTCAGATGTACCGTTGGGACAGGCTGGATTATCTTAAAAAACTACATGAGCAGGCTAAAGCCGAAGGCTTTCATATAGGAATGAAAGTTGTGAGAGGTGCTTACATGGAGAAGGAAAACAAACGTGCTGAAGAAATGGGGTATCCTACACCAATTTGTGCATCTAAAGAAGCGACGGATATCAATTATGATAATTGTATTAAGTATATGATTGATCACATCGATACTATGGCAATCTTTGCAGGTACTCATAATGAAGAAAGTTCTTATAAGCTGATTGAGCTTATG
The DNA here is from genome assembly GCA_003243255.1 of Flavobacterium psychrophilum. The sequence continues at coordinate 815 of QFQM01000337.1, read as the reverse complement.
AAAGAAAGAAGTATCAGAGCAAATGATGAGAAAATATTTTTCGGACAGCTCTATGGCATGAGCGATAATATAAGTTTTAACCTGGCTGCTCATGGTTATCATGTTGCCAAATACCTTCCTTTTGGTCCCGTTAGGGATGTTATGCCATACCTTATAAGAAGGGCAGAGGAGAATACATCTGTTGCCGGACAAACAAGCCGCGAATTAAATCTTATCAGTGCTGAAAGGAAAAGAAGAAAACTACAGGACTAAAACATCTATACAATGAAATTAAAACACAGAATAGCTTATTATATTTTCGGACTCACACTCGGTTTTTTTCTTGTAGCTTTTATATTCAATAAAAGAGGACAGGATTTTTGTTATCTGCCAAACTGTAGGGTTTTAAAAGACTTTAAAACAAAAGGATTGACGATTTCTAAAGAAGCTCAGGATAAAAAAAAAAAAAAATGGATTACTATGGAGGACCTGCAAAACAGCCTTGAGAACGGTAATGTCGATTTTTCTAAAAGTAACAAGCCAAATCCGGGAGGAGGGAAGATTTATGTTATTGAAACTATAACTGCTAAAAATGAACCTGTTATACTCGAAATAGTAAACCATTCCGACAGGGCTATTTTAAAAGATATAAAAAAACAGTAATTTTTTTAGCAAAAGGCTTGCAAATACAAATACTAAGCGTATATTTGCACCCGTAATACTGAAACAAACAACGCTTCAGGATTGAAAAAAAATAGGGCGATTAGCTCAGTTGGTTCAGAGCATCTCGTTTACACCGAGAGGGTCGGGGGTTCGAATCCCTCATCGCCCACAAG
>QFQM01000336.1 GCA_003243255.1 Flavobacterium psychrophilum | reverse complement strand
GTACTACCTGCATCAACCAGAAAATTCAATTGCGTAAGTAACTTTTCAACATCGGCAGGATGCAGCCCCGTTGTAGGTTCATCCAAAATATAGAGTGTTTTTCCCCGTTGGGTGCGTTTCAGTTCAGAAGCTAATTTGATACGTTGGGCTTCGCCACCCGAAAGTTCGGTAGCGGGCTGTCCAAGCCTGATGTAACCTAATCCCACCTGTTTTACCACTTCCAGGCTTTGGGCAAGTGAGTGGTCGTGTTTGAAAAATTCGTACGCTGCATCTACGGTCATATCCAGCACCTCAGCAACATTCTTATCGTTGTATTTTACTTCTAACGTTTTGTCGTTGTACCTCGTACCTTTACAAACAGGACAAGCCGTGTAAACACTGGGCAGGAACAACAGTTCCACCATTACAAAACCCTCGCCCTTACAATTGGCACAGCGACCTTTGGCTACATTAAAAGAAAACCTGCCAATATCGTACCTGCGGGATTTCGCTAAAGGCGTATCGGCAAATAGCTGGCGTACCCTGTCAAACAAGCCCGTGTAGGTCGCAAGGTTTGAGCGTGGCGTTCTGCCAATTGGCTTTTGGTCAACACGCACCAATCGTTTGATATGTTGCATTCCGTCTGTTATCACGCCCAAAGTCTGGATGTCTTCTTCCTGCAATAGTTCCGGCTGTTCCGTTTTTTCTTCCTGTATGTGCTGACCGAGATAATCCGAAACCAAATCAACCAATGCCTGGCTGACCAGACTGCTTTTTCCCGAACCCGAAGTTCCCGTAACGCTTGTCAGCACGCCTAAAGGAAAGGATATTTTCAGGTCTTGAATATTGTTCCTGTAAATCCGTTCGAGGCTTAACCAATGGTTTGCTTCCCTGCATCCTTTCTTTGCAGTGGGTTTCTGCTCAATATAATTCCGGGTAAGGGATTGTTTTACATTTTGAAGCCCGTCCAACGTGCCACTGTACAATATTTCTCCCCCGTGAACGCCCGCTTTCGGTCCCACATCCACAATCCAGTCGCAAGACCGTATAATATCCACCTCGTGCTCTACGATAAACATAGAGTTTCCTGCATCCCTTAATTTTTTCAGCACTTCCAGTAAGGCTTCCGTGTCCGCAGGATGCAGCCCGGCAGACGGTTCGTCCAACACATAGATAACGCCGAACAGGTTAGCGTGTACCTGTGTAGCCAGTCTAAGGCGTTGCAGTTCTCCGGGAGAAATGGTAGGTGTGCTTCGCTCTAAGGAAAGATAGCCCAAGCCCAAATCAATCATTATTTTCAGGCGGGCTATCAGCTCAATAGCGATGTTCTGTGCAACGATGGCTTTTTCGGGATGCGAATTTTTGTCCTTATCCAAAAATTTCCCCTCGGCATAAGGCGTAAATATCACTAACAATTGCGCCAGTGAAAGATTGGATATATCGGCAATATCCAAACCTTCAAACTTTATAGCCAGTGCTTCTTTTTTCAGCCGTTTGCCGTTGCATACCGGGCAGGCAGCATTTACCATAAATTGCGAAACCCGCCGTTTCATCATTTCACTGTGCGTAGTGGCAAAAGTGTTCATCACATAGTTCTTTGCACTGGTAAACGTCCCCATATAGCTGGGCGACATTTCAGCTTTCAAAGCCCTTTGCACCTGTGCAGCATTAAAGCCCGAATACACCGGAACGGTAGGCGTTTCGTCGGTAAACAAAATCCAGTCCCTGTCTTTTTTGGACAGCTCCCGCCAGGGCTTATCTACGTCTATCCCAAGTGTCATCAATATTTCACGCAGGTTTTGACCCTGCCAAGCCGCTGGATAAGCGGCAACAGCCCGTTCCCGAATGGTCAGCGTATCATCCGGAACCATAGACTTTTCGGTAACATCATAAATACGACCGATACCGTGGCATTTGGGGCAAGCCCCTTCAGGCGAGTTTGGCGAAAATTCTTCGGCGTAAACAATAGACTGGTTTTTTGGATAATCGCCCGCCCTTGAATATAACATCCGTAGTAAATTGGAAATGGTGGTAACACTTCCAACCGTAGAACGAACCGTTGTGCCGCCACGACTTTGTTGCAGGGCAACGGCAGGTGGCAAACCATATATAGCCCCCACATCGGGAACAGGCATTTGGTTGAATAGGCGTCTTGCGTACGGGGAGACCGATTCCAGATATCGCCTTTGTGCTTCGGCATAAATGGTTCCAAATGCCAAAGAAGATTTTCCCGAACCTGAAATTCCGGTAAATACCACTAATTTGTTTCGTGGTATATCAACATTTATATTTTGCAGGTTATGTTCCTTTGCTCCACGCACCTGAACAAAACCGTTATCGGTTTGAACTTTTAAATCTTTTGATTTCATAAATTATTCCTTATTACTTTTTGGAGCGGGCGCAATTCACCCAAAAACATCATCAACTTTATTAATAAACCACCATTCCTGCTGATTTGTTTACGTTGAAGGTCTGGCTTTCTGCCATACCCATTTTTGTAAAAGGTAAATTTACGAAAAAGGAATTTTGTATATCCTATTCGTTGTCAGTAAACAACACCATTGCAACACCCCACGTGGCATATGAATACCTTTTACCCGTACAATGCTATCCGAAACCGTTGCGCTGTCTTTCCGCTTCTCTACCTGCTCCGCAGCTTTTTCGCTTTGCTTTAAAGGTTCTATTGAAAGCTGTATCTTCCTTTCCACGGCTGCCAGTTCCGTTTTAAGCTCACTCAATCGGCTTTCCTTAGACCAAGTACCATTGACCACTTCCTGAAGTACAGGCAGGTCTTTTTGGATTACGGCAACCATATCTTGTTCCTGCTTGATAAAGCCCGGCAGTTTTTCCAAAGCCATCAAAAAATTCATTGCAGCAGTTTCAGGGTCTTTAACCATCAGAAAGGGCAAGCGTTCTCAAAACACCTTTAATAAATATCAGACTGTCTATAATCACCTTTCCGAATTTATCAGGGAACGCTATCACAGGGAGGATATGGCGTTTCGGGAACTTACCTAAGACTTTATCCGGGAGTTCGATTTCTTTCTGCGCATAGATAAGGTATGCATAACACGGTTTGGGTTTATACCATGCCGGTTATTGCATTGGCGGAACTGGCGATAAAAAAAGGCTTGATTCGACAAGACCCTTTTGAGGATTATGAAATCAGAATGGAAGAAACTGATCGCAGCTATCTTTTAAAAGAGGATGTAGAAAAGTTAATGCTTCTAAAACCGTCCAAGTTCAAATACGAACTTGTAAAAGACCTCTTTATTTTCAGTTGCTTTACTGGGCTTTCTTATATTGATATTCAAAAGCTGAAATGGAGCAACATACAGTCCTTCTTTGATGGCCACGGCCCGCCGATGCGTGTAGGCACAAAGAGCGAGATCGTGATGCTGAATTTGAAACCTCAGAATAGAAAGTAACCGGTTTTAAAAAACAGTTTACCCGGATATGATGACTTCATCAGCCTTTCTTTCCTCCATCCCATTAAGCGTAATCTCCCGATGTTGCAAGCCCCATTCCACCATTTTTTGGATGACCTCATAAAGCTGCTCACCTGAAGGTGTCAATTCATACTCGATCAAAACCGGTGTGGAGTTAATCACATTTCTCCTGACTACGCCGTTGACTTCCAGCTCTTTCAGCTCCTTGGAAACCATTCGGGGCGTAATATCCGTAATTGCCCTTTGTATATCCGTAAAACGTTTTTTACCACTGAGCAAGGTGCATACCACCGCCAGTTTCCATTTGCCGCTCACCACATTCAGCGTGTCTGTCAGTGCCATGATTAAACCCCTGTCACACTTCATAATATCTGAATACCTGCTATCCATCATTCCAATATTTTGTTCGTAAAATTCCTGTCAACAACTACTTTTATTTATATGAACTATACATCTGTATAGCACTATACAATCGTATAGTCATATAAAATGTATAGCAAATATAGGTAACTTTGTCACATTAGAAAATAGTAAACAAATAGAAAAAATGAT
>QFQM01000335.1 GCA_003243255.1 Flavobacterium psychrophilum | reverse complement strand
TGACAGAAGGGCTTCCTTTACCTGCACCCGTTACCGCCACACCCGAAAGAGTAGCCAGTCTCATTTATAAAGCAGCTCAAAAAAAGAAGAACAGCATCTACGTACTTCCGATATGGGCACCCATCATGCTGATCATTAAAAACATTCCAGAGTTTATTTTCAAAAAACTGAAGTTATGAAAAAAGGGCTGGCCTTATTTGATTTTGATGGCACGCTTACCACCAAGGACACGTTGCTGGAAATAGTGAAGTACCAGAAAGGCGAACTGTTCTTCTATTTTGGTTTTTTTTTACTTAGCCCTGTAATGGTACTCTATAAGTTGAAGCTGATCAAAAACTGGAGAGCTAAAGAAATCATGCTTGGCTTCTTCTTTGGAGGAGATTCCATCGATAAATTTCAAAGAAAGTGTGAAGATTTTGTAGCGTATAAGCTTCATGCAATACTACGACCAGAGGCCATAAAAAAATTGAAAGAACATCTTGCCAATAACGATCGTGTGGTGGTTGTCACTGCTTCTTCGTATAACTGGGTAGCTCCGTGGTGTAAAGCGATGAACGTAGAATTGATTGCAACACAACTTCAGGTGAAGGATAACCACCTCACCGGAAAACTGGAAACACGCAATTGCTATGGTGTTGAAAAAGCCAATCGCATCAATGCTTTTTTAAACCTGGCCGACTACAGCCCTGTATATGCCTACGGAGATACCAGAGGAGATAAAGAAATGCTGGCGCTGGCCGAATTTCCTTTCTACCGGAAATTCTAACTTCCTATTATAAGGCGGCTGTTTTTACCGAAGATTTTTTTAACACCGTATATCGTTATCATAGAAGCGGCAATTACTGCAGCGGTATAAACCAGGAAGATCAAGGCATTCTGTTTGATTGGGCTCTGAATGTAGCGAATGGTAAGCTCGGTTACATTAATAAAATAAATGTGTACGAAATAGATACCAAAGCTGAAGTTACCAAGCGTAACCAGCGTGGGAAACTCATACTTCCTTAGCCGATAAAAAACATTCAATAAGATAATGGCCAGGCACATCACCTTTAACTTACCCCAGTTAAAATCAGGAAAAAAGTAATGAGGTTCACCAAATGTCTTCAGCCGGTAGATGTAAATTACATCCGCCATCTCCAGACAAAAAATAGTGAGGTAGACAGCACAGAGCAAACCCAAAACATAATTGTTAATACCTATAGTAACGCTCCTGTATTTGGATGCCCACATACCAAACAGATAGACCGGGATAAAATAAACCAGTGATTCCCATATGGTGGCATAGTAGGCGTAGTTATAACTGAACATACCGATGAACACAATGACCAGCGTGATCCATGAAAAATACGTTGATTTCTGCACGGCCTGAAACAGTGGAGCCATGATAAAAAAAAGGCAGATCATGGGAATAAAATAGAATGGACCTGATTGCTTTCCGGTAAGCAAAAGATAAACGAACTGAAGAGGAATATTCAGGCTTTTATAAAAATCGGTCATCCATGCCGCATCTTTCTCAATGAAGACTTTATCGACCAATGCGGGTACAGAAACAATAATGTACGGGATTACAACATGCTTTAGCTTCTTTAGCAGATAAGGATAATACTCAAATTTCTGTTCATGCAGGTACTGAAAGAGAAAGCCGGAAATAAAAACAAAAAGAATCGTGCTGAAATCCAATGCATAAAAGAGCACATCATGCATAAATGAATCCTCCGCCCAGGGAATGGAAGTACGGCAGTGGACTCCTACGATTAAAAGAATAGCAAAACCCCGGAAGTAATGAAGATAATTTAAAAAGCGGTCTTTCAATCGTGTATTGGAAAAATAAAAGAAGGTTTACCTATGCAAAATAAACCTTCTTTATCCATTTTAACAATCGCACAAATTAGTGAACAACCAGTTTTTGATGGAGTGTTTTATTGTCTTGCAGCACTTTAACAATGTACATACCTGCAGACAATTCCTCTTCTACGGTTACTCCCTTCGCAAAATCAGTATATGACATGACTTTAGTAACCTGATTTTTGCCTGTCAGATCAAACAACTGGAGTTGTACCGGCGTACTGCTCTTTGATTTTCCTGACACATGAATATTTCCTGATGAGGTCGGGTTAGGGTAGATACTGATCGAAAACTCTTCATTACCTGCCTCGCCAATACCTGTCACAATATATTCAAGAGGTACAGATTCTTTCGTACAGTAATTATTATCTGTTCGTACGGAATAACTTCCGGATACCTGAGGGGTAAATTCAACCCCAGTCGCTCCATCAATCACTTCTCCGTTAAGCAACCATTGTATATTGGTCTTGCTGCTGGTCTTCAGCACCTCACCCACAGCAGTCACCACAGGAGTAGTCAGTGAATCAGCTCTTACAAGAATATATTTTGCTGCACTTTCACATCCCTTGTTATCAATCGCTACCACCTTATAATAGTTGGATGGTAAAACAGAACTGAGCGTGATGCTGTTATCCGTATCGGCTAATACCTGATCGGTCAGTTGATTGGTCCATTGATACGAAACCGCTGACGCACTACTCACTTTGATATCCATCGAACTGTCTACACATCCGTAATATTCTGTATCGCCTGTTATCTCGGGCGATGCTGTTTTATTAACAGTAGCAGTTCGTGCCATTGTGCTTGCCGTACACCCCGGATAAGCTGCCTTCACCGAAATCACGTTAGCGTTGTTGGCCAATGCACTTACAGGTACTTGTAACTGTATCGCCTCACCTGTGCCCGTCACTTTTTCGGATACAGACGAAGTAAGAAATGCTTCATACACCACTTCCGGCTGACTGTTCTGAATTGTCAGCGTTACCATATTTTCCGAAGCACAGAAATTGTTCTTATCTGCCACCACCGATTTATTAGTAATCACATCTGCATGAGTCAGCTTCAGGAAGAACCTATTCTGTGTAGAGGCAGCTTGACTATCCACATTAATGGTAAATTCCTTATTCTGCGAACTGATCACCTGTGTGGTCGACATATATCGATCTTCCAGCGTTACAATGCCCAGATTAAAATCATCAATACCGTTAAAACGAAGCGTGTAGGTACCGGCAGCCGTATTTTGGAGATTGATTGGTATGGTTTTCTCACAGAATTCTTTCGAAAGATCATTCATGGCCAACGCCACATTATCCAGCGAACTGGTGGATATATTGAAGAAAGAGTTGGCTCGTTTCACCCCGTCATTTAGCTTGGAGTAATTATCCACTCCATCATCAGTAAATTTTAGATACGCTACGTCTTTATGCACACCGTTATCCAACTCAAAAGAGAAAGAACTGACCGCTCCCGTACGGGCTGCGCTGGTACGGTAGAATTGAGTGTTAAGGGTTGCAGCATCTGTGGTCTTGGCACTTTCATTAACAGAGAGCGAAGGTGAGGCATTTAACGTTTGCACCCAGAAAGCCTGCCCTGCTGGAATTTTTCCGCCCTGCAGGCCACCACTTCCTGAACCCGAGCGATCCCAATAATGATACTGCAATACTCCGCTCGTATTATCACTGATAGCGATGATGTTTGAAATGCCTGATGAAGTCCAGCTGGCAGAATTCCATACAATGTCTGAAGCATACGGATTACCCAGCAGATTCCAGCCATCTGTACTGGATCCTGTACCTGGTGTAAGCAGGCTGGTAAACGAAACAGTACCCTGATAAGGAACTCCTGAGCTGATCAGCGTAGGCAAAGCCGTATCGCGGACGTACACGGAATACCCTTTTCCTTTCTGAAACTGTTCTGTGTTATCGGATACCGGGAAAGCGACATAGTTGGGCTCCGTATAGGTATACATCGATGGATTACTGCCTAACCCTGCACCTGTACTACTACCTGCGAAAGCCCCTGTCACCGGAATATATTTTTGCAGGCTATCCACTCTAAAACCCTCTACCGGTGAAGAAAGGTAACGGTATATTCGGCCGGAAGGAGCCATGTAGCGTTCCACTACGACATTACCGGTAAT
>QFQM01000038.1 GCA_003243255.1 Flavobacterium psychrophilum | reverse complement strand
TTAATAACTTTAGCCACTTTAATAAGTCGTTTAAGGATTTTACCGGTAAGAGTGCTTCTGCTTACAGGAATGAGTTGAGGGCGGTGGTGAAATGATGATCTCTCAATTTTGGATATGGAGCTATGGATGTATTCCCTACGGGAAAAATGTATAATGAAAATGATTTGCTACCAACACCCTTTCCCTACGGGAAATGTTGTGATTATCCCGTTAGGGATATAATGTTGGTAGAATATATAAGTGAATGAGAAATATTTCCCGTATGGAATTAATAAATTCTGAAGTAATAAAGGCTAAGAGGGGCGACATATTATATGCCGTTCCTCCAAATTTATTTTAAGTTGCACAGATTGCAAATTCGCACCATCGAGGTTATATTAATAAAATTCTAGTTGAATTGAATTAGTATAGCTTACCTTTAAGCCACTTATACTATTGTTTATTAACTCTTCGGCTAATCTTTCGGAGTAAAAATTATAACTAGCTGCCTGTATTGAAATGAAATCTAAATTTTCGTATTCTTTTGAAATACATATTTTTTCAAAAGAATGAATAGGATTCGATGTTATAAACTTGCGATACTCTTCATGAGTATTTATAGAATGATATTTTACGTTTTGAAGTACTTTATGTCCGGTGTATATTACAGATCTTTTGTAATTGATATCTACAAGAAGTATAGTCCGATGGTAAAGTAAAAAATACTTTTCATCAACATCGTCAATTTTAATTTCAAAAGTTTTATGATCTTTAAGGTTAAATTGTTTCAAAACTTCAATAAATTTTGAACTATATACATTATTCAGGAATGTGATATTCTGTGTGTATCCCATAATATCAGTAATCTTAGCTTTTTTTAATAGCTTAGCTTTTATTACAGGAATTTTTAAATCAAAAATAGAGTTTTGATTTATCCAAAATGCCTTATTATTACAATTAAAGAAATCCCGAAATTCTTTAAAACTAGCGTTATTTAGTATTTCTTCTTTACCAATTTCTATCTGATAAATTCCATTATTTACACCAATTATTTTTGGTTCCGGATTTAAATATGCTTGATAATAATTCATTTTTTAAATTATAAAATATTTCTCCAAAATTGTCTTTTCCTGTAGTCCCAAAATCATCAAGATTAATTATACCACCCCAATCCCCATCTCTCCAAAAACTTTTAGCAGCTTATTATCTGGCGCTGCTTCGGTAATGATCACATCCAGGTCGGTTACCGGACAAATATAAAATGGTTCAACGGTATTGGTTTTTTCGAGCGATGACATCGCAATGGTTTTTGCGGCTTTTTCTACCATCATCTTTTTTACCTGTGCATCCTCATAGTCCATTGCGGTTACACCCATGCTTTCGTGAATACTGCATATCCCCAAAAAACAGATGTCGGCTCTAACACGGCTAAAAGTATCCAGTGTTTCCTGTCCCATAGTGGTAAAGCCCGTTTTATACAGTCGTCCTCCTGCAAAGATTACTTCTACATTCGGGTGGTCTTCCAGCACATTGGCAACGGGGAAACTATTCGTTACAACCGTTATCTTTAGGTTTGCAGGCAGGCTTGCCGCCAGTGCTACTACCGATGTCCCTCCGTCAAAGAATACTACCTGACCATCCTGCAAGAAGTCTAATGCTTTTGTGGCGATGATCTTTTTAGTGCCAATGTCATGTTTTTCCCTGTCCCTGTAATGGTGAGGAATAGGAGAGTGCAATACCGCCCCGCCACGAACGGCCTTCAAAAGTCCACGGGTATCAAGTTCCTTAATGTCACGGCGTATGGTATCTTCCGATACGTTAAGCGATTCACTCAATGCATCAAGTCGGACTTTATTGTCTTGTGATAACTGATCTAATATAGCCTGCAGGCGTTCTTCTTTTAACATGATGTTGCAATATGTTGCAAATATAAGCAAATAAATGTTGCAAATATTTGCAATATACAGTTTTATTGCTGTAACTTTGCTTCGAAATAATGCAACAATATGCAAAATAACGCAACAATGAAAAAATCGATTGCTATAGATATGGACGGTGTAATGGCCGATATAGAACAATATATTGTAGACTGGTACAATAAAGAAGCCGGAACTACTATTACCAGAGATGAAATACAGGGCATGGAAGACCATGGCCTTTTTCCTGATAAGGAATTGTTATTGAAGATTCTGAACACCGAGGGCTTCTTTAGAAATCTTCCAGTAATGGATGGTGCTGTAGAAGTGGTTAAAGCACTTATGGAAAATTACGAAGTATATGTAGTATCAGCCGCAATGGAATTCCCGTTATCACTATTCGAAAAGAAAGAATGGCTGGCAGAGCACTTTCCGTTCATCAGCTGGAAGAATATTATCTTTTGCGGTGACAAAAGCATCATCGATACGGATTATATGATCGATGACCACATCAAAAACCTTGATTTCTGTAAAGGAAAGCCACTGATGTTTACGGCCTACCACAATGTGAATCTTACACATCATAAAAGGATAAACCACTGGAACGAAGTGAGCGGCCTGTTAAAAGAATTTGAAGAAGCCGCGGAATAAAAAATATATTCTTGGGTAAGGATATACCGGAATAAATGCAAAACGTTAATCCGGAATGTTTGGGTAAACCTGCAAGGTCATAATAACCTTGCAGGTTTTGTTTTTAAACATTACTTCAACTCCACCTTCACTACAAAAGCTTTATCATCTACTTTTTTAGAAGGGGTTTTTATATGCAATCCTAAATTGTCATAGGTATAAGCTGTCTTTTCCGTACTCCCTAAAATGCTAACGCTTTTTACTTTTCCTTTATTGGCTAAAGCACCTAATGTTATAGCCGCATTTTCTCCCGGCCATCCTAGTACAATAGCATAAATGGTATTGCCTTTTCGGGTGTAGCGAATGTCTTGTGCTGTGTAGCTTATCTTATCCAGGAACATACCGCCTTTTTCCTGTTTGGTTGGGCCTTCGCCAAAAACATCAAAAGTACGTGTGCCATAAATCGCTTCACCATTCACATTAAGCCATTGCCCGATCTCTAATAGTATATCCTGCTGGTTTTTAGGGATAATTCCGTTTGCCATAGGTGATACATTAAGCATCAGCGCACCGTTCTTGCTCACGATATCAGCCAATAGGTCAACGATATCATTAGCAGTTTTCAGGCCAAGATCGTTAGTGTAGCTCCAGCTGCCTACCGATACGGTTTCATCCGTAAGCCAAAAATCTTTAGTGATGGCATTCTGGCGTCCTTTTTCAAAGTCTTCTATACTTACGCTTTTAGGAAGCTCGCCTTCCTTATGCGTAATGATGACCTGTTTTTTTTCCTTTACCGAGTGGTTAAAGTAGTATGCAACAAATTCCTGTTTTGTCTTCTCCGGTATCTTACTCATTTTACTGTCAAAATAAATAAGGTCTGGAGAGTAGTTATCGATAAGCTCTTTTAGTTCACCATACCAGTTGGCATAGAACTGATCGGGCGGGATGTTACCATACATTTGTGCCAACTTAGGATCGGTTGACGATGTAGGGAATTTTGGGTTGTATGGGAAATAAGAAATATCATCCAGCCATTTGTCCGGATTATTCTTATTGATCTGAAGATTTCGGTCTTTATGGAAAGAGGTTACAAGTTTCATTCCTCTGCCATGAATTGCTTTGGCAAGTTCACCCACTAGATCACGATGCGGACCCATATCCATACTGTTCCACGGGTTGATCTTACTGTCCCAGTTGCTCCAGCCGTCATGATGCTCGGCAACTACGCCGGCAAATTTAGCTCCCGCCTTCTGGAAGAGTTCTGCCCAGTCGTTGGCATTAAAATATTCTGCATGGAACATCGGTACAAAATCATGGTAACCAAATTTAGAAGGATCACCATATAATGATACCTGATGTTTGTACTCGGGTGTACCTTCTATAAACATATTTCGCGGAAACCAGTCATTAGCATACGCCGGAACCGAAAGCACACCCCAGTGTGCATAGATGCCAAACTTGGCATCCTTAAACCATTCGGCAGTCTCGTCATATTTAGCAAGCGATTCCCAGTTAGGCTGGTAGGTTTCCTGAGCATTGCCTACAGTAAAGCTAAAAGCAGCACATGCAGCAAATAGTATTTTTTTCATGTCATATCGTTTAAAAAGCTCCGGAGGAGCGATATATTTATAGTAAAATAGTGGGATAGGCAAATTAGCTCCGGAGGAGCGGCATATCATTAATCAATTGGCGTATATACAAAGTTCTTAAAGGTTACGTTGCCTTCGCCAACGGCAGAAAGGCCTATCCTTAAACTCGTAAAACCGCTCAGTACATTGTGGTGAAAGGCCGATACTTCTGCCGAATTTTCAATTTTTGTCCATTTGGTGTTATCAGCACTATAGAACATATTTACCATTTGGCCACGTTTTTCAAGGCGAAGGTAAATGTGTTTACCTACCGGATTTTTCTCGGTAGCAAATTGCCATGAGCGTAAGGCAGCCATAATGCTCTCAGCATTGGCACCAATTCCGGTATGTATTCTGTCAGCATAAAAAAGGATAAGTGATGCCGTTGCGTTGCCTTCTATCGTAGCCTCTACCTGTACAGTATACGAATGATCTTGTGGAATACACGATAGGGGAGCACTGTCGCCAAGCCCTTTTCCCTGTGCTTTGATGTTAAGCCCATTCTTATCAAGCGTAAAGCGTTTTGGGTCATATTCTTTAAAGAATTGCCATTGCTTGCCTAAAATTCCTTGCTGAAAATCGTCTGATAATCCTGTTTTAGCCACAATAGCTTTGCCTTTAGGTTTTGTAATCGGCGCTTCGGTTTTTATACCGTCAGGGTTTTTGAACCATCCGTCTTTTGTCCATTCTATAGGCTGAAGTAGCGTTTGGCGTCCCAAGTTATAATGCCCGTTCTCATAGCCGTGAAAAACCATCCACCATTTGCCTGAGGCATCATCAATGATTGTTGAATGTCCTTTCGACCACCATTTCTCTGATTCACTCCCTGTTTTTAGTACGGGATTATAAGGCGAATTTTCCCATGGGCCAAGCGGTGATTTTGAACGTGCCGATATTACCATATGGCTGGTGGCAGGCCCGGCGGTTCCGCCCTCGGCTACAGTAAGGTAATAGTAATCTCCCTTTTTCAGGATCTTCGGCCCTTCCATACAAAAGCATTCTATAGACCACTCACGCGGAATAGCCCAACCGTCATATACATGCTTTGCAGGGCCCGTTACCGATAGTCCGTCTTTAGAAAGCGGAACGTAATCGCCCGCACTGAAATACAGGTAACGGTTACCTTTTTCGTCTACCACATGACCAGGGTCAATGCTGCCTACCTTCAGGTCGATAGGGTCGCTCCACGGTCCGTTAATGTTGTTGGCCCATACCACATAATTGGTATTGCTTACCGGGAAATAGATGTAATATTTATTGTCATATTTTACCAGATCCGGTGCCCAAACTGAGCCAACATTTTTTGTCAGGGCGTGGGTTACAGGTTCCCAGTTTACCATATCCTTACTATGCCATATCAGCAACCCCGGATAATAGTCAAAAGAGGAATGAACGATATAATAATCGTCTTTATCCCTTATGATAGATGGGTCGGCATGATCGCCGGGAAAAATTGGGTTCGTGAAAGTATCTTGTGCTGATACGGTCTGAGCCAATAGTAATGACAATATGAAGAGTAAAAGTTGTTTCATATCATTTAAATAAAAAGCCACGAATTGCACGAATATCACAAATTATAAATTCGTGAAAATTGGTGCAATTCGTGGCAAAAGATTATTTTACCGTTACCGTAACTTCCTGTTTGATATCTCTTGATGAGTTACCTAATTTAAAGGTATACGCACCCGGCTCAACAGTCCATTTTTTAGTAGCGTTATCATAGTAAGCCAGTTCTTTTACCGGAACTTTAATTGTAGCCGTTTTAGAACTACCTGCATTTACAAGAACTTTTGCAAAACCTTTAAGTTCTTTAGCAGCGCGTTCTACTTTACTTCCTGTTTTCGCAGAATATAACTGAACTACTTCTTTACCATCGGCTTTACCTGTGTTTTTTACCTCTACAGTTACAGTGATCGTATCGTCCTGACCATATTCCTTTTTGTCAGCTTTTGCATTTGCCAATTCAAACTTGGTGTATGAAAGTCCGTAACCGAAAGGATATAGCGGCTCTACGTTTTTAGTGTCAAACCAACGGTAACCTACAAGGATACCTTCTTTATATTCTTCAGTAGCACCACCTGGGAAGCTGTTAGTAGCATGAGCAGGAGAATCCTGTATTTTCTTAGGCATTGTCCAAGGCAGTTTACCTGATGGGTTCACTTTTCCTAATAGTACATCTACGATAGCATTACCGGCTTCAGAACCATTATACCATCCCCAAACGATAGCCGAGTTGGTTGCTACCACATTGTTGATGTCATACGGAGCACCAGCAACAAATACTACAATAGTTTTAGGGTTAGCAGCCTTAACAGCAGCAATAAGTTTCTCCTGTCCGAAAGGAAGAGAAAGGTCAGCGCGGTCAGAAGCTTCTGTTTCATAATCACGGTTAGCACCAACGAATAGTACGGCAACATCCGATTTTTTTGCAGCAGCTACAGCCTCTGCAACCATTTTCGGATCAAGGTCGTTTACTGTTTCTTTTACTTCCTGGGTTACCTCACCAAATTTCATCTCCTTTTTTGGTTTGAATTCAGTTTTATAGCCCTGAGCATAGTTGATGGCTACCGATTTAGGCAATTTCGCTTTTAATGCATCAAGCGGAGTAATTTCATGTTTTGTTTTCACACCTGCACCAAAACCACCCTGAGCGTGTTTTTGGGTTGCATTCGCACCAATAACCGCTACGCTTTTAAGTGATGAGGTATTTAGAGGTAAAAGGTTTTCAGTGTTTTTTAGCAATACAACTGATTCTGATGCGATGTTGTAGGCATCTTTATAATGAGCTTCAGTAGCAATGCTTCCTTTAGCACGGCTGTTTTTGTCAGATCCCATAGCTTTCAGGTTGAAAAGCATTTTTAGGATCCTTTTAGCGTGTTTGTCAATTTCTGCTTCCGATACCTGGCCGTCTTTTACAGCTTTGATAAGCGGATTGGCAAAGTAAAAATCGTCAAAGGCAAGAGGCGTACCCATCTCAAGGTCGGTTCCTGCTTCAAGTGCTTTTTTTGTAGTATGTACAGCAGCCCAGTCAGAGATCACGATACCTTTAAAGCCCCACTCATCCCTAAGGATGTTCTGAAGCATATACGGATTCTCACAAAGGTAATCACCACGGAATTTGTTGTAAGCGCCCATTACGCTATACGCATGCCCTTTGGCAACCGCATCATGGAATGCAGGAAGATAAATTTCACGAAGTGTACGCTCATCCATCTGTACATCTACAGTACCACGATTAGTTTCCTGATTGTTGGCAGCATAGTGTTTTATACAAACAGCAACATCATTTTGCTGAACACCTGTTACATACGGAACCACAAGTGTCTTGTTCAGGAACGGGTCTTCAGTCATGTACTCATACGTACGGCCTCCAAGCGGAGTACGGATGATATTGAATGCCGGAGCAAGCAATACATCTTTCTGGCGGGCACGGGCTTCTTCACCGATGCTTCTTCCAAAAGTATGTGCCATTTCAGGATTCCATGTCGCCGAAAGTCCGCCACCTGCAGGGTAGTAAGTAGCGAAATCGTCGGTATTTCCTGCCGGAGCCCAGCTGTCACGAGATATCTCTTCACGCACACCAAGAGGTCCGTCAGCCATGTGTACTTCCGGAACACCCAGACGTTCTACACCTTTATTGGTAAACATGCTGTAACCGTGCAGCAATCCTATTTTTTCTTCAAGTGTCATCTGAGAAACGATCTTGTCGATCTCAGCGTCATATTTATCGCTCATCGGAGTACCTTCATAAGCAGTAGCGATATCGCCTGAGGCCGTAGCGTCTCCCGTTTCTTTTTTACATGATGCCATTACCAGCAAAAGTGCCGCCGAAAGGCAAAGTATCTTATTCTTCATTATATAGATGTTTATTTGGTTCGTATTGTTTTCGTTACCGCAATTGCGTCAGACGCTCCTCCTGCCTGTAACTCAATTGTGCCTTTTTCAAGCTCGAATTTCTGGGTTTTAGCATTCCAGTATTCAAGGTCAGCCGCACGCAGTTGCAAGGCAACGGTTTTTGTTTCACCAGCTTTCAGAGGTACACGTTTAAAGGCTTTAAGCTCTTTTATAGGACGCTCTACTTTAGAGTCGGTATGTTTTACATACAGTTGTACCACCTCTTCACCGTCACGGTTTCCGGAATTGGTCACCTTTACATTTACAGTAAGGGTTTCACCTTTTGCAATAGCTTCTTTTTCAACTTCTATTCCTTTGTAGCCAAAGGTAGTGTAGCTTAGTCCGTGGCCAAAGGCATACAGCGGTTTGCCTTTAAAGTACATATAGGTACGCCCGTTACGGATGTTATAATCCAGTAGTTCCGGTAAATCCGAAATATCCTTAACCCATGTCTGGGATAATCTTCCTGCCGGATTGTAATCGCCAAAAAGCACATCGGCAAGGGCATTACCCAATTCCTGGCTGTTGTGCGTCATGTGAACAATAGCCGGAACATGCTCCTGTGTCCAGTTAATAGCAAACGGGAAACTGCTCATCAGTACCACTACAGTATTAGGATTTGCCTGGTGCACTACCTTAATAAGGTCTTCATACTCTAAAGTAATCGACTGTCTGTCTACCGATTCTTTACCGTCACTCGGAACAGGGCATTGCGCCCAGCCCGCGTTACACCAAGGGTGATTTCCTGCAATAACAATAGCAATATCGGCTGTTGCAGCCAGTTTAGCTGCTTTGCCGTCTATGTTGTTAAGGGCATAGGTGATTTCGATATTTTCTCCTGCTTTGGCTTTAATGCCTGCCAGTGCTGTAACGGTATAAGGTGGAGTTCCGCTATACCAGTCCAGTATTACCTGATCGGCACGCGGACCAATAACAACAATCTTCTTTATCTTTTTTCGGTCTATCGGAAGCAGGGTCTTAGCAGGGTCATTCTTTAAAAGCACGATCGACTTTTGTGTCGCTTCCAATGCCAGTTTTTTGTGGGCATCGGTAGTCCACGGATCAACTGCATTTTTGTCAAGGCCAATGTTAGCATACGGATTTCCTTCCGGAGCATCAAGCATACCCAGCTTTAGCATAATGCGGTAATCGCCACGCAGTACTTCGTCAATCTCTTTTTCTTTCAGGTAGCCATTGGCAACTGCGCCATATACCGCATCTACATATTCATCAAGGAACTGGTTGATGCCGGCCTTTAAAGCTGCGGCTGCGCCAAGGTATTTGTCCTTATAATATTTGTGGTCAGAAAGTAAAAGCGTAAAAGCTCCGCCATCGGTACAAATGATACCGTTCTGACCCCATTCTTTAACTGTGATGTCTTTCAGCATTGGGTGAACCATTGCCGGAATACCGTTCACTTTATTGTAGGCAGCCATATAAGCACGTGATCCGCCTTCCTGAACTCCCATCCTGAATGGTACAGAGTAATACTCCCTCCATAACCTTTCGTCAAAATCAGATGAGGTATAGGTACGCCCGTCTTCGTTACTGTTGGCCAAAAAGTGCTTCATGAGTGAAGCGGTTTGCCAATATTTTGAGTGATTGCCCTGTAAGCCTTTTACAAAAGCAACAGTAAGAGAACCTGTCAAAAACGCATCTTCGCCATAGCTTTCTTCAGTGCGTCCCCAACGTGGGTCACGGGCCAGGTCGGCATTAGGAGCCCGAACCACGAGTCCGCCGCGGTTGTATTTCTGGTAGGCAAAGCGCGTTTCGATAGCCTCAACGTTGGCAACTTTCTGCAACAGTTCGGTATCCCAGGTTTCACCAA
The DNA here is from genome assembly GCA_003243255.1 of Flavobacterium psychrophilum. The sequence goes on along the minus strand of QFQM01000038.1, from coordinate 21,736 downwards.
GACCATAGGCTTGTGGGAAAGTTGTAGTAGGCAACGGCTCTTTATTTTTACCACCCCATTCTCCCGGAGGGCCACCCATAGCAAGGCCATGAAGCCCCTCAACATGACCGGTTCCTTTAACGCCAAGGCGCGGCACCGAAGGATTTGTACTCAGTGCCTGTATCTTTTCATCCAGCGTCATAAGCGACAGCAGGTTATCAATACGTTTTTCCGCGTCCTGGCCCGGGTTTTGGAAAGGGTACTGATAACTTTTCTGCTGTGCCGATAATGATGCCGTTACCAGTAACAATATGTATACTGCATACTGTTTCATGGCTTATAGTTTTTTGAAACGTATTGCTGTACCGCCCGATGTAGGCAGCATGAATGTAAGCTTATCTTTAGAAGTAACCACTTTAGTAGAGATGGCTACATCGCCCGGATTGTGTGTTTCATCTGTGCCCGGTGCATCAGCATATATCTGAGCCTCGTATTTTGCATTCGGGTCAAGGAAAGACAACTGAACGTTCAGGTTACGGGCATCCTCATTGGTAATGCTTCCTAAGTACCAGTCACCGCTGTTACGGTCTTTACGCGCAGTAGTGATAAATTTACCTATCTGCCCGTTGATGATTTTCGTGTCTTCCCAATCGGTAGGGACATCTTTAAGGAACTGGAATTCCGGCTGACCTGCATAGTTTTCAGGAAGGTCGGCAAGCATTTGTATTGGTGAATACAATACTACATACAGTGCCAGCTGTTTTGCAGCTGTGGTATGCACGCGTCTGCCAGGATATCCTTTTTTTACTTCAACATCCAATATTCCCGGAGTAAAATCCATAGGGCCGGAAAGCATACGTGTAAATGGTAGTATCGTTTCGTGGCTTGGCGGGTTACCGTCGCTCCATGCGTTGTATTCCATACCACGCGCACCTTCGCGCGCCATCATATTAGGGTAGGTGCGGCGTTCTCCTGTATCTTTTACCGGTTCGTGAAAGTTTACAGCAAGGCCATACTGAGCCGCTTTTTCCAATACGTAACGGTAGTAGCGTACGGCAAACTGCCCCTGGTGCCACTCTTTCATGTTCATCATTGATCCTACCTGACCGATTTTTACATTATGGATGCCTACTTTTTTGTACAATGCAAAAGCAGCATCAATTTCTTTAAGATAGTTGGTAATGTTAGATCCCGTTTCGTGATAACCTACAATTTCTACACCTTTAGAGCGTCCGTAAGCAACCACTTCTTCAAGGTTAAAGTTGTCAGCGTTCTCGGTGAAACTGAAAACGTGCACCTGGTTTTTGTACCAGTCCGGTGTCCAACCTTTGTTCCATCCTTCAATAAGCAGGTAATGGAAGCCTTCTTTAGCTGTAAAGTCGATATATTTTTTAGCGCGTTTTGTAGTCGCACCCTGTTTGTCGCTTTCCCAGAAAGTGTATTGCCCTATGTGCATGCCCCACCATATACCAAGGTATTTGAACGGATGAACAAATGAAATATCTTTCAGTTTGTTAGGTTCGTTAAGGTTCAGGATAAGGTATGACTCAATAAGGTCACCCGGTTTTTCGCCTATCTGTAGTGTTCTCCACGATGAGGTAAAAGTACCTTTAGCGCGAACAAGCACTCCGTCAGACCACGGCATAAGGTCAGCTTTAAAAGTTGTACCCGCAGTACGTTTCAGTGTCATTGCAGCAAAATCCTTAAGATCTGCCTCGTGGAAACTAATTACGTTATTTTTATTTTCAATCGTAAGCGGTGTGTGTACTACTCCAAGCGTGCTTACAGCCGATTTGGTAAACAGGTATTCCATTTGCTGGTCAAGGTAAGCAGGAATCCACCATGCCTGCCCGTCTTCTTTCAGGTTAAAAGTCGTAGCCTCATTCATAATGTAAAGGCTGTCTTTTACACCCTGCTCAGGGAACACATAACGGAAAGCAATACCGTCGTCAAAAGCACGGAACTGTATCTCAAATTTGCGCTTGTTTTTGTCCTTGCTGTTCAGCTTAACGATAAGCTCGTTGTAATTATTTCTGATATTTTTCTTTTCTCCCCAAGCCTGTGTCCAGGTATCGTCATGGGTTGAGGTTTTTACATCGGCAATTTCAAAGTTTTTGGTAAGATCGTCGCTTTTCAGCACAAATCCCATTACCGAAGGTGTTATTATTTCATCCTTACCATGTTTTACCGAGTAGGTAGGCGCATTGTTTACCAGTGCAAAGTTTATGGTATTCTTTCCTCCCGGAGAGGTAAGTTCGTAGTTGTTCTTTTTAGCCTGTGCGTTTGAAGCTAGAGAAGCGAACAAAAGAGCAGGTAGTATAAATTGTTTAATCATAATAGTAGCTTGTAGCGGTTAAGCTTTAAAAATCCGGGAACCGGAAGTCAAAACGGTTCCCGGAGAGTTTAAAGAACTAACCCAAATAACACAAAATTTATTTTATCCATTCAGTTTTGAATGTTGTTTTTCCATTTAGCGGATTTTGTCCAAGGTTAAAGCTGCTGCCCGATTTAGAAGCAGTAACGGTTTGTACCTTGTCGCCACCCGGCAGGTATACTTTACCTGTAGCGCTTGTGGTAGCGTCAGCCGCATATACTTTTAGCGTCAGCTTGCTCCAGTCCATATCCTGGGTTGATTGTGCCAGCCCGATGTGAGGCAGTGCAGTACCATCTTTAACCAATACTACGATAGGAATATCTCCGGCTTTGATTTTATGCCATCCGCTCTGATATACTTTTTTAGTCTGGTAGTCTATCCATGTTCCCGCAGGAAGGTAAACGTATCTTTCAGTAACTTCTTCAAACAATGGTGCAACAAGCAGGTCTGAACCAAACATATACTGGTTGTCAATTAACCATGCTCCCGGATCGTTAGGGAATTCTACAAACAGCGCACGCATCATCGGCAGTCCTTTTTCAGAACTTTCTTTTGCCTGAGCATAGATGTATGGCATTAGCTCGTAACGCATGTTGTCGGCAGCGCGGTATCCTTTAAGGAAATCTTCGCTGAATAACCATGGTTCTCTTGGTGGCTCACCGTGGCTACGTACATGAGATGTAAGCATCCCAAACGGAGTCCATCTTCTGTATAATGCTTCCGGCGATTTAGTAGCAAATCCACCTAAATCGTGGCTCCAGAAACTGAAACCTGATAATCCTAATGAAAGTCCGCCTCTTAGTGTAGCTGCCATAGCACCGTTGTTGGTCTCGGCATCACCACCCCAATGCAATGGGTAACGCTGGCTACCTGCCCATGTGCTACGTGCCCATATAAGCGTATATCCTTTTTCGCGTTGTGTAACTTCGGCAACAGCCTTGTTGTAACGTAACGGGTAAAGGTTGTGCTCATAAAAACCTGTGCGTCCGCTGTGGTATAACCCTTCAGACGGTGCCGCTTCTCCAAAGTCAACTTTGAAAACGCCTACACCCTGATCGAACAGGTGTTTTAGTTTGCCCTGATACCATTTTACCGTTTCAGGATTAGAGAAATCCAGTACCGCATCTTCATACGGCAGATTTCCTTTTTTATCTTTTACAGAAAGTCCGTTGTTCACGATCTCGTTGAATAAAGTATTCTTAGGTGTGAAATACGGCAACTGCCAAAGGCATACGTTAAAGCCGTCTTTCTTCATGTCCGAGATCATTTTTGTAGGGTTTTCAAAACGTTTTGAAGCAAACTCATAGTTGTTTCTCCAGTCTACGTCAAACCAACCCGTATCAAAGTGAATAACATCACTTGGTATTTTGTATTTTCTAAGGTTTTTAGCGACTTCACGGCCTTCTTTTTCAGAGAAATAGGTAATACGGCTCATCCAAAGTCCAAACGACCAAAGTGGTGGCATAGCCGCTTTACCGGTAAGGTCAGTATATTCATCAAGGATGTCTTTTGGCTCCCCAATGAATACGAACAGGTCAGCAACATCGTCACCTATCATCATTTTGTTAGCGCTGGCGTAGTATTTACCAAAGTCAACTGTAATAGGAGCTGAGGTATGCATGAACACACCATAGCCGCGTGAACTCATATAGAAAGGAATTGGCTTGTACATGGTTTCGTTCTGAACACCATTGGCATCATCCGTCCACATAATTACTTTCTGTCCGCGTTTGTTGAATTGTGTAAACGACTCACCACAACCAAAGATCTTTTCATCCGGCTCAAGCCCGAATACAGGCGCAACGTTTCTTGAGTAATCGTTGTTGTTCCTTACGAAAGAGAACGGAAGGGTAGGTGTATACGTATTCTGAACGTCATTATAATGCAGCGTTGAAGTAAGCAGCTTACCTGATGCATCATAAATTTTTACGTGCCACGGCTTGCTCTCAATAACCACTTTACCGTGTTTACTCACATATTGGTGGCCGGTAGGCGTTTTGCTGTATTTCCAGCTTTCAGGATGGTTTGGTGCAGTACCGTTAACCAGCATAAGCGATTCTGCCGGTTGGTTAAACTGTGGTCCTGACGCATTTTTTATCCTTACGGTACGGTCAGACACAAACTCAATGCTAAAAGGCAGAACAGGAGCATCGGCATACTCTGTAGCCGGAAACTCGTTAGCTTTTTCAACATCTGGCTTCATCATCATGTTGTTAAAAGCCTGACGGGTTTTGTAATTGTAACGAAGGTATTTTACCGTTCCTTTTCCGGTAGCAGGGTCAAAAGATGCCAGCTCATCGGCAAAGTAGAACGTGTTTAAGTAGTTCTCAAAGTTTTTGCTGATATCTACAGGCGCGTTAAGCACATCAGCATTCTGTACTTGTGCCACAGCTTCATGACCTGTTGCCAGGCTAAGTGCCAGGCCAAGGAATGCGGCTGCTAAAGTTGTCTTTTTCATTATATAGATGTTTGTTTTTGGAAGTTTATTTGGTTGTAATTTTAATCGTTTCACCTTTCAGCCCTTTTGCGCCGGCAGTAAGTTCTATCGTTCCTGCCTTTTCGGTAGACTGTACAATTACAAGGCATTTACCGTTTAAAGCAGTGTGTTTTGTGCCTTTGTATGACTCATGGCTCACAGGGTCGCCACTGCATACGCCAACAATCTTACCTTCACCTTTTACGCTAAACTGAATTTCGTTATTAGCTGTGGCTGCAAAAACACCGTTGGCATCATAAATATCAACAGTTATAAAGCTAAGGTCGTTACCATCGGCATCAATGGTAGTTCTGTCAGCAGTTGCTTTTAGTGAAGCAGCTGCGCCCGAAGTTTTTACTTCCTTCTCAAGCACGGTCTTACCGCCTTTGCGTGAAACCGCTTTTAATGTTCCCGGAGCATAAGGTACTCTCCACATTACATGCAGGTCGTCGCCTTTTTTGCTTTGTTTGCCCAGCGATTTTCCGTTTAGGTAAAGCTCAACTTCGTCGGCATGGTTATAGTAAGCCCATACATCTACGGTTTGTCCGGCTTTCCAGTTCCAGTGCGGAAGGATATGCAGTACATCCTTATCGGTCCACTCGCTCTGGTACATATAGTATACATCTTTAGGGAAGCCCGCAAGGTCTACGATACCAAAATAGGAACTGATAGACGGCCATTGGTAAGGGGTTGGTTCACCTATATAATCAAAGCCTGTCCAGATGAACATTCCCGATAGGAAATCGTGTTTTTTCATTACCTTCCATGTTGCCTCGTGGGTTGAACCCCAAGGTGTCTGGATCTGGTCGTAGGCAGAGCATGTATTACCCGGGTTACCCGTAGTAAGCGGAATATCCCAACGTTTAGGCCATTGTTTTATAGTGTCCGATTTCTCGTCATAGTAACCTCTTGTTTGCAGTGCCGAAGTGGTTTCGGTAGCGATAAAAGGCGTTTTCGGAAAATTGATCTTGTGATTGGCATACGTCTGATGTGCATAGTTGTAACCAATAAGATCCAGTGCTCCCGATCCTGCCAGCGCATTAGGCTGTGCTGCCGTTTCGGTAAACTGAATATTAATGTCTCCATTTACTATAATAGGAGGATTCATGGCAGCCGTTACCGGACGTGTAGTGTCAAGAGCCTTAACAATAGCAGCAAGCTCTTTACCAATACGTGCCCCGTTTTCGTTCCATTGTTCCGGAATCTCGTTACCAATACTCCAGATGAAAACGCTTGGGTGGTTCCTGTCCCTTAAAATTTGTGCTTCAAGGTCAATTTTATGCCATTTATCCCAGTCAGTGCTGTAGTCATATTTGTTTTTAGACTGCTCCCACATGTCAAAAGCCTCATCCATAACTATAAAGCCCATTTTGTCGCATAGTTCAAGCAATTCAGGGGCAGGAGGGTTGTGCGAAGTACGCACCCCGTTTACGCCCATGTCCTTCATAATCTGGAGCTGGCGTTCAATCGCTCTGGTGTTGATAGCAGATCCTAAAGGACCCAAATCATGGTGAAGGCAAACGCCTTTAATCTTAAGTTGTTTTCCGTTAAGGATAAAACCTTTATCAAGGTCAAATGTAAAAGAACGTATCCCGAAAGGCGTGCTGTAGCTGTCAATGACTTCGTCGCCGGTTTTAATTTCGGTTATAGCGGTGTAAAGTTCCGGTGCGTCTACATTCCATAGCACCGGATTGTTTACAGTGGTTTCCTGTTTAATGGTTTTCTCGGTATTAGCCTCAAGCGATACCTTCTGGCTTACCGATGTTACTTCACTATCACCTTTGTACAGGGTAGTGGTAACTGTAGCTTCTTTAGCCGAAGCATTTTCATTTTTGATGGTTGTGGCAATGGCAACTGTAGCGTTTTCTGCGGTCACTTTTGGTGTAGTTACAAAAGTGCCGTTTTCAGCTACATGCAGTTTGTCGGTAGTCTGTAACCATACATTTCTGTATATGCCCGAACCTGAATACCATCTTGAATTGGGTTGTTGGTTCAATACCTTTACTGCAATCTCGTTTTTGGTATCACCAAACTTTAAGAAAGGAGTAAGGTTATATTCGAAGCCGATATAGCCATTAGGGCGTTTGCCTAAATAGTGGCCATTTATCCATACTTCGCTGTTGCAATATACCCCGTCAAATACTATCGAGGTAATTTTTGTGCTGTCGGCAGCGGCAACGGTAAATGTTTTTTTATACCAGCCAAGTCCTCCGTTAAGCGCGCCACCGCCTATACCGCCGGGGCTATGCTCGTCAAAGCTGCCTTCAACGCTCCAGTCGTGAGGTACATTTAGCGTACGCCATTTGGTAGCGGAAGAAAAAGTGTCTTTATCAACCGCAGCATCGTTAAGATGAAACTGCCAGTCTTTATTAAAAGATACTTTTCGGTTATTGTGCTCTTTAGTGTCACTGCTGCTGCAGGCTGCAAGTGTTAATAGTCCTGCTGCCGTGAGTGCCATAAAGAAATAAGAATGAATTTTTTTCATGCTGTTTTTTTGGAAAAAAAGCCGGTAAGCACTTTTTGGATATGCTTACCGGCAATATGCATTATTGTTGTTTTGGTCTGAAGTGGAAAACGATCTGGCATTTTCCTTCACCTGTACGGCTTTGGTCACGGATAACCGCAAGACGCATAGAAGTATCAGTAAGTTCAACTACATTCAAAGTTGTCCAGTCACTGCAATCAGGGTGATAGTCACCACCATAAAGCATCTCAACACCACCGTTGAATTTCATTTTGTGCTTAGCGATATCAAAGCTGAAAGTACCTGTTTTTGTAGTCTGAGTATTGTCATTCAACGCAGTTTGAGTAACACTTACATTATAAGCGCCATCAAGGTTAAATGTCATTTCACCCCAGTTTTTGTCAGCCATTGCCCAGCTTGCTTCAGCATAAGTAGGCAGCCAGCTCCAAGCGTCAGAACCCGAAGGGTTGTAAGGATAGTCAAGACCTGCCCATCCTATTGGGCTGCTCATATCTACTACCCATGTTTTACCTTCAACTTTGTGAGAAAGCATTTCCCATTCTGATGCTGTAAAATACGCTTCGTTAGTGTTCTCCAGGGTAATGCTCACAGGCTCTGCCTCAACAGCGCCACCTTTACTGTAAGCAGTAAAGAATACATTATACGTTCCTTTAAAAGGGAACATAACTTTAGCTTCATTAAGGTTGCTGGTTCCCATAAGGTTACCGGCAGCATCTTTATACTCCCAGTAAGCAATGGTTGCCGGGGTATTATTTTTCATCGTTACAAGGTTAGTCGCATCAGCTGTAACCGAAATATCAATCTTAGATGCATCAACAGGAGCCGGAAGGCTCTCATCATCTGTTGTAGCCTCGCAGGAAACCAGGCTTCCTATAGCTGTAAAAGCTACGAGTAATTTTAGAAATTTTTTCATGATCAATACTTATTATGTTATTAATTCCAACCCGGATTTTGGGTAATTGTTCCGTTAGAAAGCAGTACCTGAGACTGTGGAAGTGCAAACCAACCTAAAGTTTCAGTCCTGAAGCTTGTTTCAAAACCATTAGGCATAGAGGTTGCATCTATAGCAGCTTTAGTGGTATTCATATCCTGGCGGATAAGGTCAAACCAACGGTGTCCTTCAAGAGCAAGCTCCAGCCTGCGCTCGTTCATGATATTTGCTTTGGTTGCAGGGATGCTGTTTGTGGTGTTTCCAAAAGCACGCTCACGAACCCTGTCAAGACAAGTTTGTGCAAAACCTGCATTACTGTCAAGGTTAAGTTCTGCTGCCATAAGCAATACGTCTGAGAAACGGATTACAGGGTAATCTTCGTAGTTGTCAATCTGGAAATCGCCACCATTGTTAGCAACCTCTGCACTGATTGGGCAGAATTTTTTCCATGCATAACCTGTATACTGACGTTGACCGCGTGCAGTTGCGTCAAAATCCAATCCTTCGCCTGCAAAGTCAATTATGGTGGCATCCCTACGGGTATCACCGCTTGAATATGCTTCATATAGTGAAGGAGTAACCGGAGCACCACCCCATCCTTGTCCGTAAGTAGCAAGGTCGCCACCTCTTATCGCAATGTTTACTGCAAAACGGTTACCTTCATGCAGGTTCCAGTCTGCGTTACCCGATGAGTTGTAACGGATAGCAAATACCATTTCAGTATTTCCTTCGCCGGCATAGGTTACACCCGACGAAGCTGCTGAATTAACCCAAAGCGTTCTAAAGTCAGCGATAAGGCCGTGTCCGCTGTTGTTTACTACATCATTGATATAGTTTACAGCATCAGCTTTAGTAACTACACCTGCAAGATCAGGTTGCTCATAATAATCAGTGTAGAAAAGGAATGCTTTAGCAAGATAAGCTTCGGCAGCCCATTTGGTAACACGGCCATAGTTAGTGTTAGACGGTTGAGAATAGTTAGCTGTGCTAAGGTTATCAGCAGCAAATTTAAAGTCGCTGGCGATAAGTGCATAAGTAACTGCAGCTTCTGCTCTTGGTGTCTGGAACTCATTTGGTTTCAGGGTGTGATCCAATGGAACGATATCACCAAATACCCTTGCAAGTTCAAAATGGAAATGCGCTCTTAAAAAACGTGCTTCAGCCTCATACTGTGTTTTTAGTTCAGGCTGAGTTCCCCAATCTACTTTGTCAAGGTTTTCCAGCAAAATGTTAGCCCTGTAAATACCAAGGTAACAAGTTTGCCATATTGGGTTGTTCATCTCCTTGTCAGTAACAAACTGAAAACGGTCAAGCTCAAGAGCTACATTACTGTCTGCAGTACCAAAACCACCATAACAGTCGTCTGATGCAGTTTCTGTATTTAGAAGGAAACCTCCGTAACCTTCACGCTGAAGAACATCATAAACCGCAACAAGTCCCTGAAGTGCGTCTTTTGGATTTTTATAGAAGTTATCTTCTACCTTATCAGTATAAGGTTGGTTTGATATAAAATCGTCAGAACAGGCTGTAATTGCCAATAATGATGATAAACAAGCTATTTTAATATACTTTTTCATTTTTCAGGTCTTTTTTAGAAGTTAGCGCTTAAACCTAACATATATGTTCTTGGCTGAGGGTAGTAACCTACGTCAATACCTTTTGCCCACGATTGGTTTACGTTACCAAAACCAATTTCCGGATCCATACCAGGATATTTTGTAAACGTATATAGGTTGTTAGCCGATACATATAGTCTTAGCTGGCTGAAAGTTTTACTTATCTGGTCGCTAAGCTTAGCTAAATCGCAGCCTAAAGTTACAGTTTTAATCCTGAAGAAGTCGCCGTCTTTAATGTAAAGGTCTGAGAATTTAGTTTGGTTACCGTTAGCGTCAGTACCATACGTTACCCTTGGAGTACTGTTCGATGTACCTTCACCTGTCCAACGGTTAAGTACGTCGCTGGTATAGTTATAGAAAGGTCTTGAGTAATCGTGAACACCATAAGCGATCTGGTTTCCTCCTGCTCCATATGTGTAAACAGAAAGGTCGAAAGCTTTGTAATTAAGCTGGAAGTTTACACCATAGTAGTAATCAGGGTTTGGATCACCAATTTTAGTTTTATCATCAGCAGTAATTTGTCCGTCACCGTTACGGTCTACAAATTTAACGTCTCCCGGAACAGCACCCGGCTGTATAAGCGATCCGTCCTGAGTGTAAGCGTCAATCTCTGCCTGGTTCTGGAATATACCCGCTGTCTGAAGTCCGTAGAAGAAACCGATTGGCTGACCTTCCTGAACACGGTTCATCTCGTCAAGACCCTGGAATAAAAGGTTACTTTCTCCATAGATAATACCGTTTTGGTTTGCAATACGGGTTACCTCATTTTTGTTGTGAGAGAAGTTAGCGTTTACAGATAGTCTCCAGTCATCATTAAATGATTTGTTATAAGAAAGAGCGATCTCAAAACCTTTGTTTGTTACATCTCCACCGTTGATGTACGGAGCCTGAGCACCTGCAATTTCCGGAACTGAAGCCTGTACTAACCAGTCTTTTGTCTTTTTGTTGTAGTAGTCAAAGCTAAGGTTAAAGTCGCTAAATAAAGTAGCGTCAAAACCTATGTTAGCCTGCTCAGAAGTTTCCCATTTAAGGTCCGGGTTAGATAATGCATCCGGACTCGCACCTATGTAAAGAGGAATTTCGTTAGGGCCTGTTCCAAAATGATAGTTTTTGTCGTAAGAACTGATTGTCGACATATAAGCGAAAGCTCTTGGGAACTGGTCGTTACCATTCTGACCCCAGCTACCGCGGATTTTCATTTTATTAAGCACTTTTGCATCCTGAGAGAAGAAGCCTTCCTGATCGATGTTCCATGCTCCTGAGAATGAAGGGAATACTGCATATTTGTTGTTCGGGCCAAATTCTGATGAACCGTCTCTTCTGATTGTAGCAGTTACTATATATTTATTATCATAATCATACAGTAATCTTCCAAATTGCGAGTAGATGTTGTATGGCGATTTACCACCGGTAACTGTATTTTGAGTCTTATCTGTAGTATTGCTCAGGTAAGCATGGTCAAAGTCGTCAAAAATCAGGTTTTTACCTGTACCGCTCTGGAATTCAGAGATACGCTCGCGAGCAGAGATACCGGCAAGAACATCGAAATTGTGTTTGCCAAGGCTTGCTTTGTACTGAAGCGTGTTATCCCATGTCCATGAGTAGTTGTTTGTAGAACTCTGGGTTACCGTTGAGATAGTGTTGTAAGACACTGATGATAACTGGTATACCGGAGTAAATGAACGGTAAGCATTATCGCTTACGTCTATACCAAATGAAGTTCTGAAAGTAAGTCCTTTTACAAGGTCTACTTCAGTAAACAGGTTACCAACATAACGGTTTGTTTTACTTTCGTTAAAGTTAGTGTAGTACATTAAACCAACAGGGTTAGTGATATCAGCAGAGATGTCTGATGAACCATAAGAACCGTCAGGATTGTAAGTAGGGAAGTTAGGTGGCGAATTCAGGAATCCTCTTATAGAGTTGCTGTAAATACCATCATCTGCAATACCGCTGCTTTTTACTTTTGTATACGTAAAGTTTTCGCCAAAACGGATGTTCTCTCTTATTTTATAAGTACTGTTCATGGTAAAGCTTACACGGTCGTAGTGTGATTGACCTGTGTTACTTCCTATTAAACCGTCTTGTCCGTAGTATGAAAGGCCTGAGTTGTAAGTTGCTTTGCTGTCTCCACCCGAAACTACAAGAGAGTGGTTTTGTTTCATAGCACCATCATTAAACAGGTCATTCTGCCAGTCATGGTTTGTCATGTTGTTGATCTGGTCCTGAGTATACATAGGAGCAAGTCCTGAGTTTACACGGGCTTCGTTCATGATAGTTCCATACTCTTTAGCAGTAAGCATATCAAGTTTTTTAGCTACTTCCTGAAAACCGGTGTAGCTGTTTAATGATACATTCATTCTGCCTTCTGCACCTTTTTTGGTTGTTACAAGGATAACACCATTAGCAGCACGGGCACCATAGATAGAAGCTGCAGCAGCATCCTTAAGTACGTCCATCCTTTCAATGATAGACGGGTCAAGGTAACCGATACCGTTATCTACCACCACACCATCAACCACATAAAGCGGCGTGCTGTTTCCTGTAGTACCTGTACCACGAATGTTTACCACCATACCTGCACCCGGTTGTCCCGATGTAGAAGTGATGTTAACCCCTGATGACTGACCCTGAAGGGCAGCAGTAGCATCGATATTGTTAGTTTGCTGAAGGTCTTTACCGCTTACTACAGTTGTAGCGGCACTCGATACCTTTTTCTTTTGGGTACCGTAACCCACAACTACTACCTCATTAAGCTCATTAGCTTCAGGCTTTAAGCTTGCCGAAACCGAAGACTGGCCTTTTACGGCAATTTCCTGCGTGGCATAGCCCACAAAACTAAATACCAATGTTGCATTTGGGCTTACTGCAATCTGGTAATTACCGTCAATGTCGGTAGAGGCACTGTTTGTTGTTCCCTTTTCTATTACACTTACTCCGGGTAAACCCATGCCGTCGTCGGCACCGGTTACCTTACCTTTTACAGTTTGCTGCTGTGCAAAGGCAGCTGTAAAAGCGAGGGTAAACAGAAATGATAAGCAAAAGGTAAACATCCTGTGCGGAATCGTAATTTTACTTTTCATAATTAATTAGAGTGTTTGGTTATTGTTGTTTTTGATCTGGTTTTCTTAGTATGAGTTAGCTACGATTTGCTCAAACAGCTCCTGTTTTCCGCTCATCGGTTGAGGTTCTCCATTTCGACGTGCTATTTCGCTAAGGTTTTCTAAAGTAAGCTCTCCTTTTTCAAATTTAGCGCCTTCGCCACTGTCAAATGATGCGTATCTTTTTTGGCGTAAAGCCGAATACTCAGTGTTTTGAAGTATCTGGTCTGCGCATATAAGTCCGCGTGCAAATGTATCCATACCCGAAATGTGGGCAATGAATTTATCGTCAAGGTCTATTGAGTTACGACGTACTTTAGCATCAAAGTTTACGCCTCCGCCTTGCATTCCGCCGTGCTCAAGGAATACAAGCATAGCCTGTGTAGTTTCATAAATATCGATAGGGAACTGGTCGGTATCCCATCCGTTCTGGTAATCACCACGGTTAGCGTCGATGCTTCCTAACATCCCTGCATTAGCAGCTACAAGAAGTTCATGTTCAAAGGTGTGGCCCGCAAGTGTAGCGTGGTTTACTTCAATATTAAGTTTAAAGTCTTTCTGAAGGCCATAGGTGTTGATGAAGTTGATGCAGGTAGCAGAATCAAAATCATACTGGTGCTTCATAGGCTCCATAGGTTTTGGCTCTAAAAGGAAGTTGCCTGTAAAGCCCTGTTTTCTTGCATAGTCACGCGCTGTAGCAAGAAACTGGCCCATGTGGTCTACCTCACGTTTCATGTTAGTGTTCAAAAGGCTCATGTATCCTTCACGGCCACCCCAAAATACGTAATTCTCACCACCTAATGCAATAGTAGCATCCATAGCGATCTTAACCTGAGCTCCGGCATGTGCCAGTACATCAAAGTTAGGGTTGGTAGCGGCACCGTTCATGTAACGTGGATTGCTAAAAAGGTTAGAAGTACCCCAAAGTAGTTTTATACCTGTTTCCTGTTGTTTGATCTTGGCATATTCTACCATTTCCTGAATGCGTTTTTCAAACTCAGCAAGTGTAGCAGCTTCATCTACCATATCAACATCGTGGAAACAGTAATAAGGAATACCAAGTTTTGCCATGAATTCAAATCCTGCATCCATTTTTTCTTTAGCTCTCGCTATAACATTCTCGTGTTTGTCCCATGCAAAAGTCTCAGTTGGGCTTCCAAACGGGTCTCCACCTTTATTGTTTAGCGTATGCCAGTAAGCCATAGCAAATTTAAAGTGGTCTTTCAGTGTTTTTCCCGCAACAATGCGGTTTTCATCATACCATTTAAAGGCCAGCGGATTAGTGCTGTTTCTTCCTTCATATTGTATCTTATCTACAGTACTAAAAAACGACTGGTTTGTTGTTGTGCTCATTGTATTGAATTATATTAAATAGTGTTTTTCCAGTTTTGATAAATTTCCGCATATTGCGCGGTTAAATCTTTAGTAGGCTCGATGCGCTCCAGGCATTTCAGGCTGTCAAAAGCCTCATCAAGCGACTTGTAATAGCCATAGCCATAGGCAGCTCCGCGTGCAGCACCATCGGCTCCTGCGGTGTTGTAAAGCTCTACGGTAGTTTGGGTAGTGTTGGCAAAAATCTCCCTGAATACCGGACTCAGGAACAGGTTTGCTTTCCCGGCACGAACTACAGTACCCGATGCCCCAACCGATTTCATCACGTCAAAGCCATAGTTCATGGCAAACACGATACCCTCGCAGGCTGAGCGTACAAGGTGTGGTGACTGATGGATGTTGAAGTTAAGGTTTTGTATGCCCGATGTGGCAGGCTTGTTATTGAAAATGCGCTCTACGCCATTACCAAAAGGGTAAAAGCGAAGCCCTTCGCTTCCAATGGGTGCTTTTGCCGCTTCAGCATTAAGTTTATCGTAAGAGATAAGCTCATTGCTTCCTGCTGACATTATCCTGCGAAGCCATTGGTATAGTATACCCGATCCGTTGATGCACAGCATAACGCCATTGCGTTTTTCGGTTTCGGTATTGTTTACGTGAAGAAAAGTGTTGATGCGGTTGTTGGCATCATAAGTATCATTGTCGCTTACGGCATATACAACTGCCGATGTTCCTGCGGTAGTAGCTATTTCTCCCGGTTTCAGTACGTTAAGCGAAAGTGCGTTGTTAGGCTGGTCGCCGGCACGATACGTGATTTTTACTGTTGGGTTCAGGCCAAGTTCTGAAGCGATTGAAGGGTTGATGTCTGCCTGGAGGCCAAAATTAGCTACAATTTCAGGGACAAGGCTTGTTGGTAGCTCCATTGCTTCCAGCACTTCTGTTGCCAGGCGGCCTTTTGAGAAGTTCCATAAAGCGGCTTCTGATAACCCGGAAGTGCTTGTTTGTGCTTTTCCTGAAAGTTTTGCGGCTATAAAATCGCCCGGAAGCATAAAATGTACTGCTTTTGCAAAAGTTTCAGGTTCGTTGTCTTTAACCCACTTCAGTTTAGAAGCGGTAAAGTTGCCAGGGCTTCCCAAAATGATGCTTTGTGCATTTTGGTGTCCCATCATGTCATAAATACTATCGCCTATTTCTGCCGCACGGCTGTCGCACCATATAATCGATGGGCGAACCGGATTCAGTTGCGCATCAGTAAGTACAAGGCCATGCATTTGGTATGCAATCCCTATACCTGCTATGCGCTTAAGGTCTACATTTTGTTTTTGCCCTAACTGGCTGATGCCCGACTTAACATAATCCCACCAAAGGTTAGGATCCTGTTCTGCCCAGCCAAATTTTGGCGCTATAATATCCATCTCAGAATGAGGTACGCTCACTGAGGCAATAATGTCTCCTTTTTCGGCATCGAGTACCGAAAGTTTTATTGATGAGCTTCCTAAGTCTATTCCTAAAAAATGCATAACCTGAATATTTGGTATTTGTAAACTAACTATTAAGAAATTTCCGGCGGCTAATATACTACATCGTTTTTTCTTATGGTTAATTTGACCACAAGTATAAAACATTATTTTCATATTAACAAAACATTAAGTGAAAAATTTAATTATTATTATCTGTAAGCTAGTTTATTAGAGGATATGTAAAAAAATACTGTATGTTGGTGGTTTTGAAAAAATCCCTATATTCGTTGGGACTTAACATGAGTGATGGCAAAAAAAATTATAGATAAAGAATCTGGGAAAATTTCGGAGCGTTCGGTAATGAATTCCATTACGATCGACTGTGTTATTTTTGGATTCGATAAAGGGAGCCTTGAAGTGCTTTTAGTAGAGCACGGTGAAGGTATCCGAAAAGGCGAATGGGGTCTTCCCGGAGGGTGGATTCTTGAAAATGAAAGTATCGATAATGCGGCGCACAGGCTGTTGGCCGATCTTACCGGCCTTGACAATATTTACCTTGAACAGCTTAAGGCCTTTGGCGAACCGGATCGTTTTCCGTTGGGACGCGTTATTACTATAGGTTACTATGCGCTGGTAAAAAGGGAAGATTATAATATCCGTGCCGGTTTTACGGCTTCCGATGCCAAATGGTACAAGATTTCCGATGTTCCTAATCTTATTTACGACCATACCGAAATCCTTACTTATAGCCTTACGAATCTTCAGACAAGGGTGAAACAGGCTCCGATAGGATTTAACCTGCTGCCTGAAAAATTTACTCTTTTCGAACTGATGCAGCTTTATGAAGAGATTCTTGGGGTAGAAATGGACAAATCAAACTTCAGAAGGAAAATATTGCGTATGAAACTGCTTGTAGCCCTTGGTGAAAAACAAAAAGATGTTTCCCATCGTGCCGCTGAGCTTTATGAGTTTGATCCTAAGATCTATGAAAAGCTCACCAAAAAGGGTTTTAACTTTGAGTTTTAAATCGTTTGTATATATGCGTAAGAGCCCTTAGGGGCTCTTTTTTTTGAATACATGTTTTGGGTATGAGTAAGATTCCCCTCCTCCGGAGGGGTGCCCGTAGGGCGGGGTAGTAGAATAATTAATAAACCACCCCGGCTTTCAGCCACCCCTCCGGAGGAGGGGAATCCTACTCAGCCGGTAGCTATCGGGAGGGGGTGAGGCCAATGATATAATGAGATCAATCTACAACGACCCCCTCTCAATCAACCTGCTCTTATTCTCAATCTGGGTTTTATCCTGCGACAGTATCATTTGGGCTAATAGTCTTCCCATTTCGGTAAAGTCGGTAGAAATGGTAGTAATGCCTTGGCCCACTACTTTTTTAAGCGGAGTATCGTTATACGATATTACACCCACATCGGTTCCTATCTTTAAGTGGCGTTCGCGAGCCTGCTCCATAACGCTTACCAGGTGGCGGTCATTAGGGATCACATATACCTCACCGTGTTTTAGCTGCCTTTTCTCAAAATCGGCGATTATCTCGTAATCAAACCCATTGTCCGTGCAAAAATTGGTAAAGCCTTCGGCCATGCCCGGAGGTTGCTTAAATGCCGGAAAGATCAGAATCAGCTTTCGGTATTTCTGTAGTTTTTCTTTGCCCTGCGACAGTCCGTTATACATATCCCTTACGAAATTTTGATGTACAGACGGATAGCCGTTTAACTCGTCGTTGGTTTGGTCCAGTATGTAAACATCATTTTTTGGTAAGGCCTTTATGGCCGCTGCTGCCCCTTTAAGGGTAGTGGGCATTATGATGTATTTAGAATAGTCGCCGTTATTCTCGTTTATCAGTTTCTTAAAAACCTCAATGCTGAAATAATGGAAGAAGATATCGATCTGGGCATTATTGGCCATAGTTTCGATAAACGAATTGTAAAGGTCTTCCTTGAACGAATTGAATTCGTCAAACAGCAGGAAAATGCGTTGTTCAAAACTGAATTCCTCGCTTTTTATATAATAGCCTTTGCCTAATCGGGCATAGATGATTCCCCGCTTTTTAAGTTCGTCATAAGCCAGGAGCACAGTGTCCCTCGAAAGGGAAAATTCCAGGGCTACTTTGTTTACTGATGGCAGCTTATCGCCCCGCTTAAGGCGTTTTTCGGCAATGGCTGTTTCTACAGATAAGATGATCTGCTTGTATTTGGGCAAACTGTGGCGGCTATCGATGTTTATTATTTTCATTACCAAAATGTAAACTGGTGGTAAAGATACAAAAACTGGTAGGTACTGGTATGACTGTTATGTATTAACTTTTACATTTGGTGCTGATTCGATAAAAAAATAATGGAAAAAAATCACATTTCACATTTTACTGATACGACTATTGCGAAATTATTCGGCACCCTGGCTGATGGTACAAATGTTTATGAATATACGCTTACCAATGGCAAAGGGCTTGAGTTAACGTTTATTACCTACGGAGCTGCTATACGTTCGCTATTTGTTACGGGTAAAGACAATGTGAAGACCGATGTGGTTTTAGGATTTGACTCCATTGAAGGCTATGTTGATTCGTATGGATTGCCAAGCCCGCCTTACTTTGGGGCAATTATTGGTCGCTATGCCGGGCGCATTGCTAATGGCAGCTTTCAGATAGACGGAAAGCAGTACAGCCTTGATAAAAATCTTGGCGAGAACACGCTGCATGGTGGCAAATATGGCTTTTGCCGTGTAGTATGGCAGGTAAAAGAAGTAAAGCAGGAAGCTGATAACGCTTCAATAACTTTTGCATATACCAGTCCTGACGGAGATGAACGTTTTCCCGGGGAGTTGGTTACCGAAGTAACCTATACGCTTACAGCGGATAATGAGATAAAAATCGATTATGCTGCGAAAAGCAGCCAGGATACAGTGATAAACCTTACACAGCACAGCTATTTTAACCTTGACGGACACAAAAGCGATGTGCTGAAACAACAGTTGATGGTAAACAGCGAGGCTTTGGTTGCTATTAATGATGAAGGCATACCTACAGGCAGCTATATTGAGGTTGCTGAAAAAGGATATGATTTCAGGAAACCTTCGGCCTGCCCTTCAAAAATTGACAATTCGTTCGTGCTTGCTGCTAATGCACAACCTGCAGCAACGCTATCAAGTGATGTAACGGGGCTTAAAATGACGGTACTTACCGATCAGCCTTCGGTGCATATTTATGTGGGAGGTAATTGTTTTGGCAAAATAGAAGGAAAAGAAGGTGTTGCTTATCATCCGCAGAGTGGGATTTGCTTTGAAACCCAGAATTTTCCGGATGCACCAAACCATGACAATTTCCCAAATGCGGTATTGCGCAAAGGCGAAACCTATATCCAGAAAACAACCTGGAAATTTGAAACGATATAAGGCCTGTTAAGGTAAAAGATACATGAAAAAGAAGTTAATTAAACAGGTTACAGCAGGCTTTGAGGCTGCATTTGGAACCGAATCACAGCACATTTTCCTGTCTCCGGGCAGGATAAATGTGATTGGTGAACACGTAGATTATAACGATGGCTTTGTACTTCCGGCAGCCATCAACAAATATATTTGCTTTGTGGTGTCAGAATCAGGAAGCTCAAAATGCACTATCGTAGCTAAAGACCTTGGCGAAACCTATACTTTTGATATTAATGACGAACTGAAGCCTTCTGAAATTATGTGGGCCAATTATATACTTGGGGTTATTCATCAGCTCAAAGGCAGGAGTAATGCGCTTAAGGGAGTAAATATCGTTTTTAGCAGTACCATCCCTATGGGGGCAGGCTTGTCTTCTTCGGCGGCACTGGAGTGTGGTATAGGTTATATATTCAGCCATATGTTTGATCTTGGGCTGACTAAAGAAGAAATCGCCCTGATAGGCCAGAAGTCGGAGCACACCTTTGTGGGTGTAAACTGCGGTATTATGGATCAGTTTGCTTCGGTGTTCGGTAAAAAGAACAGCGTGATAAAACTGGACTGCAATTCGCTGGAATATGAATACCATAAAGCCGATTTTAAAGATTATTCCCTATTATTGCTGGATAGTAAAGTAAAACATACCCACCTTACCTCAGGTTACAATACCCGCAGGCAAGAGGTTGAGGCAGGATTAGCAGTTTTGAAAGCGGCTTATCCGGAAGTGAAAACTTTCCGTGATTGCAGTGAGCAGCAGGTTATTGCGCAGCGAGAACAACTGAGTGAGATCAATTTTAAGCGTTGCCTGTTTGTAGTACAGGAAATTCAGCGTGTGCTTGATGCCGTTGATGCGCTTGAAGCCTCGGATTTTGCTAAATTGGGCCAACTGATGTTTGCTACCCACGACGGACTTTCGAAAGGTTATGAGGTAAGCTGCGAGGAGATCGACTTTCTTGTAGATGCTGTAAGGAACGACGAAAATGTGTTAGGATCACGTATGATGGGCGGAGGTTTTGGCGGATGCTCCATCAACCTGGTGAAAAAAGGCAGCGAAGATGCACTTATAGAGCGTGTAAGTGCTGAGTATAAAGCCAAATTCGGCATTACGCTGAAACCGTATAAGATTAAGATTTCAAAAGGTACAACCCTTTATAAAAAATAACATGCAGGCATTTGACAATAACGAACATCCGCACAGGCGCTACAATCCTTTAACCGGGGAATGGGTGCTGGTATCGCCACACCGCAACAAAAGGCCGTGGCAGGGACAAAAGGAAAATGCTGCTAATGCTACATTGCCGGAATATGACCCTGAATGCTACCTATGCGCCGGAAATGTGCGCTCAAACGGTGTACAGAATGACAAATACACTGATGTTTTTGTATTTGATAACGACTTTCCGTCATTGCTTACCGATGAAGTGGTAGTGCCGCAGGGCAGCGATCTGTTCCAACTCAGGCCGGAAAGGGGAATCAATAAAGTGATATGCTTTTCGCCAAAACATAACCTAACCATTCCTGAAATGGAGGTAAGCGCACTGGTAAAAGTGGTTGAAGCCTGGAAACAGCAATATACTGAGCTGGGTAGCAAAGACTTTATTAACCACGTACAGATATTCGAGAATAAAGGTGCTGTAATGGGCTGTAGCAATCCGCACCCGCACGGGCAGATATGGGCGCAGTCGTCATTGCCAACACTGGTCGAAAAAACACAGGCCAACCTGCTTGCTTACTATGAAAAGCATGGGAAAAGCCTGCTTGCCGATTATCTTGCCGAGGAGCTTGTTAAGAAAGAGCGTATAGTGGCAGAGAACGAGCATTTTGCTGTTGTGGTTCCGTTCTGGGCAACATGGCCGTATGAAACCATGATCATCAGCAAAAGGCATTTTGGTAATATCACCCAAATGACGACTGAAGAATCTTTGGCATTCGCCGAAATTCTGAAAGCCATTACTGTACGTTACGACAACCTGTTTGAAACCTCTTTCCCATATTCATCGGGGATACATCAGACACCAACTGACGGAAAGCCACACCCTGAATGGCATTTCCACATGCATTTTTATCCGCCATTACTGCGTTCGGCTACCGTAAAGAAATTTATGGTGGGCTACGAGATGATGGCCGAGGCACAAAGGGATATCTCGCCCGAGAAAAGTGCCGAAATTCTTAGGAATCTTCCTGAACAACACTACAAACAAACTATATAACTGAACACTAACACACAAGAAACTATGAAAGCATTATCGACTGCCGACTATATCGTTTTCTTATTCTACTTTGTACTTATTGTAGGCTACGGATTATGGATATACAGGCGAAAAAAGAAAGAAAGCACCAGTAGTAACGACTACTTTTTAGCCGAAGGCTCACTTACATGGTGGGCTATTGGGGCATCGCTTATTGCCAGTAACATCAGTGCCGAGCAATTTATCGGTATGAGTGGAAGCGGCTTTAAGATGGGGCTTGCCATTGCCACCTATGAATGGATGGCTGCCGTATCGCTAATTGTGGTTGCCGTTTTCTTTATACCGGTATACCTTAAGAATA
>QFQM01000334.1 GCA_003243255.1 Flavobacterium psychrophilum | reverse complement strand
CGTGTTGAAAAATGTAACCATTGATCTTCCTGAAACAACCGATGCTCGCGAGTATGTCTCTTTGCTCGAATCTAAAATATACCTGACTAACCAGCTGCTAAAAGATACTGATAGTATGAGTATGTGGCATGGACTGGAAGTGCGAGCCCCTTTCCTCGACGTGTCCCTACTCGAGAAAGCAAATCAGATTATACCAGCCATTCGGTATAACAGGCAAGCTCCTAAATACTTACTTACCGCCTCTAATAAAGATATTTTGCCGGACGAAATTGTGTACCGGAAAAAGGCAGGATTTACCTTTCCATTTGCATTATGGATGAAAAGGAATCCGGACCGGTTTAAGGCCCTTGTAAAAGAAGGTGAATCAACCGATGAGGTAGTGCACGATTTTGAAAATGGCCAGTCTCATTGGAGTAAATACTGGAGTTTAGTGGTGCTAAACCAGTTTAAGGTGATTGTGGCAGCCAATTATGTTGTTTTCAGTGAACTGATGTGGTAGTAATTGGTCTAGAATCCTCTATTTTTGCGCCATTCTGAACGGCAGCAGCAAAGTATGACCCGAATTATTATTGAACCAGGGAAGACGGAAAAAAATTACTGGAGAGATTTATGGGCCTTCCGGGAGCTGTTTTATATTCTGGCTTGGCGTGACATCAAGGTCAGGTACAAACAAACCGTTTTAGGTGCCGCCTGGAGTATTATTCGTCCCTTGCTCACCACCCTGATTTTCACTGTAGTGTTCAGTCTCGTGGCTAAACTTAAGCCCCCTGGAAATGTCCCTTATGCGCTTTTGGTTTTTACGGGCATGCTTCCCTGGCAGTTTTTTTCAAGTGCATTGAGTGAAGCAAGTAATAGTCTTATCGGAAATACCAATCTGATTTCGAAAGTTTATTTCCCCCGACTCATTATCCCTGTGAGTACTATAATGACCAGCCTGGTCGATTTTTTAATCACCTTTGGAATTCTGCTTGCTATGTGTGTGTACTACCAGTACATGCCAAGCATCCAAATTTTTCTTTTGCCTTTGTTCGTGCTACTTGCTTTAGCCGCTTCTTTAGGCACAGGACTTTATATCACGGCATTAAATGTGAAGTATCGTGACTTCCGCTACATTATTCCTTTTGTGGTACAGATTGGTATGTATATAACACCAGTAGGCTTTAGCAGTAGTGTTGTTCCAGAAAAGTGGCGGCTATTGTATTGTCTTAACCCGATGGTTGGAGTGATTGATGGTTTTCGCTGGAGTATACTGGGCGAAGAAGAATTATATCTTCCAGGCGTTCTGTTATCTATTGTAGTTACTGCCTGTTTCCTGTTTTTAGGAATATGGTACTTCCGAAAAACGGAAAAAAGCTTTGCTGATAATATTTGATCTATGGCAGAACCTATTATTAAAGTACAAGGCTTATCCAAAAGTTTTATCCTTTCGCATGAGCATAAAGAACGATATACTTCCTTACGAGATGTGATCGCCAGTCGGTCCCGTCAGATGCTGGGCCTTTCGAAAAAGAACACCGGCGCCAGGGAAGAGTTTCATGCCTTGCACGATGTTAGCTTTGATATCCAACAAGGAGACCGTGTGGGAATAATCGGTCGAAACGGAGCAGGTAAATCTACCCTGCTGAAAATATTAAGTCGTATCACCGATCCAACCCGTGGTCGGATTGAAATACAAGGCCGGGTGGCTAGTCTGCTGGAAGTAGGTACAGGCTTTCATCCTGAACTAACCGGTCGCGAGAATGTTTTTTTGAACGGAGCCATACTGGGTATGAGCCGTGCGGAGATACGTAGTAAGTTTGATGAAATTGTTGCTTTTGCAGAAGTGGAGCAGTTTCTGGATACCCCGGTGAAACGCTATAGCAGTGGCATGTATGTACGCCTGGCATTTGCAGTAGCAGCACACCTGGAACCGGAGGTATTGATCGTAGATGAAGTACTTGCCGTAGGTGATGCTGCTTTTCAGAAAAAATGCCTTGGAAAGATGCAGGAAGTAAGTAACAACGAAGGAAGGACTGTATTATTTGTAAGCCATAATATGGGAGTAATCTCGCAGTTGTGTCAAAAAGCAATTTTGATGCAGCGAGGAAAACTGATACAATATGACACGACAAGGAACGTGATTGATAACTATGTTCTGAATCTTCAGGGAGGTTCTAATGTTTATGAATTTTCGGGTAGTGAGTCAGAGTTGAAAATATTTTTTACAAGAATTGAAACGGTAAATAAAGGTGGATTACTAACCGATAATTTTCAATTCAATGAATCGGTTTTTATCAAAGCTAATTTGCTGGTTAAGGAGTATGATTTATCAGCAAAAATCTCATTCACTTTACAAAACAACAATGGTGAATATATTTCCACTTTTGTAGAAGATCTTAGTGTCTTTTATTCAGGAAAATCAGAAACCAAAATTCTGATTAAACTTCCATCCAATTTAATTGCTCCCAATACTTACGCCTTGCGCTTAGCAGTTTTCTGCCCTAATGGAGTGGTGTATGATTTGCAAGAGATGATCTGTCCCTTCAAGGTGATTGAGACGGGATCAACCATGGCCATGTATGAGGGATTTAATTATGGAAGTTTTTTTATGAATTATGAGATATTGTCTTAATCCAATGCACATTGAACTTTTTTAAGAGAATATATTATAGTTTGTGTGAACGGATTTATTCTGTCGGGAAAAGTGAATATGAGCGTAATTCACTGCGTAAATTACGTTTGGGAATTACGATTTCAGATAACTCGATACTCTATCCGGAATCTAGGATATTGAATTTTGCGAATGATCGTTCTAAAATTGTAATAGGTAGTAATTGCCATATTTACGGTTCGTTAGCGGTGTATCCAAGGGCAGGTTCAATTACGATCGGGGAGAATAGTAGTATCGGCGAACTGTCAAGAATCGTTTCTGGATTTCGTATTCATATTGGTAGCAGGGTGATGATTGCTCATAATGTTAATGTTCTTGATAATAACTCTCATCCGATTGAAGCGAATTTGCGTCATGAAGATTTCATGAATGCGTATTCAAAAGGAATGTCTGATTATGATCTATCGGGAAAAGAAATTCTTATTGAAGATGACGTTTGGATTGGGTTTAATTGTATCGTTTTAAAAGGTGTGACCATTGGCCGGGGAGCGATCATAGGGGCAGGGTCTGTAGTGACTAAAGATGTAGCACCGTGGACCGTGAATGTTGGAAACCCGCTACGCTGTGTGGCGGTATTGGATCCTGTAAATTTTTAAAAGGTGATTAAGAAGATTACTAATCAGATCAACAAGCTCAAGTGGTTTGTTAAGCACTATCGGCAGATTCAGCCATCGGCTACGCTGCTACCTTCTGTCTTTCAAGGCCCGGTTACTTTTCAGGCCGATGGCGTAATCACCAGCAATAATTGTGATTTTATTCAGGATGCACGTTTTAAGAAAGCGTACCAGGCAGCAGAGTCGACCAATCCATGGCCAGGTTTTAATCTGCCCTGGCGTGTTTATGTGGTGTGTTCACTGGCTGAAATGGTGAAGCATTTACCAGGTGATTTTGTGGAATGTGGTGTAAATACCGGAGCTTATTCAAGGGCAGTAATTGATTATATTGATTTCAATTCGCTGCCTAAGACTTTTTATCTTCTTGATACCTATCAGGGATTGGTGCGTGAGCAGATTACAGCGGATGAATTGAATGCTGGCGTTGGCGATTACCTTCAGACTTACAAAGACGTATATCAGGAGGTGGTCGAAACCTTCAGCCCGTTCAATGCTAAAGTTATCCGTGGTGCAGTACCGGGTACACTTTCTCAATGCGATACGCAATCCATTTGCTATTTATCCATCGACATGAATGTGGTGGAACCAGAGATTGCAGCGGCAGAATTTTTCTGGGATAAACTTGTTCCAGGCGGAGTCATGATTCTGGATGACTATGGTTTCCCCTCTCATCAGGCACAGAAGAAGGCCTTTGATTCGTTTGCGGCACAAAAAGGAGTAACTATTTTATATATCCCTACGGGGCAGG
>QFQM01000333.1 GCA_003243255.1 Flavobacterium psychrophilum | reverse complement strand
ACTGATAGTAGCATCAATTGATGACCATGCACCAAGGAAGTTTCCACTTCCACCAGCAGCTCTGTCAAACTTAAAGATAACCTCAGTAGTGTTGTTAGCCGGAGTAAACATAGAAATGTAGTTACTTGTACTAGCATTACCCTTAGTAGCAAGAGCTAAAGTACCTAATTGATCTACATATGATTTAGCTAAATCATATTTTTCTCTGTAAGAAGCCATACGGGCTCTAAAAGCCAGAATAGCCCTTTTAGAAACACCTGTAGCACCTACATAAGTTTCAGCTACAACATCTTCATCAAGGTTAGCTTCAGCAAAATCAAGATCACTTTCAATAAAAGCATAAACCTCTCCATTTGTATTTCTTGCAGGTTTATCAGTAATTTCCGGAACATAATCCATAAGAATAGCACCTAAAGCACTGTCATCTGCCATATTTGGAGAGAAGAAAGAGATGATTTGGAAATGACCATACGCTCTTAGGAAACGAGCCTGAGCAAGAATCGTATTGTAGCGGTTAAGCTCATCTTCATTTTGAGGAACAATATTTGCAGCACCTTCGATTACACGGTTTGCAGAATTGATAAGGTAATAGTTACCCTGCCAGATAGAAGCTGCATCATCCGATGTATTATTTAGCACAAAGCTAAGTCCTCCATCGGTAATACCCTGATTACCGTTTGCAATACCTACTCTTACTTCGTCAGTAAAAATAGACGTAAAAATAATATGGTTCTCACCCGGAGCAGCAAAATAAACTCCATTCAAACCTTTTTCCAAATCTGACAGACTTTCGTAAGGATTTGGAAATTCACCTGGCTGAATAATATCTATAGCATCTTCGCAGCCAGCAAAAAGAGTCGCAACAGCAGCAAATAAAAATACTTTTACTTTTTTCATAATTTTTTTAATTAAAATTGTAATTCAAGACCTACAGAAACAATTCTAGGAGTAGGATATTGAGCCTGATCTCCAGCTCTGTTACTTTCAGCATCCCATCCTCTCCATTTAGTCCACGTTACAAGGTTTTCTCCCTGAACGAAAGCTTTGATACCTTTGAATGGTGTTTTAGCAAGCATTTCAGGAGTAAAGCTATAACCGATAGTAGCATAACGTAATCTTAAATAAGAAGCATCTTTAAGGTACCTGTCTGAAGCAGAATCCATAGCTTTATTACGAAGATCAAGTGCAGGTATATCAGTAATTCTGTTATCCGGAGTCCATGCATTAAACAAATCTGTAGACATATTAAACTGTCCGATAGAGTTAGGATCCTGAAGGCCATCAAGGTCAAAATCAAACCTGTCAATATCCATCACATAGTTGAACTGAGTTGTTGCATAGAATCCTTTGTAAGAGATATCAAATCCAAAACCACCCTGGTAAACTGGCACAGCAGATCTGTTAGTAAACCTTCTGTCGCTTTCCGGATCAGGGTTTTCAGTTAGGTTTCCGTTTTTATCATAGAACAACAACTGACCGTTTGTTGGATTAACACCAGCATATTTAATAAGGTAGTACTCATTAAGAGGTCCTCCTTCGTGATTAACAACGTTACCATTATTAGTTAAGCCTTCCGCATTTGGAATCTCAATCATTTGGTTACGGTTGTATGAACCGTTGAAAGTCAATGTTAAATTAAGCCCATCATTGTTTCTGATAGCATCATAAGCAAGTAGAGCCTCAATACCACTGTTTCTTAAGCTTCCACTGTTTCCTAATATACCGTAAGTACCGTTAACAGCTGAAATTGGAATAGTCTGATAAAGATCTTTTGTAGTTTTTTGATACACCTCAAAAGTACCTCTTAATCTGTGTTGCCACGCCTCGAAATCTACACCAACGTTAGCCTGCTCAATTGTTTCCCATTTAAGGTCATTATTACCAAGCTGTCCGATAAGGTAAGATGGCAAGTTAGAATATCCAGAACCAGAAGCATAAAGAGTTCTAGATGCATTAGCAGCACTGAAGATACTCTGCCCAGAAATATTCTGGTTACCAGTTGTACCATATGAACCTCTAAGCTTTAACATATCAAAAGGTGAACCTTGCATGAATGACTCACGGTCGATATTCCAACGTCCTGAAACTGACCAGAAAGTACCCCATCTGTTTGTCTCAGCAAAACGGTAAGAAGCATCTCTACGAACAGTAGCACTTAAACCAAATCTTTTATCGTAATCATAGTCAGCAGAACCAAAATAAGAGAATAGACCTGCATTTGCCAATCCTGCACTTACATCCGGAACATAATAAGCAGGGCTTCCTGTACCATCAGCAGGGAATGGATTGTGACCTATAAAACCAGCACCGTTTCCTGGTGAGAACAATCTTGGATCAAGACCATTTTGAGTATACTGAAAACCTTTTTGGTGTGCTTTGTAGTACTCAGTGAAAACCGACGCATCAATAGTGTGCTTTTCAGCAAATACTTTGTTATAATTTAAGCTTGTATTAAAGTTAAATGCAAACTCTCTTGCAAAACTTTCATTCTGGAAACCAACAAACTCCTGATTTGCCTGACGGAATACTTCAGAGTTAAAAGATAATGGATCCTGAACATTAAGACCAATTGCCTCAGTAAAATCAGAACCAATACTTGTTGCCAAAGTCAGTTCGTCAGTTAATTTATAACTTCCCTGAACGTTAGCAATCATTTTCAATTCATTAGTCCTAAGCGTACCTGTTTTTAGCCTGTCCATAAGCATTAACGGGCTCAACAACAAAGTTCCATTCTGATGAATATCAGTTGCACCGGTAGGAACAACATTATCACTATACCAATTATAAAGATCCTGACCATTAGTATACCATTTTGGATCGATATAAGGAGCACCACCATTAGCAGCAATGATAGGGTTGATGTTAATCGCACCGGTACCAAGGTTTGAAGCTTCGTTTCTTACAGAGTAGTTAATTGTTACCGCAGTACTATAGTTAAATCTGTCATTGTTGCTTTTTCCGTTTAGGTTGTTTCTGAAGTTAAATCTTTTAAGATCTGTATTCTGAAGCATACCTTCCTGATCAAAGTAACCAAAAGATGTAAATGACGAAACGTTTTTAGAACCATTTGTTAAGCTTAATACGTGATTTTGAGTAAGACCAGTTCTGAATATTACATCATACCAGTCAGTGTTAACAGGATAAGCACTGATTTCTGCGTCAGTCATAGGACCACCAGAAGCACCACCTGTAGCACCAAATCCAGAACCTTTACTTCTCTCAAGAGTAAGTAATTGCTGAGAATTCATTTTATTGTAATCATTCCCCTGAATTGTAGAGAAACTTGTGATACCAGTATATTTAATCGCTAAAGGAGACTCATAGCTACCTTTTTTAGTTTTAACTATGATAACACCGTTTGCACCCCTGTTACCGTAGATAGAAGTAGCTCCGGCATCTTTAAGTACAGACAAAGACTCAATATCATTTGGATTTATACTTCTGAAGTTATCAGCATTCAAAGGCACACCATCAATTACATATAATGGCTCAACATTACCGTTAACTGAACCATAACCCCTAAGGATTACTGTACTGTTAGCACCCGGCTGACCTGAACCTGTAGAGATATTCAAACCAGGAACCTGACCCTGAAGTGTCTGAATAAAGCTGGCATTTGGTCTTCCTTCAATAGTTTTTGAAGTAACCGTAGTAACAGCAACGTTAGATGTAGTTCTTGTAGTAGTCCTATAAGCCTCTACAACAACATCATTAAGGATTGTTGTATCATCCTCCATTTTTACATTTATAGTACTTGACGCCCCAACCGGAACGATACGTGTACCAAGCCCCACATAAGTAAAAACAAGTTTTTGACCTACAGATGCTGTGATGGAATATTTACCATCAAAATCAGTTTGAATACCACCTTGCGTAGAGCCTTCAACCGATACGTTGGCACCAGGAATTGGTAAACCGGAACCGTCAGTTACGACCCCCGTAATGGTTTTCTCCTGCGCAAAGGAAAACTGAATAAAAAACGCCAGTAAAAGCGTAAAAATCCAAGTAAACTTTGATT
>QFQM01000332.1 GCA_003243255.1 Flavobacterium psychrophilum | reverse complement strand
AATTTTGGTACGACTCAGGAGTTGCTGTTGGAAATGGAACTGGGTAAATTGGATATGATGCTTTCTTTTTACGAACAGAAAGGAAACATGGTCATCACCGATCGCCTATTTTCTTCCCGACTTTCCCTGATTGTGAAGTCCAGTGACCCCATAGTTAAAAGACAATCGGTAAGCCTGAAGGAACTCATCACGCTTCCCCTCATACTACCATCGGGTGGGTACAGCATCCGCAACTACCTTGATAAGATCCTGCACGATCAAAATCTTGTCCCTAAGCCAGCCATGGAAGTCAATGATATTCACACCTTATTGCAACTCGTCTACTATGGACGATGGGTTACCGTACTGATGAGTTCAACGGTCGTTAATCATCCCAAGTTAAAAGCAGTAAGAATTGCAGGATCTGGTATGATCTGACAGGCAACGATCACCTGGCCTAAGGACGCTTACCGAAAAAGGGCTGCATCATTATTAGCAGAGTCGTTGAAGAAGCATGCTGCCTCCTATGATGACGATTCCAACAAATGAGCACGTTTTCTGCTTGGAGATGCCCGTACCTCTCCATTAATACTTTTTCCGCTACGTTGACCCCATTCAGGCGCTGAGATGTTCAATCGTATCAAAGCGAATGATGAGCGGTATAATTGAAAGTCAAAAGTGGGAATAGAGCGAACGATTTGCCAGTTAATGCAACGGGCTGCATTTCTACATAGTGGAGCATTTTAATTTAACCAGTCTTCATACTTATTTTGCTTCTCGGATGTTTCATCATATTCACTTGTTGCCACTGAGTTTGTTCTAAAAGTTACTATAGAATGGATACTTGATTTGATCGGAAGGTCTTCGTAACAATGAAGGCCTTTGCTTATTTACTCTGATCGATAAATTTTTCAAATCACAAGGAAACTATTCGAACCCCGAGCTATTTCAAAGCTGGATATTCCAGTTCCGCATAAAGGTTCTGATCATTGGTTGTTTTTAGAATGGTATTACTTCTTACTCCGAGTTTTATCGTTCCTTACGCTAATTCGGTAGATGGATGTATCAATAGTTCTTAATTCCAACGAAAATTGGAAGCATCGATTACATCTCGTTTTCTAGTAATTTCATTTGGATTGCTAAGATACTCTTCGTGCCATTGAAGATATTTAATAGAAATGGAGATAAGTTGCTTTTTTGTTAATCTGAAATGATCTGTTTGTGAATTGAAATTGATGTTAACCAAACAGGGTTCTAGGGAAGGGTAGGTTTCATCCATTCGTATTCCCTCAATTACCCACATGATGCATTCATTGAGAATTTTAGGACTGGTGTACTTTGATGAAATTGGATTGGTAGGAAATGATGTGATTTCGGTGGTGTCATTTAAATAGGGGGAGAGCTGTTGGATATGGTTCATTGTAAAGTGAGGAAGTCGATTGCCTGCCTTTTTCGAATAGGTTCCGTTTTTAATCAATGCGACAAATTGTGCAGCATCGGGGTTTTCTAAATCAAACTCATCGCCCTTGCAGCAGGCAAAAGTGACTAGAATAAAGAAAAGCGAGATCCATTTCATATTGTCAGGGATATGTTATTTGTAAGACCCGTAAAGGAAGAAATAAGTTGGAATATCTTGAATGATTATCAGAGACCAGACACGTAATGCGTTTACAGGTCATTAGCATCCATTTTAGTAAGGATAAAATTCGCTCCCGTATCCCGGTGTATTAGTTCTGACTT
Source organism: Flavobacterium psychrophilum (assembly GCA_003243255.1). The sequence continues at coordinate 2,306 of QFQM01000332.1, read as the reverse complement.
CCGGGTATGGTACTAAAGGGTTACTTCGTATGTTGTTGTATGGGTCAAAAAATGAAAGAAGGTTAAGGGATTTTTTTTAACATTTTCCCCTGTTTATTACGCCGAATCTCCAGAAGGCCGATCCACTTCCGGAGCACGCGAACATTCCAAAGATCCCGTGAGAGAATGGCATTGCCCGGATTCTGGAATACGTGGCTGCTACTTTCTCCGACATCACGTGTGTCAGTGAATGCACGCTTTTTATTACCTGCGGTAGTTAGTATACAATTTTCTTTCCGTTTTAATAGTGTGCGCCACATCGCTAACCAGTTTTGCGTAAACTGCTGAAGCTGGAGAACGTTCCAGTTGACACCGGAGGCTTTGAGGTATTCCTGAATTGGTAAATAGCACTCAATTTCACTCCCTTTAAATGCTGATTACTAATATAGAATGCTGGTGACATTAATAAAAGTGCCAAAAGCTAGTTTAAATAATTTTCACCGCGGATGACCTCTACCTTTGTAAGGTAAAAGTTACTTATGAGAAAGATATTGGTGATTGCCCTGGCCTCATTTGCGTTTATATTTCAAGCGTGCAAAACAAATGATGCTGAAATTCAAGTACCAGTTATTAGTGAAATTACCCCAGACTCAGGTTTCGTTGGTAGCAGCGTAATTATTAAAGGACATTTTTTTTCATCTGATGCGGAAAAAAATATCATTTCATTTAATGAAACGGCAGCTGTTGTTATAGACGCAACGGATACACAACTAACCGTTACAGTTCCTGCTAACGCCGCCTCTGGGAAAATAACAGTTACAGTAAATGGTAAAACGGCAACTTCCACTGACGACTTTACGGTCACCACTCCTCCCATTATCGCAATAACAGAGTTTGCCCCTTCAAGCGGCGCGGTGGGTATGGAGGTTTTTATTAAGGGGACAAATTTCAGTGAGGTAAAAGAAGAAAATATTGTAAAGTTTAACGATGTGAATGCTGTTGTCACAAAGGCAAACCATACATCCCTTACAGTAGTAGTGCCATCTGGCGCAACAACTGGAAAAATCACTGTTGATATTAATAAGGTGGTAGGTATATCCAGTACTGATTTTACAGTAATCACGAGGCCCGTTTTATCTCCACCTACCATCAGTACTATTTCAGAGGAAAGAGCAACAATAGGAACGGACTTAACCATAACCGGAACAAATTTCAGTACTCTGGCCGTAAGTGACAATGTCGTTACGTTCAATGATATTCCTGCGATTGTAAAATCAGTTGCTGCAGATGGTAAATCACTCGTTGTTACAGTTCCGTCCTCTAACAATGCATCAGGTTTAGTATTGGTGACTGTGAACGGCGTACTGGCAACCTACAATCATCCCATCATATTTGTCGTCCGCGTTGAGGGGGGCAAAGCAATGCGAGTGAAGGAAGTCATTAAAAACTTTCGTAAAGTAATGGAATACGTTTATGATGATAATAATGTATTGATTCATGCAAAGTTGTTTGATGCAGACGTTAACAACCCGGATATTGCTGTTCAATACGGAATAAATAATTATCTATACGATGCAAGCGGGAACCTCGTGACCATTGAAGAGTCCAATATGTTCGGGCCACCTCATACGTACTCTGATTACACTTATTCAAATGGGGTATGCCAGAGTTGGACGTATTCAAAAAGGATCAATGATGTAAAGACACCGCAATATACTCACACCTATACATGGCAAAATAACGTTGTCGTTAAAGATACCTATTCTGACCCGGCAGGCGGGACCGGCCAGACTACCTTAACTTATACGACTGATGCCAATGGAAATCCCCAAACAATTGTACACTATCCAACCTTTGATAATGTATATACTTATTATCCCGGCGATATCGTTTGCCCTGACCCGTTGTTGAATGTTATTCCGAATTCAGAACGACGTATCGAAAAGAGTATTGTAAGTGGCTTTAGTTCATTGTACAATCAATTGTCGGACTATGTATTCAGCGCTGACGGGAACAACGTTACTACCATTCATTACTATTTCCCTAATAAAGCAAGTTTGAATTTTACCATGGGGTATAATTTTGAGATCGTGCCGAATTAAATACCTCAGTTCACATGTATGTTTAATAGCATTGAAGAAGGAAAGTTTATCGTCTTTTATACTCACAATAACTTACTTCTAAAGACTTACGTTGGTCATTTATAGTGGCGGAAGCAGGTTGTTTTACAGATTCTCTGATTGTTACCCGGGCTAAGCTAGTACTAGCACTGTTTTAAGTAGCTCTCATTCTTTAGCTTTTTTTTTTGATAATACTTTTTGGTAATT
>QFQM01000331.1 GCA_003243255.1 Flavobacterium psychrophilum | reverse complement strand
TGAGTTTAATTTTCTTCATAAGGCTTAAATTGTACCGTAATACATTGCCTTTACGATACCGTCTGAAAGACCAATCTTAGGAACATAAATATTACGTGCACCACTCCATTTCATAGCGTTAAGGTAAATGCGAACTGCATAAATAATTACGTCGGCACGGTCAGGGTTTAGCCCCAATTCGGCAATGCGCTGTTCGTAGCTTAATCCGTTCAGGAACTGATACTGGCTGTTTACATAAAAATATGACAGTGGTTTTTCCTGTTGTTTGCCTGACATCTTGAAGAGCTTATTGATATTGCCTCCCGACCCAATCAAGGTGATTGTTTCATAAGGCTCACATACAGATTTTATCCATTTTTCGATCTCAAGCCATACCACATCGTTCACCATATTATTCAACAGACGAACGGTGCCATTTTTAAATGATTTGGAAGCAACAATTTTACCATTGGCAAACAATGAAAATTCAGTACTGCCGCCCCCAACATCAACATAAAGATATGTTTGATCTGTTTTTACCAAATGATGCAGATCGGTACTCGCAATAATTGCAGCCTCTTTTTTGCCGTCAATTATCTCGATTTTAATACCTGATTCCGCTTCTATCAAATCGACAACTTCCTTGCCATTATAAGCTTCACGCATAGCGGAAGTAGCACATGCCATGTATTTTTCTACCTTATGTACTTTCATTAAAAGTTTATAGGCTTTCATTGCATCAACCATGCGCTCAATATTCTCATCGGTAATCTCACCAACAGTAAAAGCATCCTGGCCAAGACGGATAGGCACCCTAACAAGTGAACTTTTATTAAACTGCGGTTCTTTACCCTCCTGCTCTACAATATTGGAAATAAGTAACCTCATGGCATTTGAACCAATATCTATCGCAGCGTATTTTTTTATATTAATCATTCTAAGCAACTAAGTAACTCATTACTGAGTACTTTATTTAACATGTTCATAAATTACATCAAGCTTATTCCTGTAGTAGTTATAAGTTTCTAACTGTGCACGGAAAGGCTTTTCATCAGGGCGTTTTCTGTATTTGTTCTCGAGGTTTTCAGAATGCAACCTTGCTTTTACATTGGCTTTCCAGCCAATTTTGAAGGTGTCTATCAACTCCTGTTTTATCTCCTCATCATAAATAGGACAGGTAACCTCTACCCTTGCATCCAGGTTTCGCGTCATGAAATCTGCTGAAGAAATGAATATTTCAGGGTCACCATCGTTCGCAAATATGTAGCACCTTGTGTGCTCAAGATAATTATCCACGATACTTATAGCTTCTATGTTCTCGCTCATGCCCGGAACACCCGGAATAAGACAGCAAATACCACGTATAATCAACTGGATCTTTACACCTTCCCTACTCGCTTCATATAGCTTATCAATCATTTTATAATCGGTAAGGCTGTTCATTTTTAGTTTGATATAAGCTTCTTTACCCGCAATCGAATTTAGTATCTCTCTGTCGATAAGCTTGTAAAACTTAGAACGGGTGTAATGTGGTGATACAAATAAATGCTTGTACCTGTGTACACGATAATTCACCTCAAAAAACTCAAATATGCGTTGCACCTCCCTAAGGATATGCTGATGACTTGTAAATAACGTAACATCGGTGTAAACCTTAGCTGTAGATTCATTAAAGTTACCCGTTGAAATAAATCCGTAACGTTTGATCTTATTATTCTCAAGACGTTCAACAACACATATTTTACTGTGTACTTTCAGCCCTTTTACACCAAATATCAGGTTGATTCCTTCGGTCTGCATCTGCTCTGCATACGATATATTACTAGCCTCGTCAAAACGTGCCTGAAGCTCAATCTGAACGGTAACTTTTTTACCATTCTTGGCTGCATTTACAAGCGAACTGATAATCTGAGAGTTTTTTGCCAGTCTGTATAATGTAATACTAATAGAAGTAACTTTTGGGTCAAGCGCTGCCTCACGCAGAAATTTTATCACATAGGCATACGACTGATAAGGTGCATTCAACAAATAATCCTTCTGCCTTATTTTATGAAGTATACTACCCTCAAGGCTTAATCCGGGAACCGGCAAGGGAACATTTTGCTGATATAGCAAATCCTGCCTGCCCATATTAGGAAAATCCATATAATCTCTTCTGTTGTGGTACCTTCCTCCGGGGATTATACTGTCAGAAGAATCGATTTCCATACGTGTCAGGAAAAAATTAAGAGTATCCTGTCCAATCGCCTGATCATAAACAAAACGAACCGGCTCACCTATACGCCTGTCTTTTACGCTCGTGGAAATCTTTTCCATAAGACTCTTACTCTGGTCGCTGTCTATCTCCAGCTGTGCATCACGGGTAATTTTGATCATATGGGCCGATATGCTCTCATACCTGAATATATTAAAAATACTATGCAGGTTATAACGGATAACATCGTCAAGCATAATTATATACTGCTTTTCATTGTTAGACGGCAGTATAACAAACCTGTTTATAGTTTTCGGTATTTCAATAACGGCATATCGTATTTCACTTACCGGTATTTCAAGCCCTTCAATAGCTTTAGGCTTCATTACCAACTTAACCGCCAGATAGCCTGACGTATCTTTAAGAATCGGAAATTCATCAAGATCATTAAGAATGATGGTTACAAGTTCCGGGCTTACCTTCTGAATAAAAAAGTCCTTAACAAAAATCTCCTGTTCTTTGGTAAGCTGTGTTTCGTTTACCATAAAAATATTCTCTTTCTCAAGTTCTTTTTCAATAACACTGAGAATACGGAGACTTTCCGATTGTTGTTCAATAACAATATCGGTAATTTCTGTAAGTAATTGTTGGGCAGTAATACCGCCCAATATCTTTTCACCTGTTTGACCGGTAAGGCTTAACCTTCTGATTGCCGCATAGCGAACCCTGAAAAACTCATCAAAATTGTTAGAAAATATCCCTAAAAATCTGAGTCTGTCCAGCAAAGGAACTTTATCATCTCCTGCTTCCTGCAAAACTCTTGCGTTAAATGCTAGCCAACTTTTTTCTCTGTCAATGTATCGGTTTACCGGTGAGTGGTGAATCATGCTTTTTTAATTCTCTTGGAAATAATACTTTTTCTATTGTTCCCTTCTGGATATCCTTCCAATCGTCTGCCTGAAAGGAAAGGGAAACAAAACCGGCAGTAGGTACATTTTCTACAGCGCGGTTCCCAAAGGTATTAACAAAATTAGTAATAGCATCGTTATGCCCAAAAAGAATTAGGTTATCAAATTGGTTATTGCAGCTTTTTATCACTTTTTCCAATGAACGCGAGTCAAAAGTATAAAGGTCGTCTTTAAGTATTATAGTATCTAAAGGTATAGAAAGGTTTTCAGCAAAAATATATGCCGTGTTTTTTGCTCTTTTAGCCGTGCTGCTCCATACAATATAGGATTTAGGAAGATATTCCTCAACTTCAGATGCCACAAGATGTGCATCGTTTATACCCCTGTTAGAAAGAGGGCGGTCTTTATCCACCAAAGGAGTATCCCAGCTCGACTTTGCATGGCGGATTAAAATCAGGTTTTTCATAGAGTCAAGGTTTAATAGTTATGTATCAGTATATTAAATATCCGAATTATAACTACTCCTCATTCTATAAATTTTGTTAAATTTTAAAGTATGATTGTATTATGGTGCTAATCTTTCAATTTTCCAGGAGTAATCCGACGACTGCTTATAACGTATACGATCATGAAGACGATTAGCCCTGCCCTGCCAGAATTCTACCTCTACAGGCCTAACCAGATAGCCTCCCCAATGCTCTGGTCTTGGAATGTCTTTACCTTCAAACTCTTTTTCAAGATCCTTTAAGTTATTTTCTATAAAATCCCTTGAAGGTATAACCTGGCTCTGTGGCGAAACAAGTGCTCCAAGCTTACTGCCTTCAGGCCTGCTGTCAAAATAACCATCTGAAATGTTTTCAGAAGCTTTTTCAGCAACCCCTTTTATGATTACCTGGCGTTCCATACCTTCCCAAAAAAATGAAAGGCAAATATTTGGATTCGCAGCA
>QFQM01000330.1 GCA_003243255.1 Flavobacterium psychrophilum | reverse complement strand
ATATTTTTGTTTTTGATTTGTTTGCCACATAGCCGTCATATCACTTAAATCATAACCTAAACCTGGTCACGTGACAGAGCACTATAAAACACAGAATACCACGGTCTAATAGCGGTTATGAATGATAGAAGCACAACACGGAGACGAACAAGGTCTAAACTTCACACCAGAGTTAAAACCAGTTTGCATTTTTAATTCCACTTTGTTAAAAATTTTACAGAGGCTATCGCATTAGAATTTTGCATTAAGGATTTATACTGCTAATCAGAACTTTGTCTTTCTGACAAAAGTTTTGATGACAAATAGATAATAAATCCCATAGCAGACTTATGTAACTTAAAAATATCTTCTGCTGTTTTTGTATCTAAAGTGACCGCTGCAAAATTGCTATGAGCAAGATAATTCCTCAGATGTCCTATTTCCAGAAATGCTTTTATCGATTTATCTAAATCTTTGTTTGCAAGAATCTCTTGTTCACACTCTTTTTTAAATTCTTCTCCAAATAGACTAAAAAAAACATTTGCATTGGTCCCCGGTCTATCCGGATGGTCTTTTTTTCCCCAATCAAAGTAGGTGTGATATTGTAGATTAATAGCCTTCTTTCTAAGAAAAGCTATTAACATTTTATTATTGTTACTGGAATTACTCACAAAATCGACTAACATATCTTGTATCTCTTTCTCAAAATAACTTGCAGAAGAAAGCACTAAAACTTTTGTAAAATTTTTACTTAACTCACTAGAGAGCGATATCTGTTTGTTTTCATCAAGAAATTTTGCAATTCCTGAATATTCTACATTTAATGATTCAACAGCATTCATACTACTTCAAATTGGCGTACGCGGTATCAAGTCTCTTGGTTACGTTACTTGAATTTGTTGTATTTGCTTGAGTCGACTCAACAAATGAAGGATCAGACTTCAACTCTTCAATCGATTTTAAGCTTACTTTTCTAATATCTAAGTTTCTTCTATCATAGGCATCCTTGCATACTGCGTAAAATATAGATTCATATACCGAAATATTAAATCGTCCAGACTTAGTGAAAAATATCTTCCTATCTAACGATGAACAGAAGTCAACAAACTTTATGAATAGATCGGCCAAGTACTCTATATCCTTCAAAGGAATTTTCTTTGTAGCCAATGAGAAGCTATTTAAAAATTTGATCATCGAGGGAGAGTATTGTTCCTTCATTGTTAGCATTCCAAAACCTCTCAACAAAATCTCTATATCTTTCATGTGGAGATCTGGGTCTGATTGAGGGGTCAGCTGCCTCCAATTGGGATTCAGGTTTAATGAATAAAGCTTGTTATAAAAATTTGAGTGAAATAAACTAGTTCTTATTTCCTGTGGCTTCAAATTTACACCTCCTGAATTTAATCGATTAAAAATCTCAAAGACAACTGTATTCCCATCATCTGGAGAATTCTGTTTAATAATCACATTTCTTATAGTTCTTAGTTCTAGAGTTGTCTTATCAGCCTCCTCAAGAGTAAAATAATTAAGTTTACTATATCTGTTCTTCTGACCAGGTTTAGAGTCCGTGAGTTGGAGGTTAAAATCAACAAAATAATCATTATCATTTAATACTGCATCTGGAATTCCCCCTTGAGCATCGAAAATATTTCTTAATTCAAACCTTTTTTCGCTTTTCGGAAAGCGCTTCTTCATGAAGTAGTAAATTGTCATGTAACGTTGCTGACCATCTATTACTATAAACTTGTTTCTTTCTTCTTCAAAAAGAAATATTTGAGGAATCGGTATTCCTATGATAATAGACTCAATTAGTTTTGATGCTCGTCTTATATCCCAAACATAATTTCTTTGAAATCCGGGAATCTTAACAATGCCTGATTGAATAAAATCAAATAAGGTCTTTAAGTTAAAGTCGTTTGGCGATGCTGAAATGTCGTATTCATTTACATTTGAATCTTCTCCATTTTCAGTTCCATCTCCCTCATAAACTTCCGTGTAGTCATTGTAGTCATCCATTTTTAAAAAATTTAGGTGAAAATAATTATCGACAAGTACCTATCTGATCATATATAATACTCAATACGAGATACAGAATATCTTCCTGCCTGATGCATCGTTTTTCAACAAAATACTTGGCTGTATTCCCTCACCACCGACTGGTAGCGGTTATGAAATGATGGGCCCAACACAGACGCAGCTAATCTGGCAGATTCAATCGTTAACAGGATAAAAGCATAGGAGTAACTCCTATATTATTTCTACCTCCCAGCTGCACGGTGTAAAATGGCCAAATCATTCTTCACCCGATACATGTGTTTTCCGAAAGAACGTGGCTGGTTTCCAAAGCCGGGATGTGGCTTTCCTAAAATATTCGTTGAGTGAGGAGAAATGATTCGGAGACCTTCGAAACCCGTTGAGATACTTCTGGCAAAAATTTACTTATAGAGCCATTTTCTAATCCACCGGGTATAGTGGGGCATCAGCAGATACACCATGATGAATACCACAGTGCCCGAAACGAAGAAGGAGGTAATCCATCTGCTCTCCGGAAGATGTAACGCCTTCAAAATGGGGAGCACCAGTAACGGGATGATCAGCGATAAAGGATAAATCGCTGACCACGTAACCAGATACTGTTTCCAGCGGACAGGTGCTTTCTGTTTTTCGTTGTCGGCAGGGAAAAGAAAATCCAGGCCGGATCGGATAAGGTAGTGATCGTCTTTAGCGAAGAGTGGCTTCGCCTGGTCAATGTAGTTTTTCCGCTCCTTCGACTCCATCCAGGCTTTGAGGTGTTCAATGGTATCGAACCGGATGATGACGGTATAGTTGAACGTCAGGTTCGGTATCGGCCGGATGATTTGCCAGTCGATGTACCCGGCCGCACGCCGGCAGAGTGGAGCAATTTCATTTAACCATTCTTCATACTCACTTTGCTTCCCGTCTACAATGTGATGATGAATGACAACGGACGCACCTTGCTGTTCCATGGCTTTTTATTTCGTGTTGGTTCTCTTACTTCGTTTTCTAACGTTGTTCTTCAAGAAAAACCCGAGGGAGAGATAATCATCCAAAGCGCATCACCAACCGGGTGTGAACAAACGTCATTAAAACTAAACAAAAAAAGGCCATTGATCATGCACGGTTACGACTCAAACACCATGTTACCACTAAAACGTCACAGGTCATACCGTGGTTAAAAACAAAAAACGCGCTGACAGGAGTCAACGCGTTTTTTTTAATAGTGCTAAAACAATTCAAATTACTTCGGCAATACCACGCCATCAATCACATGTACCACACCATTACTACCTTTTAAATCAGCAGCAGTAACATAAGCAGACTTACCTGACTCATCGGTTAACTTCACTTTTCCACCATCAAGGGAAGCCGTCAGTTTTCCACCACTCACGGTAGTCAATACCGCTTTGCCATTGCCGGACTTGATCGCAGCAGATACGGCGGCGGCATCTAAATTACCACTGACCACATGATAGGTGAGTATTTTCGCCAATTGCGCTTTGTTCTCCGGCTTCAACAAGTTATCTACGGTGCCGGCAGGTAGTTTGCTGAAAGCGTCATTGGTCGGAGCAAACACGGTAAACGGTCCTTTTCCTTTCAGCGTGGTCACCAGATCAGCCGCCTTTACAGCAGCAACGAGTGTGGTATGATCTTTCGATCCGATGGCAATATCAACTACATCTTTAGATTGACCAAACACTGCCGATGATGCAATGAATGCAAGAGCAAGAATGAATAATTTTTTCATGATCGTTATAATTTATGTTTAGCTGAATAACACCCTTGCATGCATTATGTTTAGCCCATCTGAAAACAGGCAGGTTATTAAATTGTTAAATGAAGACAACGCAACCATCAGTTCTTCCTTTATCTCCCAACCTCGGTCTGTGTCCTCACAGACCGAAATAAGTATAAAGAATGGTGGTCTGTGAGGACACAGAACACGGAGGCGGAATTGCGTTGGTCGTACCTACCGCACAATACGGTATATCCTCATGCATTATCTCTTCTCCTCCAGAGAAAGGGCCGGGGATGATGCGCAATGC
>QFQM01000037.1 GCA_003243255.1 Flavobacterium psychrophilum | reverse complement strand
TCTTTTTAAAAAAGAAATAAATATTGATGATATTGAAGATACCCTGTTTTACCTTTCGCGAATTGAGGCAATAAAAATAGAGGGTGGCTTTCTTGTGGTCTATAATCGCTTAACAATTGAACGAACTGAACAAGATAATAAAAAGCGTTATACTAAAGACGATTATCAAAAGCTTAACCAGTTTTACGAAAGTAAAGTGCAGCAAATTCATATAGTAGGGGAATATGCCCAAAGAATGCTAACAGATTATAGAAACGCATTACAGTTTGTAGAAGATTATTTCCAGCTGAATTATAATTCGTTTTTAAATAAGTATTTTAAAGGGAGCAGGCAAAATGAGATTAAGAGAAACATTACTCCTGCAAAATTCAGGCAGCTATTCGGAGAGCTCTCACCTCCACAATTAAAAATTATAAAAGATAATGAAACACAACATATAGTAGTTGCCGCCGGTCCGGGTAGTGGAAAAACAAGGGTATTAGTTCATAAGCTGGCTTCACTGTTGTTAATGGAAGATGTTAAGCATGAGCAGTTATTAATGTTGACCTTTTCAAGGGCTGCTGCTACCGAATTTAAAAAACGATTATTAAAGCTAATCGGTAACGCAGCAAACTTTATTGAGATTAAAACGTTCCATTCTTATTGTTTTGATCTTCTTGGTAAAGTAGGCACTTTAGAAAAATCAACTGATATCTTAAAAACTACTATTGAAAGGATTAAGAATGGTGATGTTGAGATTAATAAAATTACTAAGACTGTATTGGTAATTGACGAAGCTCAGGACATGAATACGGAAGAGTTTGCTCTTGTAAATACATTGATGGAGCAAAACGAAGAAATGAGGGTTATTGCTGTGGGAGATGACGATCAAAATATTTATGAGTTTAGGGGAGCGAGTTCAAAATATCTTGAACAGTTTATTTATGAGAATAATGCAGTAAAACATGAGCTGGTTATAAATTACCGGAGTAAAAGAAATCTGGTTTCATTTTCGAATCAGTTTGTTCAACAAATTCAGCATCGCCTAAAAGAATCTCCAATTATAGCGAATCAAACAGATGATGGAAACATAAAAGTAATTAGGTATCAAAGTGGTCATCTAATAACTCCTTTAGTAACCGATGTAGTAAATACAGATATTTCAGGAACTACATGCGTGATTACCAAGACTAATGAAGAGGCCATAAAAGTTACAGGTATGCTTTTAAAAAATGGCATCAAGGCAAAATTAATACAGTCTAATGAGGGGTTTAGTTTGTATAACCTTGTTGAAGTTCGGTTTTTATTGGATAAGGTAAATCTTGGGACTGATATTTATACAATTAATGATGAGGTTTGGGATCAAGCTAAAAAGGAACTGATAGACACCTTCACTAATAGCAATAAATTAGAGATTTGCCTCAACATCATCAAAGATTTTGAAACTACTAATTCTTATAAGAAGTATAGGTCTGATTTAGAGGTTTTAATCAGGGAATCTAAACTCGAGGATTTTTATAATGAGACCGGTGAAACAATTTTTGTGTCTACGATACATAAAGCAAAGGGAAAAGAGTTTGACAATGTTTTTCTACTGCTTGAAAACTTTAATCCGTTTACAGATGAAGCCAAAAGACAATTGTATGTAGCAATGACCAGGGCTAAACGCAATTTAAATATCTATTTAAATTCAAACTATTTGAATGGTTTTGTTTCAAAGAATCTTGAGCAAATAGATGATTTTGGGATTTACACTGCGCCAGACAAAATTGCTGTACACACGACATTGAAAGATATCTGGTTAGATTATTTTATTGATAAACAGATTTTAATTTCTCAGCTAATGAGCGGGGATGTGTTACATGTAAATGGTGATAGGTGCTTGAATTCAAGTGGACAATCTGTTTTGAAATTTTCTAAACAGTTTATTACAAAAATCGAAGAAATGAAATTGAAACGCTACGAGCTAAAAAGTGCCAAGGTAAATTTTATATTATATTGGCTTAAAGAAGGAGGATCGAATGAAATTAAAGTTATTTTACCCGAACTTTATTTTGAAGTTTGTAACTAATCTTTTTTGCCTATCTATAAATCCTATCGTCGATTTTGTTTTTCTTTTAAAATCATTACTTTTAGGCATCCAAAAAACCAAGATTACTGATATGAAAAAGATAGTACTACTACTTGTTGCTTTTTTAGTATTTCAGTCTGCATCGGCACAAGACGATACAAACAGTCAGACAACTACAGAAGAGACACAACCCGAACTTATAGATTATGATACTTATTTTATAGATCATAAAACTACTATGGGCGAAAGGATGATCATGATATCTAAAAAATATATGGTAGACCCCGATGAGATTTATAAATATAATGAAGTGCAAACAGACGGGTTAGGGCTTGTTCCCGGACAGGTGCTGAAAATTCCTTTGCATGAATCCCATAAACAGGACCTGGAGAAATTTAAGCATGACCTTATAAAAAAGAATGGAGGCAACCCTATACAGGTACCTGCTGTACCGCCTTTAAAGAAAAAAACAGAAGATGAAGAAGAGGACGAATAGTCCTCTTTTTTTCGTAATTGCCTTTTGGTATGCGTTTTGTATTTTTAACTGAAATTTATAAGATAAAACTACTTAATGCTGAACGTAAACTATAAATTTGCATTTGTTAAATTGTTCTAAAATAACCCACACCATGAAGTATTTAGTAATTTTTATTTTTTCATTGGCGATGCTGTCAACGCCTTCTTATGCACAGGATTATAAAAAGCATAAGGTAGGAAAAGGAGAGACCGTTGCAAGTATTGCGAAGATATATAAAATTACCCCTTATGATATTTATCGCCTTAATCCGGATGCGAAGAACGGTATTAAGGAAAACACGACCCTGCTTATTCCAAATGCGACTAAAGTTCCGCAAACAGCACCGGTAAAAGAAAAGCCCACTAAGGTGGCTAACACTATACATGAAGTTCAGCCCAAGGAAACACTTTTCAGTCTGGCTAAAAAGTATGATGTATCGGTAGAGGATATAAAAAAAGTTAATGGTTCAACACTTGATAACGGACTTCAGGTAGGGCAGAAAATCATTATCCCTATTAAGGGAAGTGGTGTTGCGGCTCAGGTTAAGGCTGAAAAGAAAGCCGAAACGAAACCAAATCAACCATCGTATATGTATCACGTGGTTGAGAAAGGGGAAACCAAATACTCTATCGCAAAAGAATATGGTATGACAATTCAGTTGCTGGATGAGCTAAACCCGGAAGTGAAAGATACACTTCCGCTGGGGTATAAACTGAAACTGGATAAGAATGCCATTGTGCAGAAAGAAACTGCAAAACCTGCCGCTCCTGTACAGCAGGAATATATAAATTATGAGGTTCAGCCCAAAGAAACACTTTACAGTCTTACTAAAAGAACAGGTCTTACCGAAGAGCAGATTATCGCACTTAACCCTGATGTAAAAGATGGCCTTAAGGATGGTATGGTGCTAAGACTTCCTAAAGGCGCAAATGCTTCTTTTGCTACAGATGCTGCTGTTAAACCCGTTTCAGGTCTGGCATCTACAATCAAAAAGTCAGAAACCAAAGAATTGGCATTGTTGCTTCCCTTTCACATATCAAGGATTGAATCTGATACCATTCGTGCAAAATTGTTGCGAAGTGATAAATTTATGAACATGACACTCGATTTTTATGCGGGCGCAATGATGGCAATTGACTCGGCAAAAACACTTGGGCTTCCTCTTAAAGTTAAGATCCTTGATTCTAAAGAAAGCAAAACATCTTCTGATGTTTCTGCACTTGCAGGAGGCCTTGCCGGCATGGATGCTGTTGTTGGTCCGTTCTTTCCGAATAATGTTGAAACCCTTGCGTCGTTGCTTGCTAATAAAGGAGTTCCGGTAATATCGCCACTTTCTAAAGAAGAGGCTAAATCATTTGGTAATCTTTATCAGTCGGTACCAACAGCCGAAACGGTAAGAGGTGCAATGCTGGACTATCTTAAGTCTAAAAACGCTAACATTATTGCTGTTGTAGATGCCAAGAAGAACAGTTCTAAGCAATTTATTTCGACTAATCTTCCTGTTGCAAAATTTGCATCACTAAATACCGATGGTACTATAATGGTTGATGCTTTAAAAGGTATGCTTGTAAAAGACAGGGTGAACTACGTGATTCTGGAAACTGAAAGGATAGGTATGATATTGGGAACTACCAGAGCTTTGGCAGAGTCCCTTTCAGATTATCAGATTCAGCTGGTTGTTCTGGAACGTTATGATGCTTTTGATAGCGACGAACTTCCACTGACAAGGCTTACATCGCTTAAAATGCTTTATCCTTCGGTAACCAATGACAGTGAAACAGCAAATAGTTTATTGTTTGCAAAAGTGTTTAGGGAAAAGAATAATATAGCTCCAAACCAGTATGCAACCCGTGGTTTTGATTTGACTTTTGATACCATCCTGCGTATTTTCCAGCCGGAGGGCTTTAAGGAAGCTTGCGCTGAAAAAGCATCTGAACAGGTGGAGAATAAATTTGCATACAGCGGTATTAAAGGAGGTAATCATAATACAGGCGTGTATATATTGTATTATGATCAGGATTTAAGCACTAAAATAGCACAATAATTATGACATCTAAAGTAACTTATCTTGGAGAGTTAAGAACTTCTTCAGTGCATATACAATCGGGAACAGAGGTTCTTTCTGATGCTCCTAAGGACAATCATGGTAAAGGAGAGGCTTTTTCGCCAACAGATTCGGTAGCAAATGCATTGGCTACCTGTATGTTTTCTATTATGGGGATCAAAGCCCGTGATATGGGGGTTAACCTTGAAGGGTCTACTGCAGAAGTAACAAAGATCATGCAGCCCAGCCCAAGAAAAATTGCTGAGATAAAAGTAGTTTTCAATATGAAATCGGATGCCGATGAAAAACAAAAGGAAATATTGGTGCGTGTAGCTCATACCTGTCCGGTGTCTCTTAGCCTGCATCCTGATATTGTTCAGGATGTGATATTCAATTGGTAAAAAACCTTGTCGGTATATAGTTAAAAACCTCCCTTTGGGGAGGTTTTCTTTTTTGATGTACTTAATAATTTTGGTTTTGTTAAATAAATTAAACCTATATTATATGAGAACAATTACGCGATTTGGTATGATTTGTCTTTTGTTTATTGTTATTCCTATGGTTTCCTGTAGTGATGATGATGGTAAAGATTCGTCAGGAAGTAGTGAAATAGTTGGAGTCTGGAAAAAAACAAAAGAAGAGACAAGGCAGGGCAGCGAAGCCTGGGAAGATGTTACAGAAGATTGTGATCTTGATGATACCGAAGAATATGAAGCTGATGGTGATTGGGCATTGTACCCGGGTACTGTAACCTGTGGTGGTGCTGCCGTTATAAATGGAACCTGGAGCTTTAGGGCTAACAAGACAAAAGTAGTTTATACTTATGATGGTTTTGAGGGGGAATATGAAAGTACTGTCGAATCATTAACAGCCAATAAATTAGTGCTTACCCATAGTTCCGGAGATGTAGAAGATACACAATACAGGGATACTTATACTAAATTATAAAATGGATATAAGGTAAATTCCTTATTGGTTTATAGGTAAAATCCCCCTGCTAAGGGGGATTTTCTTTTTTTCGGGCGAGGTAATTTTGGTTTATCAAAACACATAAACCTTATTATCATGAAAACAATTACCCAATTTCTTAAGTTCAGCAGTTTTATATGTCTGCTTTTTGTGTCGGCTCTTGTAGTTTCCTGCGAGGACGACAGTGATGAAAATACAAATAATAACGGAGGCCTTAGTGGCGTATGGACACGACTTCCCGGCCCAAGTGGTGACAGAACCGATCTTGCTATTGGAGGCATAGAAGGAGAATCGTCTGACCGCGTATATATGTGCGAAAAGCACGGATCTACCGCAGCGGGACTTTATAAAGGCTATATTGACGGTAATATCATTACCTGGGATTCGGAATACGGACTGCCTTATACCTATGTTGAGGTTGTGAATGGCGATCTAGAATTTTCCTATCCTGATTGCGATGTTTGTCTTGTGACAGGTTATGAGCGTGGTTCATGGGGTGGAGATTGCGGTGATCTTTCGAATAATGGAGGAGGAGGTTCTGGTGATGGTCAGGTTATGTTTTGGGTAAGAAGCGATTTAGGTTGCGGATTTATCACAGTAAATATTGCGGGCCTTTCAGATACTATAGATGGGTATTACAGCGCCGGGTCGCCATCCTGTGGTGCTACTTCGGCAGCCACTTTTCAACTGCCTGCAGGCAGTTATAATTATAGTGCAAGCTGTGACGGACTTACGTGGAATGGTACTGTAAATGTTTCTGAGGATGGTTGTTTTAAAATGGAATTGGTAAACTAATGTCGCAATTGCCATAGTAACAAATTAGAGAATTGTTCCATCAAAATATAATAACTTTGCCTCTGCTTCGGTAGAGGCATTTTTCATTTAATCACTTCACTTTTGGATCAGCAGAAAGAATTCCTTATAAAACTCGCACATACTAAAATGCCTTTCGGTAAATATGAGGGCAAATACCTGATTGATTTACCCGAGCATTATGTGGTTTGGTATCATAACAAAGGTTTTCCGGCAGGGCAGTTAGGACAGATGCTGCAATTGGTTTACGAGCTGAAGCTTAACGGCCTCGAGAATCTTATCAGGAATATACAGCGCCAATACCCAAAGTAATGTAACAATTGCTGATATAGATACCAATTTCAAGAGTACGGATAATTGCTACATTGAAAAATTGATTCATTGTTACATTGGATAAGACAGTTTGGCAGGTTTTGTATCCATAGCACTATTTTTGGTTGTCAAAATAAACCCGTTGGTGCTGTAGGAATCATTACAATGCTACATTAAATAATTGATACATTAAACATCAATTAATTTTTGTACTTTTGCCACGTTTTTTACAACAGCAACACAACAACATATTTTACAAATGAATCAGACAAAGTATATTTTTGTTACAGGCGGTGTGTCTTCTTCTTTAGGAAAAGGAATTATAGCAGCATCACTGGCAAAACTACTGCAGGCAAGAGGTTACAGGACTACAATCCAGAAATTTGATCCCTACATTAATGTAGACCCGGGTACGCTTAACCCGTATGAGCACGGAGAATGTTATGTTACAGATGATGGCGCGGAAACAGATCTTGACCTTGGGCACTATGAAAGATTCTTAAACGTACCTACTTCTCAGTCGAATAACGTTACTACAGGAAGGGTTTACCTTTCGGTTATCGAGAAAGAGAGAAGAGGTGAGTTCCTTGGTAAAACCGTTCAGGTTGTACCTCACATCACAAATGAGATTAAAGAGCGTATGCAACACCTGGGCAACACAGGTGACTACGATATTGTTATTACCGAGATTGGTGGTACTGTGGGTGACATCGAGTCACTTCCCTACATTGAGTCGGTAAGACAGCTGGTATGGGAGCTTGGTGAAAACAATGGTATTGTTATTCACTTAACGCTTGTTCCATATCTTGCTGCTGCTGGTGAGCTTAAAACTAAGCCTACACAACACTCTGTTAAGACATTGATGGAAAGCGGTATCAAAGCCGACATCCTTGTATGCCGTACAGAGCATGAACTTTCGTCAGACCTTCGCCAGAAGCTGGCATTGTTCTGTAATGTGAAGAAAGAGGCAGTTATTCAGTCAATCGATGCTTCTACCATTTATGAGGTTCCAAACCTTATGCTTGAAGAAGGCCTTGACAGGGTAACGCTTAAAAAACTTGACTTACCTGAGAAAAATACTCCGGATCTTAAAAACTGGAACCAGTTTCTGTTCAGGCTTAAAAATCCTAAGCACACTGTAAATATTGGTCTTGTTGGTAAATATGTTGAACTTCAGGATTCATACAAATCAATCATTGAGGCGTTTGTGCATGCAGGTTCGGCAAATGAGACTAAAGTGAATGTTATCAGCATCCACTCTGAATATGTTGACAGGGATAACGCTGCTGAGAAACTTAGCGGACTTGATGGTATTCTTGTTGCGCCTGGTTTTGGAGGAAGAGGTATTGAAGGAAAAGTTGAAACAGTGCGTTATGCAAGAGAAAACAATATTCCTTTCTTCGGAATTTGTCTTGGTATGCAAATGGCTGTTATTGAGTATTCAAGAAATGTACTGGGATGGAAAGATGCTAACTCTACAGAAATGAATGAGAATACGCCACATCCGGTTATCAATATCATGGAAGAGCAAAAGACCATTACCGATAAAGGCGGAACAATGCGTCTTGGTGCATGGAAATGTACTCTTGAAGATGGAACACTTGCAAGCAAAATATATGACGGAACTGCTGAAATTCAGGAGCGTCACCGTCACCGTTATGAGTTTAACAGTGCATATAAGAGCGATCTTCAGAAAGCAGGCCTTAAAACATCGGGTGTTAATCCTGATACGGGACTTGTTGAGATTATCGAGCTGGATAACCACCCATTCTTTATTGGGGTACAATACCACCCTGAATATAAGAGTACGGTAGCAAATCCGCACCCTCTTTTTGTGAACTTTGTTAAGGCAGCGGTTAAGAAAAAAAGCAATTAAGCAATACCCAAAGGTATTCAATATAAAGCCCGTGCAGACGGGTGTAAAGCGAAATAAATTTTTATAATGGAAGAAAAAAGATTAGACTGGAAAACGATAGTCGGTTTTGGTTTGATAGCAGCGCTTATGTTATGGATGATCTATAACAATACTGCTGAAAAAGAAAAAGAATTTCAGGAAAATGCCAAAAAAGAGCAGGTACAGAAAGCTCAGGCTAAAAAAGCGGCTGAAGAAGCTAAAACAGCTTCCATTATTAATGATTCAACAGCAACAGATTCTGTTAAGATCGCAAAACTTAACGGTTCGCTGGGAGCTTTCGCTTACAGTGCTTCGCTTCCGTCAGCAAAAAATGCCGTTACGGAACTTAAAAGTAAACTGCTAACCCTTAAAATAGCTAATAAAGGTGGTTATATTCAGGAGGCAGCCGTAAACGATTTTACAAGGCTTACTAAAAGTTCAGGACAACAGGTAGAGCTTATAAAAAACAATAATGCTAACCTGAACCTGCAATTTAAAACGCAGGATAACCGTATCCTAAATACAAAAGACTTGTATTTTGAGCCTGCTTTGTCTAAAGAAGGTGAAAATGAGGTTTTGACAATGCGTCTTAAGGCTGGTGCCAACCAGTTTTTAGAGTACCGTTACGTGCTTAAGCCGAACGACTATATGATGGATTTCTCTATCCGTTCACAAGGGCTTGCTCAGGTGCTTGACACTTCTAAACCAATGGATTTGGAGTGGATGATGAAAACCTACCGTAACGAGAAAAGCGTTAGCTATGAGAACCGTTACACTAAAGTAGTTTATGAGTATGAAAATGGTAAGGACAATTCCCTGAGTGAAGGTTCTAAACTTGACGATGAGACAGCAGAAGATGTATCTTATATCGCTTTCAAACAGCACTTCTTCACTTCTATCCTTTTAACCGATACTCCGTTTAAAAAGGCTCAGATGACTTCTGAAAACCTTGTGAAGGATGAAAAGCTGGATACTATATTCACTAAGAAGTTCACAGCAAAAATGCCTCTTGAGTTTAAAGGTGGCGAGCTAAGCTATAATATGAATATGTATTATGGTCCTTCAGATTACAAAACTCTTGATAATTACAACAGAAATCTTGATGAGATCATCCCGTTAGGATGGGGTATCTTCGGATGGATTAACCGTTATGCGTTCATTCCTCTATTCAATCTTTTAAGTGGTTTCCTTCCGTATGGTATAGCTATTATTATCTTCACTATTCTGATTAGGATAATAATGTCACCGGTAACGTATAAGTCTTACCTTTCTCAGGCTAAGATGAAAGTACTTCGTCCGGAGATTGCAGAGCTTAACGAGAAATACAAAAAAGACCCGATGAAGAAACAGCAGGAAACGATGAAGCTGTACAACAGTGCGGGCGTAAACCCAATGGCAGGATGTTTGCCGGCACTAATGCAGATTCCGGTATTCTATGCGCTATTCCAGTTCTTCCCGTCGTTCTTTGATCTGAGACAGCAAAGTTTCCTTTGGGCAACCGACCTTTCGTCATACGATTCAGTATACCATCTGCCATTCTACATACCGTTTTATGGTGACCACGTGAGTTTGTTTCCTATATTGGCATCGGTAGCGATCTTCTTCTACATGAAGATGACAACAGGTGACCAGTCTATGGCTGCACCTCCGCAGGAAGGTATGCCGGATATGAGCAAACTAATGAAGGTAATGATTTACATTTCTCCGGTAATGATGCTTATATTCTTTAATAACTATGCATCAGGACTGAGTTTGTACTACTTTATCTCTAACCTTATCACAATCGGTATCATGCTTGTAATCAAGAACTACATTGTGAAGGATGATAAGATCCACGCTCAGATTCAGGAAAACAAGACGAAGCCTAAGAAACAAGGTCGTTTCCAGAAAAAAATGCAGGAAATGATGGAGCAGGCACAAGAGCAACAAAAGCTTCAGCAGAAGAATAAAAAATAATACAAAAGCATCTGCCGCGGCAGGTGCTTTTTTTCTTTGGCTCACTTTTAGATATAATAAAAAGAGCTTAAATTCGATTAATAAAAAAACAATCACCACAGATATGATAAACAGGTTTTCAGTTTTAATTGCCTTATTGCTTGCAAGTACAGTTTCATTCGCACAGAATAATAACCAGATGGATGCTGCCGGTAAGCGTCATGGCCTTTGGAAAGGGACTTACGAAAAATCAAAGAAACCACGTTATGAAGGTACCTTTGATCACGGAAAAGAAACAGGTACTTTTAAATTCTTCGAAGACAACAAAACGTCTACACTCGCAGCAACTAGGGTATTCGCGGCTGATGGTTCGTGCATCACTACTTTTTTTGATGAAAAAGGCAAAAAAGTAAGCGAGGGTAAAGAGGTAAACAAGCTTAAGGAAGGTGAATGGAAATTCTATGATACAAAAACAGATAAACTGCTGTCGACTGAACCTTATGTTGGCGGTAAGATAAACGGTGTACGTAAAGTATATTTTGCAAATGGTGCAGTTGCTGAAGAGGCTGCTTATGCTGATGGGGTGAAGCAGGGTGCTTATAAGCAGTATACCGAAAAAGGGATCGTGCTGGAAGAATCGACCTATAAGAATGATAAGCTTGATGGCCCTGTTACCTTTAGGAATTCACACGGAGATGTAGTGAGCAAAGGGCAGTTTGCCAATAATATCAAAACCGGTAAATGGCAGTTTTTCGAAAAAGGCAAAAAGGTTAAGGAAGAAGATATGACCAACAAAAAAACACAGTTGGCACGTAAAGAACGCAAAAACTAATTTTTGTCGTACTTTTGCAGAAATTTTTTAAGAAAGGATTAAAATGAAACGTGTAGTAGTAGGGCTTTCCGGTGGTGTAGATTCGAGCGTTGCAGCCTACCTGCTTATGGAGCAGGGCTACGAAGTTATTGGCCTGTTTATGAAGAACTGGCATGATGACAGCGTAACGATATCTAACGAATGCCCGTGGCTGGAAGACAGTAACGATGCATTACTGGTTGCCGAAAAACTGGGGATACCATTCCAAACGGTAGACCTTAGTGAACAATATAAAGAACGTATAGTTGACTATATGTTTAACGAATACGAAAAGGGCAGGACGCCAAATCCTGATGTACTTTGTAACCGTGAAATTAAGTTTGACGTGTTTATGAAGATTGCCCTTAGCCTTGGTGCTGATTATGTGGCTACAGGTCACTATTGCCGTAAAGGAACGATAGAACAGGATGGTAAGGAAACGTATCAGCTTCTTGCTGGTGTTGACGGTAACAAAGACCAATCGTACTTCCTTTGCCAGCTTTCACAGGAACAGCTTTCTAAAGCGTTGTTCCCTATAGGTGAACTTACAAAGCCGCAGGTGCGTGAGATCGCTGCCAAAATGGAATTGGTTACTGCTGAGAAAAAAGATTCGCAGGGACTTTGTTTTATTGGTAAAGTAAGATTGCCTGAATTCCTTCAGCAACAGCTTCAGCCGAAGGAAGGATTAATTTATGAAGTGAATGCAGATGTGCCAACTTACAGTGAAGTTACGCCTGAGTTCAGCTCTGTAAAAGAGCAACTGGCCTACGAAGCTAAAAACATCGATTATAAGCCTGAAATGGGTAAAGTGGTTGGTAAGCACCAGGGTGCGCATTACTTTACCATAGGACAACGTAAAGGCCTAAATGTAGGTGGTACCAAAGAAGCGCTTTTCATTATTGCTACCGATATAGAAACAAATGCTATTTACACAGGACAGGGGCACAACCACCCCGGACTTTTCCGTAAGGCATTGTTCATTCAGGAAGATGAAATACACTGGGTGCGTGAAGACCTTGCCCTAAAAGATGGTGAGACTATGGATGTGATGGTGCGTATACGCTACCGTCAGCCATTACAAAAAGCTACGCTTCACAAGTTTGATAACGGAATGTACATTTCGTTTGAAGAGCCGCAATCTGCCATTACCGAAGGACAATTTGCCGCCTGGCACATAGGCGATGAGCTTATTGGTTCAGGAGTGATTTCATAATGCTTTGTCATTCTGACGAAGGAAGAATCTAAAATCTAAATATATAACGCCCTATACTGAAAAGTGTAGGGTGTTTTGTTTTAAGTAAAATGTTATTTTTGCTAAATGCAGTATACCTTTCAGCCATCACTCCCCACAGATTATAATGGACAATCTGTTTTAATTTCCGGAAAAGACTCATTGAAATATGGAGGTGTGGAATATATTGTTGTCAATGAAGATGAAAAGCAACAAGTATTCGAAATAAGATATGAATTCCACACAGGGCCTTTTAAAGAAATTTTATTGGTAGATGGTATATTAGCTGTTGGTTTCGAAGAATTCTTTTATTTGTTTAATACCATTACTAATGAGTTGCTATTAAAATTAAAAATGGAGTTTTATTTTGGCAATTTACATTACCATGAAAACCTCTTTTATGTAGCAGATGCTTGTCATTTATTCTGCATAATGAAAAGCGGTGATATTATTTGGAAAAGTGATGATTTGGCTATTGATGGAGTAATAATTGATAAATTCACTAAAGACAAGATTTACGGAAAGGGTGAACATGATCCTCCGGGAGGATGGATTGATTTTATTCTTGATAAAATGACAGGTAAAGTTTTAAAAAAATAAAAATGCTCTACAACCTCCATACCCATAAATCGTCAAACGATAACTACATCTTCGATATCGTCAATCGTTATCCACAAGAAGCTATTGATGTACCGTTTTTTTCTACGGGAATTCATCCCTGGCATATTGATGAAGAGAAGGTAGACGAGCATTTGAGTATCATTGAAAACCGACTTTCATTACCCGGTTGTTTAGCCATTGGCGAATGCGGATTGGATAAAAGAATAGAAAAACAGCTCGATTTGCAGATAGAAGTGTTTGAAAAACACTTACTATTAGCAAAAAAACATCAAAAACCCGTAATTTTGCACCTTGTTGCTGCTTTTCAGGAACTGATAGCGGTTCACAACCGCATTAAACCCGGTGTGCCGATGATCGTTCACGGGTTCTCAAAGAATATTCAGGTGGCAAAGCAATTGGTGAATAATGGGTTTTATTTGTCGTTTGGCAAGTACCTGCTGCGTAATCCTGAATTGTCGGCGGTTTTTGCAGAAGTACCTGCTGACAGGTTCTTTCTGGAGACTGATATGGTGGAAGAAAGCATCACTGAGGTATATGCCAAAGCTGCGGCAGCAAGAAATATCGATATTGAAGATTTAAAAGATATAGTAAGCACTAATTTTAAAACCGTTTTTAAGAATGGCTGATTGGAGAGAAAGGGCAGAACTCCTTTTTAAAAAAGAAGGACTGGAAAGATTAAAGAATGCACACGTAATGGTAGTAGGCCTTGGAGGCGTTGGTTCCTTTGCGGCAGAATTCCTTGCAAGGGCAGGGGTGGGTAATATGACTATTGTTGATGGTGACGTGGTAGATATCACGAACATCAACCGACAGTTGCCGGCATTGCATTCTACAGTTGGGCAACCGAAAGTGAAAATCGTTGGTGACCGTCTTATGGATATCAATCCTGAACTGAACCTGATACGTGTACAGGAATTCCTTTCTCCGGAACGTGCTTATGAACTGGTTACATCTGAGTACGATTACGTGCTTGACTGTATCGACAGTATTACGCCTAAATTAAACCTGTTAATCTCTGCGAGACGTCAAAAGGTTAAGATCATCAGTAATATGGGTGCAGGGGGCAAATATGAGGCCGGTAAGGTGCGTGTTGCCGATATCAGCAAGACAGAATACTGCCCACTGGCTAAAACAGTACGTAAACGCCTTAAGAAAGAAGGAATATCAAAAGGGGTAAAAGTGGTTTACTCTATTGAATATCCTGACCAGACAAGCCTTAAAATGACGGATGGCTCTAACTTTAAGAAGTCATTCTTTGGAACCAACAGCTGGATTCCCGCAGTTTTCGGACTGCATTCCGCTGAAACAGTAGTAAAGTACCTTATAGGTCACGGTAATAAATAAAAAAAGCCCTTCTTTCGAAGGGCTTTTTTTATGGCTATATTTTTATGGTGTAGTAGTTGTCTGTGTTGCCGGCTTTTGTGCTGGTGAAGCTGGCTTTGTAGCAGCAGGTTTAGGTGCCGGTTTGGTTGTTGTTCCTGTTCCCGGTGTTGAGGCTGGCTTTGCTGTTGTTCCCGCCGGTTTTGTACCTGTGGCAGGTTTAGCAAAAGTTCCCGTTGCAGCTCTTGGTGCGCGTACTCCGGTTGTAGTAGGAGCAACAGTTGCAGGTTTTACAGGAGTTATTCCGGCAGGTGCCTGAATTGAATCCGTTACAGGAAGGATAGTTGGAGGCCCTATTGGGACATAAAGATCCGTTATCCATTCCGAAGGGCGTTTTGATTTCAGTACGCCTTTGCTGTAAAGCTCAATATAAGTGCCCGTTGTATTTTCTTCCAGTACTTTTTCGGTGATGTATTTGTGTGCTGCATCCCAGGCCTTTGGCAGGTGGGAGTAATCACCCTTCAATGTTGTTTTTAACGCTTTGAATTCAGCATATTTTCCGCCTTCATATTCACTTCCCGGAGAGGTGAACATTTCCTCTTTGATAGGAATACAAACTACATACGATGCTGTACCCTCAGTTTTGTTATAGCTTCTGTATAATATGAACGGAGAACCTTTCTTTACTATTTTGTTCTTCTTCATGAAATTAAGCAACTTAGGGAAAGTTTCAGCCGATTTTTTATTGATATCCTCGATTTTAGAAGTAACAGCATGGCCAATATAGAATGCTCCGGTTTTGTTGACTAATCCTTTAACCTCTACCTCATTTTTAGAAAGTTCATTTACAAGGAATGAGTTTAGGTTTTTAAGTCCGTTATCCAGAGAGGTTTCCATAACCTTGTTTACGTTTCCGCCACCGCGCAGAAAAGCATTTGCTTTTTCCATAAAGCTAAGGTCGCCACGCATGCGAATGGTTACTTTAGTGCTTTTAAGGGTATCTTTAAAATTCCATGAGATATCAGAATTCAGACCGTCAATGACAGCTTTCTGAATAATTGAATCATTTTCAACCAGTCTGATTGTCTGAACTTTGCCGTTGCTTCTGTCTTTTTTCCATGACATATTAGCTCCGTTTCCTGATGAGTTTTCAGAAAAGGTATATACTGCCGTAGTATCACTGCCGGTAAGTATTCCCAGGTTTTCCCAGTTCTTATATTCGTTTATATAATTGTAAAGCACCATTTTAGGCACTTTTATTACGCTTACTTTTTTGATATCATATTTCCCTTCCTGTGTGGCTATAAAAACCAAAACCGCAACTACCGAAAGTAGCAGTAAGAGAAATATATACTTGACAATTTTCATAAGGGGGTAAACATTTAGTTTGTTGTAAAATTATAATAAATTATTTTAACAAACCAATTATCTTTTAAAGTTCAGAAAAATACGATGAAATACATAAAAAGCCCCCTGAAAAGGAGGCTTTTGTATTAGTTGTCGCAATCTAAAAAATCTTCAGGATAAGGCGAAAGGCTTACTTTGTCTACCAAAAGAAAAATATCGCTTTCTTTGGTGTAAATGTCTATTTCCTCGCTTAGCTTACCCGGATTCATTGTTTTCCTGTGCGTAGTTATATTATATTCCTGAAGTTTATCGGTAACATGGTAGTTAAACGATATAACCTCTCCGTAATCGCTCCTGAACTGTAACTTCCAGTGGAACTGCTCACCGCGTTTCTCTTCGGCTTTCATCCTGTAAAAGATTTTGGAGTAGCAGCTCGTTTTTTGCCAGTCGTCCCAGTCGTTCTTGTTTTGCGCAAAAAGCGAAATTCCGGTCATGAGAAAAACTATCAGTGCCAGTTTTTTCATAGCTTATGGTTTTATAGGTGTTTCATTTGTTGTAGTCCCTGTGCTTCCGGCAGGTTTTGTTTCCGGTTGCTGAACAGGCGTACCGGGAATTATCTGAGTTCTGCCAAGGTCAAAGTAATTTACTATTTGCAATCCTTTTTTATACGGAATGCTAATTACATCAGTATCAACAATACCGTTAGGTCCATATTTTTTTATGGTAAACTTATTATCGCCTTCGCGCAAGGGTACACGTGCATAGCCTATAGTTCCGGGTAATGACTGCCAGTTTCTGGTATCAGCTTTTTCTGTTGCTGCACCGGCAATGTCGCCACCGAGTCTAAAAATATCTTCACCATCATCGCCCAGCATACTTTTACCTAAAGCGGCTAAACCTGCACTTGCTGCCTTTTTGGCGGCAAAACGGGTAACAATGTCTACAACTTCGCGAAGCATCCTGTCCTTAAGGCATTGTCTGGCAATTTGATAAAAATCCTGCCCGGTTTCCAATGGCAATTCGTTACCGTCAACAACTACAGTAGCTTTGCTGTAAAAGCTGTCTCTCTTCCTGTATTTAGGAATTGCGATTGCGTTGACAGTAGCATTATTAAAACCTATAGGTATCGGAAGGAAGAAATCTACCAGTTGTCCATCTTCCATATATGAAGTGTAGAACCAGTGGTTTGCGGCCGAGAAATTAAGTATGATCTGATCTTTGGCAGGCGAGAGGCCGTTTTCCCAAAAGATGATAGCCTCACCCAAAGGTACTGCCGGATCTGGTTGTACTAACGAACCGTTACCACCTGTTTTTGGTAGCTCAATAGGCTGGAGGTTATATTTTTTGAGATAACGATTGTAGTCATCCATAAACCCCATTTGCTTTGCTGTGCGTGCCAGATCATATTTAAGCTGTTCGGGCATTGCTGTACCAAAGAACCTGCCACCATCAGCATCATAAATTTCAGCTGCATTCCTGTAGGCAATGAAAGCATTGTTTATATCTCCCGTACTTTCGTAAATCAGCCCCTGCAAAATTTGCGAAAAGGCATCACGACTGTATTTGTTCTTATTGTCTTTGTATTTCTGGTTCAGCTCAAGCAGCTTGATGTTTATCCTTTTGGCCTCAACAAGCGCGTCATTAGATAGCCCCAAGTGAAAATAGTTTAGTGCCATATAATAATGTATGGTCACTTTTTCAAAATCCTCGCCTTTGTAGGGCTCTGCCATAGGATTGGTCAGTTTTGAGGCAACAACCTGCCCGGCATTCGTAGTGATCTTATCATCGATCATTATATAAGCCTTCTCAAACAGGAGATTGCTTGCTCTGTAATTGCCGAGAAGATGCTCCATCTTTCCCTTTTCCATGAGATACAAAAGACTGTTCCTTTTTTTGTTCAGGAATTTATTGGTTTCGATCTCTTCAACGGCTTTTTTAAACTGACCGTTATACAGGTCAGACTCTAATGTAGTCTTAGTGTTGTATGTGCCACAGGAATACAGGCCGGCCAACAGAAGCAGGCCGGCAGCTTTAGAAATATAAGAAGCAGTATTCTTGAGTAACATAAAAACGGCTCAGGAATTACTTGATATATTTTTTGATCTTTTTGTCGCCAATCCATACTTTTTCATTCGTCTGGATGTTAGTCAGTTCAAGATCTATCTGGTAGTAAACTGTTTTTTCTTTTTTGTTAGAATCAACGATAGAGTTGATAGTTCCCTGTAGCATGAAGTCGGCACCATTCTCTAGACCGAATTTTTTCATGGTAGATTGCGAAGCAAAGTTTTGCTGATCAGCTCTTTCAGCGCGGATCTCTTCACGCTTAGCACCTGCCTGAACCAGTTTCATCCTTCCTGAGTTGATGATTGCTTTTTCGATGTCTTTAGAGAACGTTTCCGATTCGATATGCTCGTGCGATTTGTTAGTGATAAGACCTACGATTATTACAGGTTTTTTACCGGCATTTTCAGATGCATAAGTGCTGTACCATGAATGAGCCATAAGATCGGCAGTAATAGCTTCAGCAGTAAGCCTTGAGTCGGTTTCATTCCAGCGTCCGCTAAGGTCAGTTACGCTTTTCTCGTCTACACGGGTTACTTGTTGCGATCCGCAATTTGATAAGGTAAGACCTAATGCCGCGGCTAAGATGAATTTGTAGGTAAATGTTCTCATGTTGTTTATTGATTTTTGATTTGAAATTTAATAAAAAAATGAATGTTAATTTTCTTTTAAACAAACAATGTGCCAGTTTTTTAACATTTGGGCTTATAAACACAAAACACTCTGTACAGAGTGTTTTGTGGATTTGATTTCCTGATTGATAATTGTTTGGTTTTTAATCGTATATGTTTTTGGTGGATATATAGATTAAAAGATGTTGTAATCGCCTCTTAGCAGGCGTCGTTGTCTGGCAAATGCATTTTTTTTACGGCGAAAGATGCGGTTTAAAAAAGATACCCTGCCAAGCAGTACTGATAATTTGTTTGATTTGTCCATAGCCCCCAATAGATTAATGCATAATGCATGGTAACAAGACAAAGTTGGGTATTCTGTTAAAGAAAAAAAATACCCATAAGTGGGTATTTTTTAAAAATTTACTGACTAAAAATCATATTTCTTTTCCATCGAGTAACGCAGGAGTTCGCTTTTTCCCTGAAGGCTCAGTTTTTTGAGAATGTTCTTCCTGTGGGTGTCTACGGTTGTTTTTCCAATGAAAAGGATGTCTGCAATATCCTGAGAAGTTTTTCCTTCACCTATGAGCTTTACGATCTCCATTTCGCGTTTGCTTAGTGGTACATCCTGATCGGTTTTTTTGATATTGGTATTTTTAATTGTCGCATCAAAATAGTCCTCGCCGTTCATTACTGTCCTTATGGCAGTAACTACTGTTTTAAGTGAAGAGTTTTTCATGATGTAACCTGATGCTCCTGCTTCCTGCATTTTAGTAACCGCTTCATCCTGCTCGAACATACTGAAAGCAATCACCCTCATGTCAGGAAAGTCTTTTTTTATCTGTAGGGTTGCGTTAATGCCATCCATTTTAGGCATACGGATGTCGGTAAGTACTACATCCGGTTTTTTGAGCCTTACGATTTCAATAAGCCTTTCGCCATCATTGGCTTCGCCTACAACCTGTATATCTTCTTCATATTCAAGAAAAAGCTTAATGCCATCTATAAGTGACTGATGATCTTCTGCTATTACTACGTTAATCATTATTTACAGGTATATCTATTATTATTGTTGTTCCTTTTCCGGGAGTTGAGTCAATTTCAAGCGTACCGCCCAACTGCGCAATTTTTTTCCTGATGTTGGCCAGTCCCATACCATCTGCATCGTTCAGGTTTATTTTAGAGCTGTCAAAACCTACACCGTTATCTTCTATCATGATGTTGATGCTGTCACTATGATCGGTAAGGTGAATGGTCGCTTCAGTGGCCTGAGAGTGTTTTATGATGTTTGTAGACAATTCCTGCACAGTCCTAAAGATAGCAATTTCCAATGAATTTTCCAGTCTTTCAGTAAAACCAAATGGAATTACCTGTAGCTGAAGTTTTCCGGGTATCGATATTTTTTCAGCAAGCTTTTGAATGGCAGGTATCAGTCCTTCGCTGGCAAATACCCCGGCATTTTTAGCATGGGCAATGCGGCGAACTTTTTGGTACGCTTCTTCAATAAGCTCATCAGTACGTTCATAAAGTTTATTTTCTTCTTCCCTGATTTCCATTTTTCGAATCCTCAGGTTTTCAAAATTCAGCTTTAGTGTGGCAAGCATACTACCCAGGTTGTCGTGCAGGTCATTGGCAATGCGCTGGCGTTCTTTATCCTGGCCTTCCAGTATCATATCAATACTGTTTAGCTCGTAGTCTTTCATTGCCTTTTCAAACTTCTGCTGCTCGATAAGTTTTTCCTGCTTTGATATTTTTTCCCTTCTGCGCGAATTTTTTATCAACAGGGCAGCAATTACTATTATAGCAATAAGCAATATGATTATCGAGTATAGTACTACCTTGTTAGTTTTTACTTCACTCTTAAGCAGAGTGTTTTCCAGTTCTTTTTCTTTGGTCTGATATTTAGTATGTATATCGTTTATTGCGATATTTTGCTCTACGATGTTAATGCTGTCTGAATATTTTTTACTAAGCTGAAGATATTTGTAAGCATTGGTATAATCGCCTAGTGCATCGTAATTTTTATAAAGGAATTCATATGTATATTGACTTGTTTTACTTTCAGAAGTGTTTAAGGGTAGGTTGTCAGCCAACTTGAGGTATTCAATCGCTTTTCTATGATTTTTTAAGTAATAATAAGATGCAGCCTGATCAACATAATTATACCATAAATCGTCTACAACACCATAAGTTTTAATTTCTGGAAGCTGTTTGTTTAGGTAATACAGAGCTGAATCGTACTTATGCAATTGCTCATTGTATATAGTGGCGATATTAAAATATATAGCAGAAGCTTTTTCCCTTTCATTTACTTTGTAAAATAAATCTAATGCTTTCTTAAAATAGGCTAAGCTTTCTTTAGGTTTTCCGTTGTCATAAGCAAGTTCACCCAAAGCTTTAGTACTTCTCGCTAATCTTACAGTATCATTAGTTTTGTGTGCATGTGCAATATATTCGTCTAAATATTTTTTATATATTGGGCTATAGTTGTCCTGAGCAGTTATCAGATTGTATATATCAAGATTAATGTCCATTGCCTTATTGATACTGTCAAGCGAGACATATATGGTTTTTGATTTTAAATAGTACTGATAAGCTTCATTGATTCTTGAGTTAGAAAGTAAGCATTCTGCTTTTAAATAATAATAAAGAGCCTTATCCGGTTTTGAAAGTGATGTTTCTTTTATTGTTTCTACTTCAGGGCAAACTTTTTTATATTGATATAACTCCAACTTGTGTTTTATATCGATAAGTTTCTTAGAATTAGACTGACAATAAGTCCTGCTTATAAACAATAAGCTTATAAGCAGGGTTAATAATAATTTCGGATAAGGTTTTATCATAATTTATTTTCTAGGGAAAGTACTCATTCCAGTTCTTCTTGGTTCTATTCCCATTAAGTTAAGTTCGGTTTGGTAATTACCATTTTTTGCAACCGTATCAGTTAAGTCTTTTACCATTGCAGCAAGTTCGATCGCATATGATTTCAAAAGAGTAATATCATCAGTATAATTATACAGGACAATGGCTAATGTGTCTCCTTCATGATTACAGTCAAAAGCTGAATAGTTAGCAATAGGGCCGGGTGCCGAAAGATTGCTCAAAAGGCATTCATAAGTGTGCTCAGTTGTCTGCTCAGGGTCTTCGTTGGCAAAATTAGCATTGCTTATATTAATAAAAATGGCATTATATTGAGTTTTATCGTCTGCCTGTGAAATATCAAAGGCTGTGATCTCATACGGATTTTCGCTGTCGTCCGGGCGCAAAAACACGTTTAGTGCAACCTTAGTGTTGTTGTAATAACTATTCTTAGAGTTTAGTGTGTACATTGCTCCGTTTTGTCCATTGTTTTCATTCATCATGGTGTGTGTATTTATTTTAATGGTTTATTATTTGCAAATATGATAAAGGGAATGTAAAAAAAAATCCCCATTAATGGGGATTTTTGAGGTTATAAAATTAAGAAAATTTTAAGGTTATTTCTTTAAGAAAATCTTCAATACAAACAGTATTGCGATAAACGAAAGGAAGCCTAAAAGTATCTTATAGGTACCCTTGTAATATTTTTTGTGAGTCATCAGGTCTTTACGGTACATAACTACCATGGTAATAACAAATGCAACAAAAAAAAGTACTGCGAAAACCAACTG
The DNA here is from genome assembly GCA_003243255.1 of Flavobacterium psychrophilum. Next base: position 9,880 of record QFQM01000037.1, on the reverse strand, counting down.
GCCTGTTGTAAACATGTTGAAATCTTTTTGGCAAAGGTACAACATCAGGCTTTTATTTTTAGCTACTTTTAAGACACAAATTTTATAAAAATGAAAAAACAATTAGATGCTGTTAAGCAATTCCACGATGCATTTGGCCTGGGAAGCAGTGAATCACCGAGAGGTACGCTTGGTGAAGCTGTAAATATGCTGCGTTTTAACCTGATGAAAGAAGAAAACGAAGAGTATCTGGAAGCTGTTCAGAATGATGACATTGTTGAAATTGCCGATGCGCTTGGCGATATGTTGTATATACTTTGCGGTACTATTATTGAACATGGCCTTCAGCATAAAATAGAAGAGGTGTTCGACGAGATACAGCGCAGCAATATGAGTAAGCTTGGTGCTGATGGCAAGCCAATATACCGTGAAGACGGAAAGGTGATGAAAGGCCCTAACTACTTTAAACCGAATTTTGAGGAAATACTTAAGTAGGTTCAGGGTTGTGAGTTTCGGGTTTAGAGTTGCCAATTGGAACGAATAGAAATAAAAGAGGGTGCTTAAATTTTAAGCACCCTCTTTTTTATATGGCTGAGTGAGAACCCGGAACCCTTACACTTTCACCGTCCACCCAAAGGTGTCTTCGGCAAGTTTGTACTGAATGTTGTTCAGTTTTTCTTTAAGTTCTAATGCTATTGAGTTTTCCTGTTTAGGTAATTCATAGTATGTATCCTGGTAGCTGAACCCAACGATAGGGTTAACTACAGCTGCCGTTCCTGCACCAAATATCTCTTTAAGCGAACCGTTGTTGGCTGCCTCTATAAGTTCTGATACCAGTACCGAACGAACTTCTACATTAATGTTTTCGCGCTTAGCAAGTTCTATAAGGCTCTTACGGGTTACGCCGTCAAGAATCCTTTCGCTTGTAGGTGCTGTATATAGGGTATCATTTATCCTGAAGAATACGTTCATTGTACCGGCTTCTTCAAGTTTGGTATGTGTAGCATCGTCAGTCCAGATAATTTGCTGGAAGCCCGCCTCATTAGCCAGTTTTGTAGGGTAGAACTGTGCTGAATAGTTACCGGCAGCTTTTGCAGCACCGATACCGCCATTAGCCGCACGGCTGTAATGCTCTGCGATGATAACTTTTACTTCGCCCGAATAATATGATTTAGCAGGTGAAAGGATGATCATGAAACGGTATTGTGTTGAAGGTGCAGCAATTACTCCTGAACCTATCGCAATCATGAACGGGCGGATATAAAGCGAATTGCCTTTTCCTTTTTTAACCCATTCTTTCTCTATTTCAAGTATTTTTTTAAGGCCACCGATGAATACCTCTTCAGGAACTTCCGGCATGGCAAGCCTTACTGCTGATTTGTTGAAACGGTCAAAATTCTGGTCCGGCCTGAAAAGCCATACATCGTCATGCTCATCTTTGTAGGCCTTCATACCTTCAAAGATTGCCTGTCCGTAGTGGAAAATCTTAGCAGAAGGATCAATCAGAAATGGTGCATACGGTTTGATCTCGGGTGTTTCCCACTGGCCATTCCTAAAATCACAAACCAGCATATGGTCTGTAAAAGTGTTGCCAAACGGAAGGTTTTCAAAATCAACAGAACCAATTTTTGATGTCTCTGCTTTGTTGATGATAATGCTGTTAGTAGCGTTATTACTCATTAAATTCTTTTTTTCGTGTTGGTTTAATGTTTAGGTCGCGTTATTTGCAAATTTACTAAAAAAACATGTTAACGGTTTTGTTTCGTATAATTTTGGGTGACGAAAAATTAAATCGTTGAAAGAAAGTGTAATAAAATGACGAAATTATAAGTATGTCCTTGCAAGGTTAAAGAATCTGTATAATTTTGTAACATTAAACCTAATTTTCGTTATATAATGAAAAAGTCACTACTTGTGGTTGCCGCATTTTCAATGTTGGCTGCCTGTCAGAAGAATAAAGAGTCAGAAGCAGTTACCGAAACTGCTGCAAACGATACGATTGTAACTGTTACCGATACGGTTAAACCAATTCCGGTTGAGACTGAACATACTTTAGAGCATCCTGTAAACGTGGAAGACAAAGCTCCTGAAGAAGTAAAAGCCGTTAAGCCTGAAACAGCAGTTAAGGTTGATTACGCTTCATTCGGAGATAAAATACTTGCTGACAAAGCGATCTCTAAGGAGGAGATGATCAAAAAGTATAAGTCACTTAAACCGGGCGATACGGTTAATGTAAAATTCAAATCTAAGATAAACGCAGTTTGCCAGAAGAAAGGCTGCTGGATGTCATTGGCACTTCCTGGAGGCAAAGAATCATTTGTTAAGTTTAAGGATTATGCGTTTTTCGTTCCGCTAAATGCTACCGATCAGGATGCTATCGTAAGCGGTAAGGCTTTTGTAAGCGAAACATCTGTTGCTCAGCTAAGGCATTATGCGAAAGATGGGGGAGAGTCTGACGAGGCGATTGCTAAAATCACCGAGCCCAAGATCGAATATAAATTTATGGCCGACGGTGTGCTAATAAGCAAATAATGAAGAAACGGTTATTGATAGTTGTTGCGGCATGGCTTACATTTGCAGCATGCGAAAAAAAGGTTGAAGCTGTAAAAGCTGAGCCCGAAAAATGTGCACCTGCCAAAAAGGAAAAGGAATTCAAAATGTATGAGATGTCAGAAATGGCAGCTTTGATGGAGCAGATGTATGTTGACAACCAAAGGCTTAAAGAGCGTATTGTAAACGGTGACACCATAGGTAATTTCCCGAAGCACTTCTTAAAGATCCATGCTTCGGTAATGACGGATGAAAGCGATAACGATGCATTTTTTAAGAAGCAGGCTGCTAAGTTCCTAAAAGCGCAGGAGCTTATCTATAAAGATTCGCTTAATGCCAAAAAACATTTTAATGATGCAGTTTCGTCGTGTGTTGCCTGTCATGAGCAAAAATGCGAAGGCCCGATACCACGCATCAAAAAACTTTATATCAAATAATTGAAAAGAGAAATTGTAATTACGAACGACGGATCAGTTACCATTTATGTACCGGATATGGATGAGAACTATCATTCAAGGTATGGTGCTATCCAGGAGGCGTATCACGTATTTATAAAAAACGGGCTTGCTTTAACAGAAGGCAAGCCTGTTTCTATTTTAGAGATAGGCTTCGGTACAGGGCTTAATTGCTTTATTACCTACCTTGAGTCGTTAAAGACGAATCAGGAGATTAACTATACCGGGGTTGAGGCTTACCCTGTTTTACAGGAAGAAGCTTTACAGCTTAATTATGTAAGCCAGTTGAATGCTGACGATAAGCAGGAGATATTTAATACGCTGCACACCGCTGAATGGGGATTGCCTGTTAAACTTTCTGAAAAGTTTACATTAACAAAAAGGCAGCAACGCTTTGAGGAGATAAATGACCAAGGTATTTTTGATCTTATTTATTTTGATGCTTTTGGGTATCCTACACAGCCGGAGTTGTGGAGCGAGGAAATTTTTGCTAAAATGTATACCGCATTAAAAACCAAAGGCATACTTGTAACCTATGCATGCAGAACAGTTATTAAAAAGGCTATGCAGTCAGCAGGATTCAGCGTGAAAAAAGTTCAGGGGCCGCCAGGTAAAAGAGAAATGCTGATCGCTTTTAAAGGTTAAAAAACTGTTAATAATTTGAAGTATCTAAACGTTAAAAGGTGAATTGTTGAAAACTATTTCGTTTTCGAACAAAATATTTTATTACTTTTACATAATCGTTCTTATCACAGATAACTTAAAAAAGAATTTCAGCACTATGACTAGACCTATGTTTAGCTATACACAAAAGATCCTGGAGAGCGTAAGCTTTGACCCGATGCTTTTTTGTAAGGAAGTTGAAAAAGCTATAAAAGTACTTTTACCTTACGAAATTGAACAACTCATAGAATGGCTTAATAACTTCACAATAGAGAAGCCTGAATTAAAAGCCTGTCTGATTCATGTTCAGCAATAAAACACAAAGGAGCCTTTAGAGGCTCCTTTTTTTATGTCTTTTGGTAAGCTATTGCTTTTTATGCAACGGGCTGCTTATCTCTACATTCTGGAATGTGATAGCTCCCTTAACCACACCTGCTATTGTAGTTCGCAGTGCTTCTATAATATGCAGCTTAAGTTCTTTTTTCGAATAGATAAGGCTTACTTCACGCGATGGTCTTGGATCCTTAAACTGGCGAAGCTTGTCCTGATGTTTGGTATCCATATCTAAGGTGTGAAGGTAAGGCAATAGTGTCATACCCAAACCTTCGTCGGCAAGTCGTACCATCGTTTCAAAACTTCCGCTTTCTATCTGGAAATGATTGTCATGGTGCAATGATGTTGCCTTGCAGATGTTCAGTATATTATTACGGAAACAATGTCCGTCCTGAAGCAGCAGCAGATTATTAAGGTTAGCTTCAAGGTCTTCTACTTCAAATTCTTTCTTTTTGTAAGCGGGATTGCTTTCAGGTACATAGGCTACGAATGGCTCATAGTACAAAACGATTTCTTTTAGCGACTCCTCATCAAGTGGAGTAGCAGCGATAGCGGCATCAAGCTGCCCGTTTTTAAGCCTTTTTATAATCTCTGTTGTATTGTGCTCCTCAATGATAAGGTTCACTTTAGGATATTTATTTATGAAGTTTGACATGAACATTGGGAGCAGCGTAGGCATAACAGTAGGGATGATGCCTATCTTGAAATCACCGCCAATATATCCTTTTTGCTGATCTACAATATCTTTAATACGTCCTGATTCATTTACTATATTCTTAGCCTGCTGCACAATTTTCTCTCCTACATCGGTAAGCTGAATAGGTTTTTTGCTGCGATCAAATATCTGTATATCAAGCTCTTCTTCAAGTTTTTGTATCTGCATACTAAGCGTAGGCTGCGTCACAAAGCATTTTTCTGCGGCAAGCGTAAAGTTTTTGTGTTCGGCGACAGCTAATACGTAGTAAAGTTGGGTAATTGTCATTGTATAGATTTTTATGATAAAATTATAAAAACTATTGATATTTCCTATCTTTTAAATACTTAAATTTACTATACTTTTATAAAACAAAACTTACACTTAATAACAGAAACAGAATAAGATGGCGACAAAGAAACAAACCAAAGAAACAAATATACTGGGGCTGCCGGTAAAAGAAACAGAAGTAATAGCAGCAGAACTTAACATACTGCTTTCTAATTTTCAGGTGTATTATCAGAATCTGAGAGGTATACACTGGAACATCCGAGGGAAACGATTTTTTGATCTTCATGTAAAATTTGAAGAACTTTATAATGATGCACAACTCAAAATTGACATGGTTGCAGAACGTGTGCTTACGCTAGGTGGCATACCATTGCATACTTTTGACGATTACATCAAAAACAATAAGCTTAAAGTAGGTAAAAATATTTCTGTTGACAGCGATGCAGTGAATCTTGTTATGGAATCTATTGCTGACCTGCTGAAGATAGAAAGGGTTATCCTTGAGGAATCAGGAAAGATCAATGATGAAGGTACCAATTCTATGATGAGTGATTTCATCAAAGAGCAGGAAAAGACCATGTGGATGATGAAGGCCTGGAGCGAAGAACAAATTTAATAGTTTGCTGTTTATGGCTTAGATTTTGCTGTAATTTATGCGTATCTTTGCTGTAAGATGAAAATTTTTGTAAACATAGTGTTATTCTTATTTCTGGCGTTTCTGGCAACTCCTACTATTGTAAGTTTGATCCAGGACGATGCAGATATGTCTATGGTTTACAGTATGACTGAAGAAGAAATACAAAAAGAGATAAAAGAAATTAAAGCCGCACCTTCCTATATGGAGTTGCGGCTTGCTTTTTTTCTTCCATCGAAAAAAAATTCCATCATAAAAACGGCTAACGATGAGAAACATGATAATGTTTCCCGTGATATCCATTCGCCACCTCCCGATTTAATATAATCCGGTTTTAATGTCCAGTACCCAACAGGACAAATGCTTAGCTGTAAAGGCATCTGAGCATGTAATTGTATTATATATTTTTCGGTTATGACAAAAAAGACAAATTTTTTTGAAAGCCTAAAGGCCGATTTCCCATCGGGTCTTGTGGTGTTTTTAGTAGCATTACCCTTATGTTTGGGTATCGCTTTGGCATCCGGTGCACCGCCATTATCCGGTATTATTGCGGGTATCATCGGTGGTATTGTTGTGGGGTCAATAAGTAAATCCCACATCAGTGTTTCGGGGCCTGCGGCAGGGCTTACTGCCATAGTACTTACTGCCATTTCTACATTAGGCTCATTTGAGGTATTCCTGCTAAGTGTTTTCCTTGCCGGTGTATTTCAGTTAGTATTGGGATTTATACGGGCAGGAAGCATCTCCAATTATTTCCCATCGAATGTAATTGAAGGTATGCTTGCAGGTATCGGTATTATTATTATCCTGAAACAGCTGCCGCATGCTGTTGGTTTTGATGCCGACTTTGAAGGTGATGAAGCCTTTTTAGAGCCGGATGGGCACAATACCTTTTCTGCCATTTTGGGTGCTTTTGATTATTTTCATTTAGGCGCTATTATCGTTACACTTATTTCTTTGGCTATTCTTATATCATGGGATAAAGTTCCGTTCCTCAAAAGGCTGAAACTTGTTCCCGGTGCGCTGGTTGCTGTAATAGTAGGTATCATCCTAAATGAGATATTTGTGAGAACGGGCAGCAGGCTGGCAATAGCCGAAACACACCTGGTAAAACTTCCGGTGCCGCAGTCTTTTGAAGACCTAAAAAGTATAATCATTACACCTGATTTTAAAGGTATCAACAACCCACAGGTGTGGATAACTGCTGCTACCATTACAGTAGTAGCATCAATTGAAACGCTTTTATGTATTGAAGCTTCAGACAGGATGGACGTTCAGAAGCGTTATACAGATACCAATGTAGAACTTAAGGCGCAGGGTATCGGTAACATGATGAGTGCGTTAATAGGCGGTTTACCTATGACATCGGTTGTTGTTCGCTCTTCGGCTAATGCCAATGCAGGGGCTAAAACAAAAACTTCAACTATAATTCATGGAGTGCTGTTGCTTATTTGCGTACTTTCCATTCCAATTGTACTAAATAAAATTCCTTTAGCCACTCTTGCAGCGGTACTGTTGGTAGTGGGATACAGGCTGGCCAAGCCGGCAACGGTTATGCATTTCTGGCACAAGGGTAAATACCAGTTTATACCTTTCATCGCAACATTACTGGCAGTAGTATTTACCGATTTACTTAAAGGTGTTGCATTGGGTATGGTCATCAGTATCATATTCGTATTGAGGGGGAACCTGAAAAGAGCCTACAACTTTAGGAAAGAGGAATATGCTGAAGGCGATATCATTCATATCGATCTGGCGCAGGAAGTATCGTTTCTTAATAAAGCTGCGATAAAAACTACACTTAATGATATTCCTGAACATTCAAAAGTTGTAATTGATGCTTCTGATACGGTTTATATCGCTCATGATGTTCTAGATCTTATCGAAGAGTTCAGGGATGTAAAATCGAGGGAAAAGCATATAAAAGTGAAGCTGGTGGGCTTTAAGGAAGCCTATGAGCTTGAGAATACCGATTGGGGTAAACAAAATGTGTTTGTAGAACACAAAGAGAAAAAAAATAAAAACAGAATTGAAAACACTTCTGCAAGTGCAGAGCCATTATAAGATTAACTATGTCACACTCACATTCAGATTTTTACAAAAAGATTTTAGATAACAACAAAATATGGTCGGAGACCAAACTTAAAGACGATCCGGAATATTTTGCAAAGCTTGCAAAAGGCCAGTCGCCGCCGTTATTATGGATAGGTTGTTCAGACAGCCGTGTTCCTGCTAATGAGGTTATAGGTGCACAGCCGGGAGAGGTATTTGTACACAGGAATATTGCCAATATGGTGGTTCATACCGATATGAACATGCTAAGTGTACTTGACTATGCCGTGAACGTGCTTAAGGTAAAACACGTTATTGTATGCGGCCATTACGGATGTGGCGGTGTAAAAGCAGCTATGGGCAATGATTCTATCGGACTTATCGATAACTGGATCAGGCATATTAAAGATGTGTACAGGCATCATCGCCAATATCTTGATTCGATAATTGATGAGACTACAAGATTCAATACGTTTGTAGAGATTAACGTGAAAGAGCAGGTGCTTGATCTTGCAAAGACATCTATCGTGCAGAATGCATGGAGAAACGGTCAGGAACTATGCCTTCACGGATGGGTTTACGGACTTGATTCTGGTATCGTAAAAGACCTTGATGTAAACTTTTGCGACAATACAGAACTTGACAAGGTGAACCAGCTTAAATTCTAAATTCTGTTATTTTGTTTATAATGAAGAACCGCCTTTAGAGGCGGTTTTTTTATTCGTTGTCAGTTTCCAGATTTTCATTGAAAACCGTTGGCAGTAACTGGGGTATGAATTTAATCAGTAACGGTAATAGTAAGCTTCCTCCGGGCAATAAAAAAATAGTAAGTGATGGTACGGTCTTACATATTTCCAGAAGCTGCTTCTTAATTTTTTTCTTTTCTCTTTCATCAAGGCTTCGATGGGTGGAATGCGTAAGCAACAGCATCAGTTCACCATTGTTGGAAAGCTCTTTTATGAGTCGGTTTTTGTTACGGTTTATCAGTAATATTACCGAATTTGATGCATGGTCATAAAAATGCTTCACAGGATTGGAATACCTGAAGAAAGGTATATCCTTACGGTTCATTTTAATGAATACGCTGAATGCGGCGATACTTTCGGCAGCAATCTCTTCACTCATGCCCATTTGCTCAGCTAGTTTGTAAAGAAAATCGATTTCCGTTTCCTGGGCTTTGCCATCACTCCATACTGCCATACCCGCCATATCAAGCAGGTAGTTCTTTTCGGGTTTCGATGCAAAATAATCAAGTTCAAGCTTATCCAGGTCGTCAGCATTTATTTTAGAGAACTTGGTATAGCGTACCGAAGACTCAAATAATTTAATAAGTAGCTCATCATATTCCGACCTTTTATCCTTTGCCTTTAAAGCCAGGGAAACGATGCTCATCACGGTCTCTTCGAGCTTTCTCAGGTACTTTTGCGGAATCTCTTCATTGATAAGATATTGGCGGAAAGCCATAATGTCCATAAAGAGCAGCGCATTAGTAAGGATATGCGAAAAGTTCCGGCTGATGATATTGTCATTCGTCTGGATTCGCTCATCAAGAATTTCTTCCAGCTGATGGCTTTGTGACGATGCCGGCAATACCTTTTTCAGGAATGAAAATCCCTCGGGTGTCATTTCTTTATAAAAAGGGATCGCTTTTTCAATAAAACCTTTAGGGTCGTCGTCTTTTTGAACGAGCCTGTACACATCATAAAGCGTGTTTAGGAGGGCTACTTTAGTAAGTTCTTCTGTTGTCCAGCCTTTGGTTTCTTTTGAGTCGATATTACTGAATGATACCACATGGCCATATATAAAACCTGAATCCCTTACCGACCTGTAAAAGTCGTGGGAATTAGCATAAACGGGAAGCCTGTTTTTTAGCTGTGCAAAAAACTTATCGATCCAGCCGCTGGCAGAAGGGTTTATCATTTCAGTGAATTATACTGCAAAACTATGCAATTTTTAAGTCACTTGTTAAGAGTTAAATAAATCCTATATTTTATTTCCGGTTAAATTAACATTGCCCAAAAGCGATAACTTTATAATAAAACGCTTTAACTATGACATTAAAAGCTGGTTATCCCTTTTGGCTGATTAAAGACGGACTCCCGTTTACCTTTCCGAAACTTGACCATAATATTGATACGGAAGTAGCAATCATCGGGGCAGGAATATCCGGGGCATTGGTGCGATATCACCTTATCAATGCCGGAATTGACTGTGTAACTATCGATGCCC